>LSSJ01000038.1 GCA_001595785.1 Euryarchaeota archaeon SM23-78
CCTTTGTTTCTTCTAGAAAATTGTTAGAGTCATTTTGGTTTTATTTTCCATTTGTTGTTTTAACTCATTTTATTCCTAATGAAATAATTTCGATATTGAAAAATTTATTTATTTATTCATTTTTATTCACTGTATTTATTTTATTTATATTATTATATTTAACTCAATTCATCCACACCATTATATCTATACTACTTATTATATTCAACTCAATTCATCCACACCATTATATCTATACTACTTATTATATTCAACTCAATTCATCCACATAATCATATTTATACCATCATCTTCACATTATCGTAATCAATAATATAAGATCCCTAATTTCCTCACTCCACAACTCCATAAGAAATCAAGGCGTCAGGGGTTTGCTTCGTCTTATATGTTCTTTTATATATATTAGTTAATATATTCCAGGGGAAAACAAACTTTATAAACCTTGGTTTCTTCTGGAGATTTCTTGAATAATAAGTATTTGAAAGAGGTTGGTGAGAGTTATGAAAAGGGAGTTAGATAATATATTTGAGCAATTTCTCAAAAAAGAGTCTTTATTCAAGAATAAAAAAGTTCTACAATCAACATACATACCAAGTGAAATAAAACACAGAGACAACCAAATAACCCAGATAGCAAACATATTATCCCCTGCTTTAAGAATAGAGAAGCCTTCAAACATATTTATTTATGGCAAAACAGGAACAGGTAAGACCCTCTCAGTGCGTTACTTGGCAGAGCAAATGCTCACTCTTTCAGATAACAAAAAAATTCCTCTTAAAATAATCTATATTAATTGTAAATTAAAAAAAGTAGCAGACACAGAGTACCGGCTCATAGCCCAGCTTACAAGAGAGTTTGGGAAGGAAATCCCCCCCACAGGCTTGCCCACAGATGAAGTGTATAACATCTTCTTTAAGACCTTGGATGAAGAAAACAAAACAATAATTATCATACTGGATGAAATAGATCAACTTGTAAAAAAAGCAGGTGATGGATTAATCTATAATCTTACAAGAATAAACACAGAGTTAAAAAATTCCCAGACATGCCTACTAGGCATAAGTAATGATTTAATCTTCTCCAACAACTTAGACCCAAGGGTTAAGAGTTCTTTAAGTGAAGAAGAGGTAATTTTTCCACCTTACAATGCTGTGCAACTCCAAGACATATTGAAAGAAAGAGCATCAGAAGCATTTAAAGAAGGGGTGTTAGAAGAAGGAGTTATTCAGAAATGCGCTGCTTATGCAGCAAGAGAGCACGGGGATGCTCGAAGAGCCCTTGAGCTTCTAAGAGTAGCGGGGGAGTTAGCAGAGAGAAAAGGAGCTGAAAAAATAACTATGAAGAACATTGATGAAGCAGAAGACACTATTGAACGTGACAGAATATTAGAGTTAGTGAAAAACCAGCCAAAACAATTCCAAATTACCCTTTACTCTATCATGCTTAACAAGAACAACTCAAAAAACGCCTTTATTCAAACAGGAGATGTGTATGATATGTACAGAAATTTATGTAATAAAATAGGCCTAAGACCCCTTACTCAAAGACGAGTGTCTGATATTATTGCAGAGCTTGACATGCTAGGAATAATCAATGCAAAAGTAATATCAAAAGGCAGGTTTGGGAGAACTAGAGATATAAGTCTTATACTACCAACTTCTATTGAACAAAGAATAAAAAAAATATTAGAAGACGATATTTTTGGGTGAGGTTTTTTGTTTTGAAAATGAGCCTTGTTAAATCTTTTTTGGAAAAAGGAATCCTTCTAAGCCCAGAGGTGGTGAAGGATTCTGTACTTTTAGAAAAGCTTTCACAAATAGAGGACAAACACTTAGAAGGAACGCCTATTATTAATAAAGCCTTTCTTGAGAAACTGGGCTTGCTCTCTGAAAAAAAACCCCGGAAGGTTAATATCCTATTTTCTTATAACAAGCAACCAGGGAAAATAACAGTAAATGATTTTGTTAATTATTTTAACAAGAGGTTTGAAGTCTTATCTGCTTTTCTAAGGCAAAGGCAAGAACTACAGAACGTTATAAGTATTGGTCGGGTAAAAACCGTCAAAAGCAGCAAAGAAAGAGTTGCTATTATTGGATTAGTATATGATAAATCAATAACCAAGACAAACAAGTATGTAATAAAACTAGAGGACCCGACAGGCGTGATAAACATTGTTATAAGTAATAAATATAAGGATGCTTATGAATCTGCTAAAGAACTAGTATTGGACGAAGCCATAGGTGTTGAAGGCATCTGCTTAGGAGGCGCTGTTTTTGCTAACAGAATCTTTGTACCTGAGATTCCACTTACAAAAGAATTAAGAAAAAGCCCTGAAGAAGAGTGCCTTGCAATATTAGGAGACCCTCATTTTGGTTCAAAAGCATTTTTAAAAAAAGAGTTTGATGACTTCATTAAATGGATTAACCAGGAGAAGGGAAACAAGGAACAAAGAGAAATAGCTTCCAAGGTTAAGTACTTGGTAATTATAGGTGACTTGGTAGAAGGAGTGGGGATTTATCCTTTTCAAGAAAAGGATTTGGAAATAAAAGACATAAAAGAGCAGTATGACTTATTTACAGAGTATCTTAAAAAAATCCCTGAAGACATCATAGTTCTTGTGTGTCCTGGGAACCATGATGCTGGCAGGATTTCAGAACCCCAACCCCCCCTACTCCACAAATATGCTGAGAGCCTGCAAAAACTTCCTAATGTGCACCTCCTCAGCAACCCTGCATTTATTAATATAGGAGCAACAGAAGGCTTTCCTGGTTTTGATTTATTGCTGTACCATGGTTATTCACTCACTTATTATGCTGATAATGTTGAGAGCATTCGCTCAAAAGGGGGCCAGAAAAGACCAGACCTTATCATGAAACTATTACTCCAAAAAAGGCACTTGGCACCAACCCACACATCCAACCTTTATGTGCCTGACTCTGAAGCAGATCCTTTGGTAATAGACCGAATTCCTGATTTCTTTATAACAGGACACATTCACAGGCTAAGCGTTAGCAATTATAAGAATATAACCCTAATAAATGCTTCTTGTTGGACAGATATTACAGAGGACCAAGAGAAAAGAGGGCTTGAACCCCAACCAGCCAAGATTCCTTTAATTAATCTTAAAACAAGAGAGGTCAAGATAATTAATTTTTTGAAAGAATAAAAGCAAAAAAACACAGGAAAATGAAAAAATACTTTGAGCAACTAGAAAAAGCAACCTTGGAAGCATACAAAATAGCTTCAAAGGCAAGAAGCAAAGGATATGACCCTAGTACCAAGCCAGAGGTTGTGCTGGCAAAGAACCTTGCTGAAAGAGTAATTGGTCTTATAAGCGTGGTTGCTCCTCAACTACAAGGCTCGGGGGCCATTAAGAGGCTTGATGAACTAGAAAAAAAGTATGGGATGCTTGATTGGAGGGTTGCCTTTGAAATTGCTCTTGAAGTTGCGCAGGAAAAATTTTGTAAATTTCAGGACAAAAGAGAGGCAATGGAAGTGGGGATAAGAACAGGCTTTGCCTATGTTACTATGGGCGCTGTTTCAGCTCCTCTTGAAGGCTTTACAAAACTAGAGTTAAAGAAGAGGAATGATGGGAAAGGAGAATATTTCTGTATGTACTTTTCAGGCCCTGTAAGAGCAGCAGGGGGCACTGCTTCTGCAGTGTGCGTTTTAATAGGAGATTATGTGAGAAAGAAGACGGGTTATGCAGAGTATGATCCTACAGAAAAAGAAATCCAGAGATGCTATGCAGAACTCTCTGATTATCATGAGTATGTTACAAACCTACAGTATTACCCTTCAAAAGAAGAAACAGATTTCCTTGTAAAACACGTTCCTGTTGAAATATCAGGGGACCCTTCTGAAAAATACGAAATCTCAAATGTCACTCTTAAAGACCTGCCTCGCGTAAATACAAACAGGATTAGAAGCGGCTACTGCCTTGTCTATAGTGCAGGGCTGCCATTAAAAGGACCTAAGCTTTGGGCCAAACTAGAGAAATGGGGCGCAGAGACAGGGATGGAGCACTGGTCTTTTTTAGAGGAATTTATTGAAATCCAGAAAAAGGCCAAGGCAAGAGAAGGGATTAGAGAAAAAGATGAAAAGGAAATTGGTGAGGAGGATAAAAAAGCTGAAAAAATAAAACCAGATTTCACCTATATTACAGACCTAGTTGCTGGCAGACCTGTGCTTGGGCATCCTCTTGCAAACGGAGCGTTCAGGCTTAGATATGGTCGTTCAAGAACCTCTGGCTATTCTGGCCAGAGCATTCACCCAGCCACCATGCAGGTACTTGATGACTTTATTGCAATTGCTACTCAGCTCAAGGTTGAGAGGCCTGGCAAAGCAACGGTTTTTACTTCTTGTGATTCTATTGACGGACCAATTGTTAAGTTAAGGGATGGCTCTGTTGTTTTTGTTGAAACAGAAAAACAAGCCAAGGAACTTAAAGGAGAAATTGAGGAAATCCTTTGCCTAGGCGATGTTCTTATTAATTACGGTGATTTCTTTGACAGAGCGCACGCCCTAATACCTTCAGGTTATGTACAGGAAGAATGGGTGCTTGAATTAGAACAAGCCTGCACATATTTGTTTGGCATCTTTGACCTTGATAAAGTAAGTGAGTTGGTTGATATTAACAAGGAAAAACTAGAACTGCTCTTTAACAAACCTCTAAGAACCAAAATCTCTTTTAATGCTGCACGTGAGCTAAGCAAGAGGTTAGGAATTCCTCTTCATCCTCAACACATCTTTTATTGGAACAGCATCACACCAAAGCAGTTAAAAGATTTGGTTAAATGGTTTGCACAACACGCAGAAATTACTAAGGAAGAAAAGAACACCAAAATTATTCTTCCTAAAGCAGAGGAGAAAAGATATTTAGAGCTTATAGGCGCGCCTCATTCTCTTATTAACAACGAGTTTGTGATTGTTGAGAAGGAAAATGCAAAGGCCTTGCTTGGAAATCTGGGCGTGAATGAGAAGCAGGATTTTGAGAAAGCAGGGTTATTAATAGATGAGCGTCTTAAAAACAAAAAAGAAAATAAGATAACAACCCTTGAGTTGATAAACCAGCTTAGTGACTTGGAAATAAGAGATAAAGGCGGCTGTTTTATTGGTTCAAGAATGGGCAGACCTGAAAAAGCCAAGATGAGAAAGCTAACAGGCAGCCCCCATGTATTATTTCCTGTGGGAAAAGAAGGAGGCAAGTTCAGGTCTTTTCAGTCAGCCCTTGAAAAAGGAGAGATAAACGCGCAATTCGCATCTTATTACTGCAAGCGTTGTCAAAAAGAGACTGTTTTCAGTGTTTGTGAGATATGTGATAAGCCAGCAGAGCAAATGAATCATTGCCAGAAATGCGGGTTTTTAAGTAAATTAGTGAAAGAAGTTGTAGAGAAAGACATTAATGGTAATGAAAGAAAATATCATTTTGTTAGTGGAGAAAAATGTTATGAAAAGTTATTGCCTTACAAGACAACAACCTTTAACATAAAAGAAAGCTTTCCCTTGCTCCTTAAAAAATTAGGCACAAACATCTTCCCAGACTTAATAAAAGGCGTGCGAGGCACCAGTAACAAAGAGCACATCTCAGAGAATTTGATTAAAGGAATCCTGCGGGCCAAGCACAAAATCTATGTTAATAAAGACGGCACAATAAGATATGACTGCTCTGAAATACCCTTAACTCATTTCAAACCAAAAGAAGCAGCTGTGAGTGTTGAAAAGCTTAAAGAACTTGGATATTCTCAAGATATCCACGGTAATGCGCTTGTTTCAGAGGAGCAGATACTTGAGCTAAAACCCCAAGATATTCTTCTGCCCTGCAGTCCTGTTTCTCCTGAGGAACCTGCAAATGAGATTCTGTTCAGAACCGCCTGTTTTATTGATGAGTTACTGGCAAAGCTTTATGACATGAAACCCTTTTATTCTATGAAAACAAAAGAAGACCTTATAGGTCATCTGGCTGTGGGGCTTGCGCCTCACACCTCTGCAGGCATCCTGTGCAGAATAATTGGCTTTTCAAAATCCCAGGGCTTTGTGGCACATCCCTATGTACATGCAGCCATGAGACGGGATTGTGATGGTGATGAGGGGTGTATTCTCCTTTTAATGGACGCCCTTCTCAATTTTTCAAAAAAATATCTGCCTGAGAGCAGGGGAAGCACCATGGATGCCCCTTTAGTCCTGACCTATATTCTTAATCCTTCAGAGGTTGATGACATGGTGTTTAACATGGATATAGTATGGAAGTATCCTCTTGAATTCTATAAAGCATGCAAAGAGTACAAAATGCCTTGGGAGGTAAAGATAAAACAGGTGAGCCACGTGCTAGGAAAACCGTTGCAATATAAGAAAATGGGATTTACGCACGACACGAATGATATTAATAAGGGCGTGCTTTGCTCTGCTTATAAACTACTGCCTAGTATGGAGGATAAATTAAAAGGGCAAATGGGCTTGGCAGAAAAGATAAGAGCAGTTGACACATCAGACGTTGCAAGATTGGTCATAGATAAACACTTCATGAAAGATACTAAGGGTAACTTAAGGAAATTCTCGCAACAAGAGTTTAGGTGTGTTGGTTGCAATGAAAAATTCAGAAGGCCGCCTTTATCTGGTAAGTGCTCTGAGTGTGATGGCAAGATAATATTTACTGTATCTGAAGGCTTTGTGATAAAGTACTTGGAGCTAAGCATGAAGTTAGCAGAGAAGTATAATGTTCCTGTTTATATGAAGCAGAGTCTTGAACTCTTGAAGCAGAGAGTTGAGAGTGTTTTTGGCAGAGCGAAAGAGAGGCAAGAGGCTCTTGGGGCTTGGCTCACCACCCAATCTCAAAATCAATAAACCCAGCTTCCTTTATTTCTTTCTCCTCTTTTAACTCAACACCTTTAACCTTTGAATAACCAGGGTTGTCCTTACAGAAATATAGAAGTTCATAAACCTTGTTTTTATCTCCTTCAACCAGCACCTCTACTCTGCTGTCAGGAAGGTTTCTTACAAAACCCCTTAATCCAAGCTGTTTTGCTTTCTTAGCAGCGTTGTGTCTGTAAAAAACTCCCTGCACATCTCCAGAAATAAAAAAATGAAGTCTTATCATATTCTGTTCTTAAATTTTTGAATAAACAGAATGCCTTGCGCCGCAAGCCTGGCACTTAATAAAATATACGCTCCCTTCCTTTATCATTTTAGTATCAGGCTTACCACACTCTCTGCACACCACAAAAGTATCCGCATACCTCTGTATTTTCTCATTTATGCGGCCAGCAGGAACCTTGGTTCCTAGGAGAACGAAATGCTTCTTTATCTCGCCAGGCGCAGCCAGTTCCTTTAGCACATACTTCAACATGTGCTCTGGTTTTCTACCCAGATACTGGGCTATCTGCATGAAGTTGCTAAGAATGGTCCTGTTCCCTTGGATGTGTCCTCTAATCTTTGGGATAATAAATCTTTCAGTGCTCTGCATAGTCTCAGGCAAAGCCTTTTTTCCACGCTCCAACAATGCTTTGTAGTCTTCCATGGTGGTAGGAGAAAAAAGAGTTGTATATAAAGGCTTTGTTTTAGCCGGAGTAGTTGTAGATATTTAGAAAAGAGCTTTTACGCCAAGCCCGTATTGGCGGTTGCTACACCAAATTTGGTGTTTTTAATTTTTCTAAGCGTTTATAACTTACAAGGTATATATTTGATGGTCCTGGGTCATAATTTTCATTAGTGCCGATTATTAATTTTTTCATTATTCCTGAAGGTTGTAAATGGCTTAACGTAACACTCTTAGCCTCTCTTAAATTCAACTTTTTTTTATATTCACATTCATAATAGCCCTTGGGTGTTAACTCAAGCGATGAGGGTACTCCAGGCCCATAAATCCAGAACATAGAGTTCTTGTGCTTATCCAAAGCAGTCTTTTCTATCTTATGTAGCTGGCACGCAGCATCTTTTTTTAATTCTAAACCTTTTTCATTTGAGACAACAAAAAGTTCTAAAACGTCATTTCTCTGAGTTGCGATTAATAAACTATAGGTTGCTTTTTGCTCTCCCATTGCTTTCAAGAACTCGATCTGAGAGTAGTTTGTGTTATTACCTATATTATCAAAAACATGGTTTAGTGCATCGAAACGAAGAGCCGAGTCTGTTGATTGTATTTTATCTTTATCACTTTCTTTTCCTTTCTCATTCTTTTTTTCTATTGACTGATGTAGAATAGCCCATTGATTCATAGAAAACGCAAGCAAAGGGGGTTTACCACTAAAGATGCCAATATGTTTTTCTCCCTTAAAAACCTTATCTGCAAAATAAGGAAAGTCTTTTTCTGCTTCAATTGTTATTTTTTCTAAACCAAGTTCAATCTTCCTTTCTCTATCCCAATTGCTATCAGAACCTAATAGATATCCTGCATCTTCTGTTTTTTCATCAAAAAAACTAACTGCAAAATGTATTGTCATGACTGGTTAAGAAAGTTACATTAACTCTTAAATCTTTCTAATAATAAGATACTCATTATTGGCTGGCAAACAAACTTCTCCCTTCCAAAAGGTTTATAAACTCAAAAGCCAGAGAATAAACCATGGTGCTTGAATCCCTAATCACTCCTTTTAAAGCAGAGCAAAGACCTTCAAGACTCTTATTATTAGGAGCGGTCTTTAGCAGTGCGTCCATTATTCTTAGTCTGTGGATTTTTAAGGCACAGGCAAGCCTGATAATGGTGTTCTTAACAGCAATGGCAGCCCTGCCCTTAATATTTAACACTATTAAGATGGAGGAAGAGAAAGACCTTGAAGGCATGGAAGAGAAATGGTTGTTAAAAGAGCACAGCAAAGCCTTAAGGGCTTTTATCTTCTTATTCATAGGAGCAACCATTGCCTTTGCTTTCTGGTATGTTGTTGTATCCTCAAGCACAGTTAGTATTCTTTTTCAGACTCAAACAGCCACTATTAATGCCATTAATAGCAAAGTAACAGCCCACCTTAGTTTTACTGCTAACATGAGTTATTTCTCTAAGATATTCCTTAATAATGTAAAGGTGCTTATCTTCTGCATATTATTCTCATTCATCTATGGCTCAGGAGCAATCTTTATTCTTACCTGGAACGCCTCTGTTATAGGCACAGCCATAGGTTACTCCATAAGGTCAGGAATTGCAAACGCAGCCACACTTGTAGGCTTTGAGAGAATAGCGCATTATTTCCAAGTTATTAGTATTGGACTGCTAAGGTATGCTGTTCATGGTGTGCCTGAGATTCTAGCCTACTTTGTAGGAGGTCTTGCCGGGGGAATTATTGGTATTGCTGTTATTAAGCATGACTTTGGAACAACCAAGTTTGAACACATCTTATTAGATTCAGCAGATTTGTTGTTATTAAGTTTAGGAATATTATTTATAGCGGCGCTGTTAGAAGTGTTTGTTACGCCAGCGATGTTCTGAGAGGCCTGGTCGGCGCATACTTCCTCCTTCGAAACTTTTTTATAGTATCAAATCTGTGTAATGCTTATTGTTGTATCTTGTCAACTTTATATTATGCTTATATTGCTCTTTTGGAGCAGGATTAAAGGAGATATTAATGAACCTTATACTCTTTTTAGCACTGGTTTTTCTGGTAACCTTTATTATAGGGAGATTACTGGAAAAGATTCGCGTTCCATGGATTTTCTCTGCTCTTCTTATTGGCCTGGGCTTAGCTGCTTATAATCCTTTCCCAGAGGTTACTTCCTCTTCTTCTTTTGGTTTTCTGGCAGAACTAGGGATGATTTTTCTTCTTTTCATAATCGGTTTTGAGCTTAATGTTAAGAGGATTTTCCAACAGAAAGGATTTATTTTCAAGACTACCTTTGCTGTTATTGCTGCAGAGGCTATTGTTGGCGGTTTCATAATTCATTATGTCTTTGATACTCCTTGGCTGATTGCATTTCTTGTAGCTTCTTCTTTCGCAACTGTTGGTGAGGCTGTTTTATTACCTATTCTAGATGAGTTCAAGCTGGTTAAGACCAGGCTTGGGCAGACCATACTAGGGGTGGGTGTTTTGGATGATATTATTGAGGTAATCACCATCATTGTTGCTGTCGCATTTATTGGCAGATCAGCTGGCCATGCTCATTTCAATATAGGGCTTAACCTTCTTATTCTGCTTCTCCTTTTTGGTCTGGTATTTATTTTTGTTGGCTTGCAGAAGAAAATCCATTCTTTTAAGTTCAAGGACATCCCTTCTTTTTTCCTCTTTATAATCTTCTTCATATTTCTTTTTGTAGGAATTGGAAAGTATGTTGAGTCAGTAGCATTGGGGGCTCTTCTTGCAGGCATTGCCTTGAGAAATATTGTTCCTCAGGATAAATTAAGATTCATTGATTCTGAAATTAAAACAATGGCTTATGGATTCTTTGCTCCAATATTTTTTCTTTGGGTGGGCATTAGTACTGATGTAAATTATCTTTTTAAATTTCCATTCTTGGTCCTGCTCATTATAGCAATGACAAATATTACCAAGATACTTACTAGCTACTTTGTTGGCAGAAAGGTTTTGGGATGGCGAAAATCAATAGTGTTGGGCATAAGCCTTTCAGTGAAGTTCAGCACCAGCATTGTTATTATTAAACTCTTGTTTGAGAACGGGCTTATTCAATCAAGCCTTTATTCTGTTCTGATAGGCACGACTATTGCTTTTAAGTTTGTGGTTCCTTTCCTTTTGTCATATTTTATTAATGTATGGAGGATAGGGTTTTCAAGGATTAAGTCAAAACAGGCTGTGTGAATTGATGAGCCTCTTTACCAACTTTCTTTCAGTTCCTGGTCGGCGCAGTTTTTTACTTATTTGAGTTCTCAAACCGAAACATTATTTAATCTTTTATATATACCTTGTCAAAATGCAAGTTAAGTATCATGATGTTTTGAAAAAAATAAAAAAGATGTATATCCAGTCTGATGACCCCAAACAAATCGATAAGATTTGTTCTTTAATTATTAGCAGGAACGAGAATCCTGAGTTACTCATTACTCATGATGCCTTGAAAAATTTAATTGCTGTTTATCTGAATCATTCTGTGCATTACAAAAAGTTTGAAGATTATCTTAAAGAACTTCTTGGCTTTATTTTTAGAGAAACACAAGAACAAGAGAGGTGCCTGAACTGCAATAACTTATTATTCAGGGCTTTTGCTTCCAAGCAAAACATATATGCATACTCAAAAATACATTTCTTTGATGCTTACTGCTTGAACTGTGCAAAAACACACCATATAAGCGCAGAAGGAGAACAAAAAGAAATAAGAGGCTCAAATGGGTTTGAGTATGTTCATTGATGTTTCCGGTTAGTGCATTCTCATAATTCAAACTCATCTATAAATCCAAGAATTAGCTTGTACTTTTCTAAGTATTTGAATCCTTTATCTGTTAAGGTTATATATTTTCTTCCTTTTTTATTAGTGATTTCTTTTACAAATTCTTTTTTTAGAAGTTCATTCAAGTAATCAAAGAAACTCTGGGATGAAAGGTTTGAGTACCTAAGTAGTGGCGTAGGCTTGATAGAGTTATGTTGACTCTGAATTATTCTTAAAATATCGTAGATTACTTCTAAGCGCTCTCTTTTTTTAGTCATTTTGTCCACTTGCTTACTCTGAAATAAATGATTGCGAAGAGGATGATTGATATTAATGGCGACAGCATTCTTAGTCCAAAGGGCAGGAACCAGATTGGGCCTAGCACAGATATGTTGAATATCCATATTATGAATAACAAGATGTAAATAATAAACAACCGGGAATGCTTTTTGGATTTCTTATAACTAAAGTAGCTCATAATAACTGCAAACACCAACAAGATTAGTTGTGCTATTGTTAGGATTTCAGGCGTTCTAAACACAGCCACCAGCACTGCTATTATGATTGCAATTCCTTGGGCAACTTGTAGAAGTGGTTTATCCTTGGTTTTCTTCCATAACGTGCTTAGCACTAAGAAGAATATTGCCATGGTGCTCAGATAACTTGTTAATACCAGGGATGCAGGAGCAATTATTTGCCTTGAAATATTGATATCAAAAAGAAACCTGCTTATTCTGAATAAATGAAATACAAACCTAAAAAAATATGCCAATCCAAAGAATAAGAATGCATTTCTGAAGTAATTTATTCCTCTGTGTTTTGTCAATGCATACATTTCTTTTGTCCTGAAATAGATTAATAAGGCCAGCAGTATTACAATAGCTGAAAAAATCAGTTCAATCACCAGAAAGTTTGGGTCCATAAATGGGGGTCTTGCCATATTATCACCTTTGCTAATTCTGGTTTCTATTTAAAGTTTTATAAAAAATGTGGACTTACAGTCCATTTTCTTTATAAATGGTTTCTGATAGATTGTTTGAAGTATGAAAAAAGAACCCCTTGTTGTACTTAAGGATGTGTGGAAGATTTATCAGATGGGAGAGGTAAAGGTTCCTGCCCTTAGGGGGATTACCTTAAATATTAACAAGGGAGATTTTGTTGCTATTATTGGTGCTTCTGGAAGCGGCAAATCAACCATGATGAACTTGGTTGGTTGCTTGGATATGCCTACAAAAGGAAAAATCTTTTTAAAATCAAGGGATATAAGCAAGTTAAAAGAATCTGACCTAGCATCTTTAAGAGGAATCACAATTGGTTTTATCTTTCAACTGTATAACTTAATACCAACTATGGATGCATTTTCGAATGTTCTTCTGCCTTTGGAATTACAGGAGATTCCTGATAGAATTGCTGTGCAAAGAGCAAGAGAAGTTCTAAACCTGGTGGGGCTTGGAGATAAGATGAATAATCTTCCTACCCAGCTTTCTGGAGGTGAGCAGCAAAGAGTATCAATTGCCAGATCTTTGGTTGGTGACCCAGAGATTATTCTTGCTGATGAAATTACGGGCGCCCTTGATAGTGTTACTGGTAAAGAGATTATGCAAATTCTTTACAAGTTATGGAAGGAAAAAGGAAAAACAATCCTTCTAGTCACTCATGATTTAAAGCTTGCATTATATGCCCATACTCTTGTTGAATTAAAGGATGGCAAAATACTTAGTGTTAAACAAAAGGGTAATATGAAGGAATTTAAGAGTGTTAGAAAATGAGATTTGCCTGGATTTTGATTTTGATTGCAGGATTACTTATTACTACTGGCTGTTCCAGCCCATATGATAACAGAAGAGGCTTTCCTAACAGGGATGGCATGCCTAACTGGGAGAACATACCTGATAGGGATAGAATGAACAGGAACTTTACTTTTGATAATGAGAGCATAAACCAAGTCACTGATTTTTTTGAGAATGCTCAAAGCCAAGAAGAAGTAAGCGAGTACCGCGCTGAGCACATGATGGAGTGCGGGTATTATTGCAGAGAAATTAATCCTGATAATGAGTTGTGCAGTTTTTTACCACAAAGAAACAGGCCGCCAGGGAACTGGACAAGGCCTGAATTTGAATAAAAAATAAACAAGATAATGAGGTGCTAAAAAAATGGAAAAGAAATTTGTTTTTGTAAGCCTGATATTAGTTTTAATGATAGGTTTGTTCTCAAACTCAGTGTTTGCAGACATTGAGGACATAAAGGACATCACTCTTAGCCTGGTGAATCAGGATCCTGACCCGGCAATCACAGGAGACATTGTAGAGCTAAGGATTGGTATGGAAAATCAAGGAGGCGTGGCTGCTGAAAACCTTGTGTTAGAAGTTATTCCTGATTATCCTTTTGAAGAGATCTCGGGCGAAGGACTTGTTCGGGATGTAGGTACTATACGAGCTTATCAGTCAGGAGAAGACATGAAGATAGTTAAGTTTAAGCTCAGGGTGAACAAGGATGCAACTGAAGGCCAGTATGGTTTGAAGATATGGGAGTATGAAGAAGGAAAAAGAGAAATATTTAGGACAGAAAGAACCTTTAGTATTGATATTCAGAGCAGGGAGAGTGCTGAGATAATCTATATTGACAAAGTTCAACTTGTTCCTGGAAGACAAACTCCTATGACTTTTACTATTAATAATGTAGGGTCTGCTCCATTAAGGGATTTGACTTTTTCATGGGAGAATGAGGATGACATAGTGCTTCCTGTTGGTTCTGATGATACAAAATACATTAAGTATATTGATATAGGGGAAAGTGTTGAGCTAGAATATGATGTTATTGCTGATACAAATGCAGACCCTGGCTTGTACAAATTAGACTTACACTTAACTTATGAAGATCCTGCTACAGGAGAAGAAGAGGAGATTTCAACAATTGCAGGGATATATGTTGGCGGAGAAACTGATTTTGATGTTGCTTTCTCAGAGAGTTCTGGTACTGAAACCTCTTTTAGTATTGCAAACATTGGAAGCAACCCTGCATATTCTGTTTCAGTAATAATCCCCAAGCAGGATGGTTGGAGAGTTAGTGGTTCAAGCTCTGTTATTATTGGCAACCTGAACAAAGGGGATTACACAGTTGCAACTTTTACTCTGCAATCAGCAGCTACAAGGTCTTCTGCCCAGCCTGTTAATAGAAGTAGCATGACCCAGGAACAATTACAAGAATTGATGAGGCAGCGCCAAGCAGAGCAGGAATCTAACACAGTAAAAGTACAGATTGCTTATACAGACACAATGGGTAGAAGAAATACTATTGAGAAAGAGGTTCAGGTCAGTATTCAAAGCGCAATTACAACAACAGAAGAAGGAGTGTCTTCGATTACTGATATGAGAGGATTTCAAGGATTTCAGAGAAACAGACCAAGTTTCTTTTCTCAATACAAATGGTACATTGTTGGTTTAGTAATTTTAGTAATAATAATTCTTGGCTGTGTTTTTTACCTCAAATATAGGAAAGAGAAACTGCTTAATCCCAAATACAAGTTTAAGGATTTGTTTAGAAAAAAGAAGAAGCAGACATAAATCAAAATGAAGCTAAGAAAATGTCTTAAGCATGCCTTTAATATGGCTATTCATAGCAGGCTGAGAAGCTGGCTAACCATAATAGGAATAGTGATTGGCGTAGGTGCTGTTATTGCTATCATGTCAATAGGCGGGGGCATGCAGCAAACATTAGAAGAGCAGATAGGCGGTCTTGGTAGTGACATACTAACCCTTTCTGCTGGTTACTCCAGAGGATTCAGTATGTTTGGGCCTGGCAGAGATAGAGATGGCCCTGGGGGAGGTTCAGCAGTAGCTACTGAGGAAGAAATTGTTCTGGGCAGAACAGATTTACAGGCATTAAAAGGCATACCTGATCTTGCTCTTATTGACACCAGGATTAGAGGCAATGTTGATGTTTCTTATCTAGGAAAAACAGGTTCTGTGTCATTGACTGGTGTGGACCAAAAAGTGTGGTCCCAGATAACCACAGATGAGATAGCAGAGGGAAGAATGCTTGATTCTGCAGACCAGAACGTTGTTGTTATTGGCGGAAGACTGGCAAGCTCTTATTTTGACCAGCCAGTAGGCATCAACAAGATGCTCACCATTGAGGACAGTGCTTTCAGGGTTGTAGGAATACTAGATGATAATAGCAACAGCATATACATGCCAATCCAGATGGCTTACCAAGTGCTTGATGATAAAGAGAACGATGTTTATGATTCTATTGTTATTAAGGTAAAGGATGAAGATAATCTGGATGCGACAATTGAGAAAATTGAGAAAAAACTAATGATAGTAAGACATGTAACTGAGAAGGACAAGGATTTCAGCATTAGTTCAAACAGACAAATGCAGGAGACAAGATCAGAGATGATGTCTTCTATGAATGCCTTTCTTGTAGCAATAGCAGCGGTTTCGCTCATAGTGGGTGCTGTTGGCATAGCCAACACCATGTTCACATCAGTACTTGAAAAAACAAAGGATATAGGAATAATGAAAGCTATCGGCGCAAGGAACAAGGACATCATGATAATCTTTCTTCTTAACGCAGCATTAATAGGGCTTGTTGGTGGACTACTAGGGGTTATTTTTGGAACCATACTTTCAGGGTCACTGCCTGCTTTAATGGGAGAAGTAGGAATGCTTCGTGCAGGAACCTTTGTCTCTTTACACTTAGTGTTAATTGGTTTGTCTGTATCAGTATCTGTTGGAATAGCTGCAGGAATATTCCCTGCTTATAAAGCTTCAAAACTAAAACCCGTGGATGCGTTGCGTTATGAGTAATATCAGAAAGCCTAAAATAGCAACTTTCTTCCTATTCCCGGTCGGCGCATACTTTTTATTTACTAAATCGTAGTTAAATTCGTAATCTTTTTAAATTATTATTTATTACGGTGATTTATGATTGATGAAATTTTACTGGAACTGAGGGCTAAAGATAAATTAGGAATTCATGAGAATGATTCTTGTGCGCGTTGTGGTGCGTGTTGTATATATTTTGACGTAAGAAATGATGATGGTTCAATGCACAGCAAGGCAGGAGAGATTTGCCCGGATTTAGATTATGATTTTAATACTAACATTGCAACGTGCACTCTGTACAATGATAAGAGAAGGCCCTCTGAATGTAAAAATTTTGATTATTGTTCTTTAGATCATGTTATCTTTCTGGTTGAAGGCGGGAAACATTGGGAGGGATTAAAAGAAACTGCTAAAAGGATGCCTACTTTTTTTAAAAAGTAAAAGATGCGCCACTTTATCAACTTTCTTCCTGTTCCTAGTCGGCACATATTTTATTCCAGAATCTTCAACTTTCCAGGTCTTATCTCAAATATCTCTCCTTCTTCTATGAGTTTTCCTACTAATTCTTCTGCATTAGGAGCACCACTCCTCTTCTTTACTTCTTCTATATCTGCCCCGTAACCAGCATCAAGGTCTTTTATGAATCCAAGGATTTTTTGAAAATAATTAATAGGCTGGGCTTCTTCTTTTATCAGGACTCTGGTCTCTGGTACTTTTCTTTTTTTCTTTATCTTTTTTTTAATAATCTCAAGTTGTAACTGTCTATAAGCCCCCCATTTCTGGTCAACCTTTCTTATTATCTCTGGCAAAACATATTTCTCCTCATTATAAACCCTCGGTCTTCCAATAACCAACACCAAGTCCCCTATGTTTAAGTCTTGGAAAGTAACTGTGTCAAAGCTTCTGAGCAGAATCCTTCCGCTGCCATCATCAATAAGTATTCCTCCACTAGGCTCCTTACTTATCAACACACCCACCAGATTAACCCTTGAGATGTCTCCTAAATCAGTCGAGAAATAACTAGGATTCCAGCCTTCTGTCCTAATAAAGCTGCCTCTGAGCAAGTCATCAATCATGCAGATGATGGCGGTTTCTCTCTTTATCTGTGGCATAATCCCCCTCAGTTTTTCGCCCGTTCGCTACGCTCACTCCCAAAAACCGTCAAAAACATGGTTTTTGTGGGTCCAAAAATGCTTTGCATTTTTGAGACCTGGGAAAAGGCAGGCGACTCCTAGTCAATGCTCAGAAGCAGAGCTTCTGGCATCGCAAAAACCAGAAGTTTTTGCTGAAAACGACCGGAGCCCCCTTATTAAAATAATCATATTTTTGATATAACCCCGTGCCTTGGACTAAATATATCTCCTGTTCGTTTTAGTTTTTCAATAACCTCGTCTACTTTATCTTTTTCTATGCCTTTTATCTCTGCTTCTCTCTCAACATCTTCCATAGGAACGGCTTTTCCAAGCACTTTTTCAAGCTCATTAATGATTTCTCTAATAATGGCTATCTCGTTTCTTTGAACAGCACTAATGCCTGTGACTAATCTGTCAATATCAATCTTGCCTGTTTCTGGGTCAAGACCTATCTGGGATAAGCAGTAGTGCACAAGTTCAATAGCTCTTTTAGCATCTTTTTTAAGTACTTTGTCTCTTAGCTCTGTTCTTGCACTGGCCTCGCTAAGCCTTATTAGGGCTTCTAATTGTCGAGGACTTATAGGAATGGCTCTGATGGCTTCTTCTTTTTCTCCTATGTTACGCATGTTCACAAAGAAGTCTTGGATTTCTTTTCGTGCAGGGTCTGTTATTTTTGGATGAATATTTCTTCTTGCATAAGATACATATTTCTTTATCATCTCAGAGTTAACCTCTGTTTCTCTTCTCTCTGCGCTTTGATGTAGGTGCAGGATAAAGCTTGCCAGTTTATCATCATTCTCCTTATTTGGCAAGTCACGCATTGGAAAGATAAGGTCAAAACGATTAAGCAGGGTTGTTGGGAGCTCTATCTGCTTTGCAATCAGCTCATAAGGATCAAACCTTCCAAACTTGGGATTAGCAGCTGCTAGCACAGTGGTCTCTGCTTTTAGAGTTGCCTGAATATTAGCCTTACTAATGGTTATGGTTTGTTGCTCTAATCCTTCGTGCATAGCGCTCTGGTCTTCCTGTGTCATCTTGTCTAGTTCGTCAATACAACAAATGCCTTTGTTTGTTAGGACAAGAGCTCCTGCTTCTAAGGCCCAGCCTCTTAAGAACTCATCCTTAACAACAGTTGCTGTTAGCCCTGCGCCTGTTGCTCCTTTTCCACTCACATACCTGCTCTTAGGAGCAACCACACTAATCCTTTTTAAAATTTGACTTTTCCCACTGCCAGGGTCACCTATAAGCAAAATATGAATGTCTCCTCGGGTAACATCTCCTCTATCTCTTTTTTTAATCACTCCTCCAAACATTTGCAGAAGCAAGGCTTCTTTTACTTTTTCATAACCATAAATACTGGGTGCCAAGGAGTCTCTTAGTTTTTCAAAAATCCTTTTATCCTTACTCATCTCAAGAATCTTTTTTTCTTCTTCCTCACTAATCTCTATCTCATAAAAGTCTTCTTGTATTGGCTCAACATTGTTAGCATCACTGAACAAGTCAAAACGAGTAGTCCTTACACCCCCAATCTCTATAGGAACCTCTTTTATAACGCCTCCCACCAGTATTTTGCTTCCAGGATTGGTTTTTTTATCACTCATAGGACTAACCAAGTCGCTTTTTAAAAAAACATTCAATCTTTTTGGTTGTTCTCCTCCTTCTAAATCTTCAGGAGCTTCTTCTAACACTAGCTTTTGAGCATCTACAAGCTCTTTTGAGATAAGCCTGAACTTTCCTCTTCGGCCACAACTACACCTGCTGGGTTCTTTGAACTTAGTGTCTAGTTGAAGCACGGTTATGATGTTTCCACAACTAGGACACTCAAACCTGGCACTTGTAACCTGAGGTCTTACATCACTCTTCTGCCTTACCAAGCCTTCTATCTCTATTAGTTTTCCAATATCACTGCTCCTAATGTTTCTTATCTGGCTTTTCTGAGAAGCAGGTAGATTATAGAATCTGACTTTAAAGTTCTTGGTATCCCCTTCAATATCAAAACTATCAATGGCTAGCTCAGCAGCCTTAACAGTTTCTTCTGGTTTCTCAAGCAAGAGCTCTGCTAGTTCAGGATTAAACTTGGATAAAGCATTAAAATCTATTTTAAGAAACTTGTGTCCTTTATTCACCTGGCTAAGCAAGTCCTTGTAGTACTCTGTTTCTATGAATTTGTAAAACAGGTTTATTTGTTCTGAAACATCCACCTCAACCACCCGTTGGCTTATAAAAAAAGTATTAATATAAAAAATCTTTGCAAAAAAAATTGAAAATATTTTGCTTTATCTAGCTTTTTTTCACTTAACTGCTTTTAGGGTTTCTACTAGTTTATCAAGAGCAGCATGCACCTCTTCCTCTGACTTGGTGCCTGTGCACACCACCTTTCCATTACTGAACAACAAGAAAGTTGCTTTGGCTTCCATTAACTTATAGACAAGACCTGGGAACTGCTCTGGCTCATACTCTGTGTTGTCAAGCTTCATTGCAAGAACATTAAGATTAAGATCCATGCCAATATTACCACTAGCAACAATGTTCTGGATATTAATCTTAGGAGTGACAGTTATGTTTATACCAATCTTTTTTAAGCTGTCAATAATCCTAGTAATGCTCTCATGAACCTTGTCCATGCTCCTAGCTCCTGTGCACACCACTTTTCCAGAGCTAAAAATGAGAGCAGACGTCTTAGGATCCTTTATTCTAATAACAAGGCCTGGGAACTGTTCAGGATTATACTCTGTGTTACTAAGAGTAGCAGCCATTTTTTCAAGAGGAATATCATGTTCTAAGCTAGTAGAAACAACAATGTTAACCACGCGAATATCTCTTGGGCCTGCTTCTGCATATTTTTCAGGAACTTCTTTCTCAGGCACCTCTGCTTTTCTTTTTCTTACTGCTTTCTTTTTCACATCTTTCCTAACAGGTTTTCTGGCTTTTTTTGGTTTGACTTTTTTCTTTTTCAACACTTTCTTCTTTGCAGCTTTTTTCTTTACTTTCTTTTTTGCTACTTTTTTCTTTGCTTTTTTAACTGTTTTTTTCTTTACAACCTTTTTCTTTACTTTCTTTTTTGCTACTTTTTTCTTTGCTTTTTTAACTGTTTTTTTCTTTACAACCTTTTTCTTTACTACTTTCTTTTTCTCCTTTTTTGCAACTTTTTTCTTAACAGCTTTTTTCTTTTTAGCCTTCTTTTTAACTGTTTTTTTCCTTGGTTTTTTCTTTGCAACCTTTTTCTTTTTTGCCATTGAAAATCCCTCCCGGGCTTTTAGTCGAGAGCTTTATAAACCCTTTATAAAGGGTAAAAATAGGGTATTTATAAATGCTTTTATCTTAAAAAATAACCTTGACAAAGGATATATTAAAAAACATAAGCCCCCATGGTTTCCTATGGAAACCGGCTTTTCAAGGCTTATTAAAGCATAAAAAAGGGAAAAACATCCTTTCCTCCCCCATAACACCCCCTTATTTCAACTGGAAACAAGCCTGTTTTGAGCTTATTTTACTTGTTTTTACCTTTGTTTTTATTTTTGCTTTTTACTTTTTTTCTTTCTATCTTTGCTTTTCCTTTTTCTTTCTTTTTTTGCTTTTTCTTGTTGAAGTTCCAGACCTTCCATAAAATTTATAAACTCCACAGTAATAACAAAATTAAGTGGGCATAAAATGCCAGTAATAGCAAAGTTAAATCAAGAAAGAATAGAAAGGCTTCAGGACGTATTGGGTCATGTAGCTGTGAAAGGTCTTACAAAATTAATTGCTTCTGAAGGTATAAGAATGGGAAGGCCTTTTTTCCTAGATAGAGATAAATGGGAGAATAAAGAGGATAAGAGATATTGGAAATATATGGAAACAGTATGGGTTCCTGGAGACCTGGTTCGTGAAAATGGAAAACCATTACATATTATTACAGCTTATCAACCAGTATTTAGAAGAATGCCTGTTGCAAAAGAAGAGACATATGCTCAGTTAAGAGATAGAATAGCAAAAGAAACAGGTATGTTGGCAAATTATGTTATGGAACAAACAAGTAAAGAAGTTAATGCTTTTCATCTCTCAAACCTTGACATGGAATATGTTATGAGTGACTCAGCTAAAGAAAGCATAGGCTTAGTAGGAGACGGCATTTTTCTTAACCCAAAAGAAGCTTTTGAGCCAAGAGCAACCTTTCTTACCTCTTTCTATGAGATTAAAAACCAATAAACCTAGCAAAACTGATAAAGTAAAAGTAATTAATAAAAAAATCAATAAGTTTAATAAATAAAAAAAGCTTCTTTTCTTTACCATGCCCCTTTACCTCATTAGATACTCAGAGATAGGATTAAAAGGTAGAAACCGCGCTTACTTTGAAAAAAGATTAGTTGAGAATATAAGAACTGTTTTGAAAGACAAAAGATTAAAACCAAAAATAAAACGATTACAAGGCAGACTTCTCTTAGATGTTGATAAAGAAATTGATTTAAAAAATATTTTTGGGATTTCTTCTTATAGTCCTTGTATCCAAACAAAAGCTGAGTTAAAAAAAATAAATTCAGAATCTTTAAGCCTAGTTAAAAAAAACCCAAAAACCAAGACCTTTAGGATTAGTGCAAGAAGATTAGACAAAAGGTTTGCTCTTTCTTCTCTTGAACTTAATAACAAAGTCGGAGCCTTTATTGTAAAGAAGACAAAACTAAAAGTTAGCTTGGAAAAACCAGACCTAGAAATTGGTGTTGAGATAATCAATGATAAAGCCTTTATTTTTTGCAAAACCCTGGCGGGTTTTGGAGGGTTACCAGTAGGTGTTGAAGGCAAGGCCTTATGTTTGGTATCAGATAAAAACTCTGTTTTAGCAGGCTTGCTTTTGATGAAGAGGGGTTGCTCTATAATAACTGTTGAGGAGTCTAAAATAAAGAATTTAAAAGAGTTGGATGAACTTGCCAAAACCTTTAAGTGCAGAGCCCTTATTGTTCCTGACACATTACAAAGCTTAAAGGATTATCCTATTGATGTTCCTGTGCTAAGACCCCTAATCGCTTTTTCAGAGCAGGAGATAAAGCAAGAATTAGAAAAGTATAAAAGCATTCTTTGATTAAATATATATTATGAAGCTTGACATAGTTATGCCAAAGGATAATGAGCAAGAACTTATTGAAATAGCTGAAAAACTAGGCTTTAAAGAACTAATCTTTCTTTATGAAGATTTGAAGGAGAAGCCCAAGAAGCTTAAGTCAAATAAGATTAAGACTTGGACTGCTGGCTTGGTTAAAAACATAAAAGAAGTTGATAAAGCCAAGAAGAACTTTGACTTCTTATTTGGAGTGACTCAAAGAAACTTTTTTGAGAACAAGAAGGTAAAGTACTTGATAAATGCTGAGATTTCAGAAAGCAATGACTTTGTTTATCAAAGAAGAGCAGGGCTTGATGATGTGATGTGCAGGCTTGCAAAGGAAAAAGATAAAGTGATTGTTTTTAACACCAAGCTCCTAACCACAGATAAACATACATATATATTAGGCAGGATGATGCAGAACGCAAAGCTGTGCAGAAAATATAAAATAAAAACCTTAATAGCAACCCTTGCAAGCACACCCTTAGAGATGAGAGCACCCAAAGACCTGGATGGATTAGCAAGGATGCTTAAACTCTTATAATTTTCTTCTCATATACATCAATTATCGTTAAATTTAAATAGTATTCTTATCATTTTAAAGATTTGAAAAAAATGGGTGGGTTTATGAGAATTAAAAAGGAGGTCCTCTTCTTATTCCTACCTATTATCCTGCTAGTTATAGGCTCTGGAAGTGTTGGTGCCGCTTGTGTAGGTAATAATATCTTTGATTGCTCCCAACACACCACTCAATCATCCTGTGATGCCAGTCCTTGCTGTGCATGGAATGCGGCCTGGCTTTCAGGGGTTTGTATAAAAAAGAACTGTGCAAACATTGCCTCTGGTTCATGCGGAACCTGTTGTGATCCTGGAACACGAGATAGAATTGTTTGTGGTTATCAAAACAAGCCAGATGATCATGATGAGATGGACAAATTCTATTGCTGTGAAATATCAGGGGTGACTATTGATTATGGAGATACTCATGAAAAAGACCCTGTTAATGTAGATGATTTTGAGCATTGTGATTATGGATATGCTATGTGTGGTTTTAAAAATAGCAAGAATAATGACCAGTTAACAGCGTTTCATTGTTGTAAAATTGTTGAGCCTGTAACTCTTGGAGCGTTTCGTTTAGCTGATTCAGATCAAGACGGAGGCAGTGCTTATGGTAATTCCAATGAAGTTGCTGTTCGCGCAACCAATGACCAAAGCGTAGAAGATGGGGTTGTTGCTTTAGACACTCTTCATTTTAGGACAATTACCCGTAATGACGGAACCCCAGTATCCATTGATACCTCTAGCAGAGTGCTCGTTGATATTGCTGTTCCTCATGATTCAAAATTTTGTGATGCTGGTAGCCCTCCCCAACCTGAAAACACCTTTCCTTGTGATGATTGCAAAACTAATCCTTCTAAACCTGGCTGTGCTGAGTGCTGCCAGTGCGGTGATGGCACGGGTACTGGTACTCCTAGTGGGGGTGGTGGCTGCTTCCTTGCTGGCACCAAGATTACCATGAGCGGTGGTTCTTTAAAAAACATTGAGGAAATCCAAATAGGAGATGTTGTCAAGGCTTATGACAGTGAAAACCAGCGAATGGTTGCTGGCACTGTTACCAAGTTATTCCACCATTCTCCTGATGAAATGCTGCTTTCTTATTATCTTATTATTAATAATAATCTTAGAGTTACGCCTGAGCATAGAGTTTTTACTGATAAAGGCCTGGTCTGGGCCAAAGCCTTGGCTTTTGGCTCTGTTTTGATTGATGAGAATGGAGAACAGATAATGGTTGCTTCAATTGAAAAAGTGTACGAAAGAGTTCCAACCTATAATTTTGAGGTTGAAGAGTATAATACTTATTTTGCAGAGGGCTTTGCTGTGCACAATGCAAAAGCAATAGGCGACTGCGGTGACGGCTGGTGTGACCCTACAGAAGACAGCGCTACTTGTTATCAAGACTGCGGACACCTAGCAATGGCAGGACCCTCTCCTTCCCTGGACTTTGATTTAGGCAGCGCAATAACTGGCTTTGTTATAAAAGATGTTTCTGACTGCCCTAACAATGATATTATTCCTCAGGAATGTAAGGATATATATACTGTTCATGCAGGTATTTGTGGATGCGGCACCAAGCCAGCTGCTTGTCATTTAAGAGACCAAACGACTTGCCAGGCAGACTCTGATTGCAGATGGTGCGAACAGCCAACAGACACCATCAATTATCCTTATGCTTTTCCAATTCTTAACAGCACTGCTGCCACTGATTCTGCTTCTTGTGTTAATATTACCTGGGATGTTTTTAATTGCGGCCAATGCGGCTTTCCAGGAGGAGGAGCGCCTGTTACCCAGAACAATAAGGGTTTTTGTCCTGCAAATAAGCCTTATTGTGTGAAAGGAGAATGTAAGAGTAAAAGCCAAGCCAAAAGCCTTGGTTGGGACCAGGTTTATATTCCTGAAGAGCTAACTGATAATGGAGATTTTAACCCTGTTTATCGTTATGATGTAAAAAGCAGTGGAGGAGCCTATTATTCCGAGTGGTATGATAATTCTGGTAATGTGGCTGGTCAAACCCTGCCCACTTATCTTTTACATGATATTGGGTCTAATGAAAATATTTGTTCTTTAGCCACTGGCGGTAGTTATAGCTTTGACTCTGCCTATGGTTGTTGTGGTGATAAGAAATGTTATGAGAAAGGAGGCACTGTTTGTAACACTGGTGCTATTTGTGATGGTAGCCAGTGGCATATTGCTTCTAACACAAACCAGCATGGAGAAGTCTTTCTTCTTGATAATTGCGAAGTTTTATGGGATAATTATCCTGTTGCTAATGTAGAAGGCACCTTTGTAAGATGTGTTGATAAAGATAGGGAAGGAAACTATATGGCTGGGCGTTTGATTGGTACGCCTATTTGTTCTCCATCATACCCAGACTATGAGGGACAAGGCATTGATCCAGGTATTGCAGGCTTTATGCAGTATGCTTGCAGTGCTGGTGAATATAGTGTGGGTGGTTTTAGAGCCATGCCTGACAACACGTGTGCTGGACATGGCCAGAATGTAGGAGACCTTCAACAATCAGATATTGATGTACATTATGTTTGTGATTTGGATGTGGTTGATGATACTGCGTTTGCTTTTGCATATATTGTGGATACAGGCGGATTAGGTGGGAATAATGTAGCACCAGGCATTATTGGACGAGAAGGTGAAGACAGAAGTGTTGTGACTTATGAGCAATGTCCTGCAGGCATTACTTCTACCTGGGCAACAGGAGAAGATTCTATGAGCACACCAGCTATTGTGCCTTGCCCTGGAAAACTAAAGGTTAATCCTATTAGTTTTAGTAATATCTATTATTATATTGAAAAACCAACCATTCCTAGGACATGGGGTTGGTCTCTTGGAAGACAATATCCTACTGCTGGCAGAACCCTACAAATTTGTAGAGCGCCTGACCCTACAGACCCAACAGACACGCCTGGTATGCATTCATTAAGAACCATGAAATATGTGCTTGGAGATGGTAGCAGCATGGGTCGTGTTAATGATCATGAGTATGTTTGTTATACAGATGAGAGCCTGCCTCCTCCAGATCAAGATAATGGTGTAAGAGCAAGGATAGGTATTTGTTGTGGAGGAGATAATTGTAATGGTATTCTGGGGGATATTGGCTCTAATGGAAAAAAATATTATCCTGGTGATTATGTGAATGTGAGTGGTAATGCGCTTTACTGCTTAAACAATGGCAGGTGGAGTTATGACTTGGATGATGAAACTAGACAAAGCGAGTGTGCTGCACACTTTAGTGCCACAGACACTTATTGCTGTTCAGAAGGAGATGATACCACTAATTGGCTAAGTGAATCTTATAATGATCCAAACAGTAGTGTAGGCGCTTGTTTTAAGGGTGAGCCTCAATACAATGACCAGTATCTTAAATATAAAGGTCTTGATTACTCAAACGCATTTGTGAGCAATGGAACCTTTTATGGCTGTGGTTTTAATGATTCATTATTTATCTCAGAGTTTAAAATAGCAGAAGACCCTGGCTTAATGCCTGTAACAGGCAGCGTGGTTGCTAGTGCTCCTTTATTTGGCATTACTGGTTTTGGTGTTGAAGACATTCCTCCTTGGAATGATGGTCCTACATGCGAAGCAGCAGGTTGGGGCTGGGCTCTGGCTGCTGTTGGTACTGCAGGTATAGATTATTGTGATGATGATAATATAAATCAAGGACGCACACCTCAAGGAGGGCCTTATGCTTTGATTTGCACAGGCGGAGGCACTGGTTACTTATTGAACTCAGCTGTTGGCACTTGGAGTGGTGATAATCCAAGTAGTTGTGTAAATGACTTGACTCCTGGTAAAATAATCAAGCAGATTAGTTGTAATGGAAATCCTGTGCCTATTACCAATAGTGAAAGATTAAGCGCGACTCATTTAGGAGTATCAGGAGACTCTTCAAGAATAAGGCTTTGTGATAAGGGTGCAAGTTCGAGTCCTCCTGCCTTGGGCACAGTTCCTGCAAGCTCTTTAAGCACATGTATAAAAGAGTGTATCACAGAGATGTGTCATAACACAGCTATAGGGCAAGAGCAGTGTAATGATCTTTGTGATCCGTCTGTACAGACCAAGCCTTGTGATATGAGTGATTGCCTTGGTCTTTCTTCTAACACAAATGTTAATTGCAATAAAAATCCTTGCAAGGATTGTGCTGCTTGGTGTAATGTAGCAGCAACCCTTTGTAGTGGTGTTTGTAAACCTAATCATTATGTTGGCTGGGCTTGTTATCCACCTAGACCAGAACAACCCTTGGAATGTAGGAAATGCACTTACCCAATCATGCATGCAGGAGATACAAAAGAACCCCTTGTTTTCTGTGAAATGATAAATGATTCCAAGAAAACCACGCTTTGTGATTTAAATGCTTCTGGAAGAGTTAGTCATGCTTGCTTGCAAAACGTTGAGGATTGGCCTAACCCAGGCACTGGGTGTAATGATACAAGAACAGGAGAGCCTTTAATAAAAGAAACAGATTATTGTACTATTCTTGGCAGCTCTTTTGGAGATGTTTATTGTTCTTATAATAATGCCTGGGAGAATACTGGTGGCAAGAATCTTTCTCATAAATCAGTTGTGCCTGGTCCTCTATTGGAGCTCTTTGTAAACATAACTCAGAATCCTGATTTGCAACCAGCTAATTGTTGTGAGCCACAACAATGCTGGGATCCATCTGCAGACGGAGGCCAGGGTAAATGCATTCAACCCCAAGCAGGAGCCACTGTGTTTTACCAGGTGAATGGTACTGATAGATATCAGTGCTTGAATGGGGTATGGATTAATGTGCTTGGTGAAGGACAAAGAACCCCTGATAATTGTTATGCAGGTTATTGTCCAGAGTCAGGCCAGTGTTTGTATGATATTAATGGGCTTCCTGCTTTTAACAACAATGTTAGCCCTGGTGCACAACCCCAATGTATAAAGAGTGGCCAATACATTGGTGACCTTGCTTGTGTTAGTGGTGAGTGGACTACTAGGACCAAGTTGTTGGCTATGAAGCTAGCTTCTATTGTCACAAACCAGGTAGATGACTTTGTGCTTATGTGCGCACCTCAAGACGAGATTCTTATTAACCTGCAGAACTTTGGAGCCACTAATAATTATTGCGTGCTTAACTATGAAGGTCAGAGGATATTAGGGACCACGCTTAACCAGCCCTTGTATGACCCTGTTACAAACGATGACTTTCTTACTGCTCTTGAGCAGAGCTTCTTATTATCATATCCAGATGCAGCCACCCTTGATTTAAGTGGATGCCACAATGCTGATAAATTTCAAAGATGTGTTAATCACGAATACCTAAAAGTATATTATGATAGTACTAATAAAATGATTATTTTTAGTGATGAAGAAGTTTATGGCTTAACCCCTGGCTTTGGACAAACTATTTGCAATCTTCTTCCTTCCTGGCTCAAATGGCTCTGCCCAGGACCTACTAATCTTGAGGCAAGCCTAGAAGACCTCCAGCTTTTTAACAAGGTGTATGCTGCTAGGGAAGTGGTTGCAACCACAAGCAGAGAGGTGTTTGGAGTTGCAGAGCACATGTGTGATGACCCCTTAACCTACCCGCCTGTGTGGCGCTACTCTTTTAACTATACAGGTTTTTCTTCAGCAGACCTTGATTATCTTGTTAGATATGTTATTGCTAAGGACGCCATAATTACCCAGTCACAGAATCATATTTTTATCAAGGAACCAGACCCAAAGCTTAAGCCACGCATCTGGACCTCACTCATACTTCTAAGAAACCCTGAGCAAGAATAATGAGACAAGAGAAACAGGATAAAAGAATCAGATAGAATCAGATAATTAAAAGGTGTTTTTTATGCTATTATTTTTTGAGGTGAGTGATTATGAGAAAAGCTGCTTATGCTGGCTTGTTCTATCCTAAAACTATTGCTAGTCTTAGCAAGATGCTAGAAGAATGCTTTACTAATAAATTAGGACCAGGCGCTCTTCCTAGCAAGCCAAGACCAGGGGCAAAGTCACTAAAAGCAGCTATCTCTCCTCATGCAGGCTATGTTTATAGTGGGATGGCAGCTGCCTGGAGTTATAAAGCCTTAGCAGAAGCAGAGCTTCCTGACTTGTTCATCCTCCTAGGTCCTAATCACCGCAGTAATGAATCAGGTGTTTCATTGGAAACCTTTGAAACCCCTCTTGGCTTTGTAAGACCAGACCAGGAGTTTGGAAAAGCCCTTGTGAAAAAAGATAACATAGTAATTAATGAAAGGATTCATGCGCATGAGCACAGCCTAGAAGTACAATTGCCTTTTTTACAATTTGCTTTTGGTACTAGAGCTGAGAAAATAAAGATTCTTCCATTACTAGTATCAGATGACCTAGACCTTGACAAAGCAGCCAAGGACTTAAAAGAAACAATTAGTGAGATGAAGAGAAAAGTCACTTTTATTGTGAGCACTGATTTTACACATTATGGCTTTAGTTATGGTTACATGCCATTTAGTGATAATATCAAAGAAAACCTCTCAAAACTGGATAAAGGAGCCATTAACTTAATACTAAAAGGAGATGCTCAAGGATTTGAAAAATATATTCATAAGACAGGAGCAAGCATATGCGGTTACCTACCCATAATCTTGCTCTTAAAAATCATTACCTTTGATAAAGCCTCCTTAGAGCAGTACTATACCTCAGGAGATGTTGTTGGTGATTATAGTAATAGTGTGAGTTATGCGAGCATTGTGCTTAGGTAAGCCGGTCTGGTGTTTGAGGACCGATGAATTATTAAATTTAAAAAATAAAGGTGTTCAAAAAAAGTGCCCGCTCGGGCCTACTTATGACACCGAGGGCTCCACCTCCCCGTAGGGGGCACGTCCCCCTGTTCCGCTTTGATTATTAAACGGATATATGCCCTCGCAAATTGGCACTTACTTTTTTTGAACACTATTAAAAATTACAAATAAAATGAAAAAATCCCAGATAACCATGTTTGTAATCCTTGGCATGGTCTTGTTAATAGGATTTATAATTCTTACTGCTATTATACGCAACACCAGCCCCCCTAAAGGTAATATTCAGGAGATTCTTAAGCAGTTGCAAACAGGCAGTGTAAAGAACCACGTGACTACTTGCATACTACAAACATCTATGGATGGACTTGAAAGCCTGGGTGCTAATGGAGGAGTGATATATAATTTTGAGGCAGGCACCATTCCTTTTGAGGATAAAATATTAGGGAGGGATTATCTTAATTACACATATCTTAATAAACCTTATTTTGTGGATTATGCTTTGAAAAGGAACACCCTTTGTGAGAATGTTAGTTATAAGATTCCTGATTATCCATGCCTAGACACGCCTTTTAACAGGCTTACCTTTATATATAATGAGGAGTGTTTATTCAACTCTTTCTACTCTGCTTATGACGGCTTCTTTGGTCAGAATAATATGAGCAAACTGTGCTATATTGCTCGTGAATCCACTTGCGAAGGATATGCAAAAGGCATAGAACTAGCTCTGACCTTGCAAAAACAGTTAGAGGATTATATTGCAAACACCCTGCCTTTATGTATTGACCTTTCTGCTTTTTCAAGCAGATTAGACGCTAATATAACTGTAGAAGCAGAACCTGTTGTGGAATCCACGATTCATAACTCAGACATCCTAGTGGTTGTTAAGTACCCTGTAAAAATTAATTTTAAAGGACAAGACCCAATAACAACAGTGGTTGATTACCAAGTCAACCTTAATATTAGGCTGGGCTTGATGTATAACTTTATATATAATCTGTATTCCAGGGATTCAAAAAACATAGACTTTAATCTTAATAATGAATTTATTAGTTCTTCTTTTTGGAGGCAAGGATTAGAGCTGAAAAAGATTAATAATCCTTGCACTACTTGCCCTCGACCTTATTATCATGATGATATTGTTGAGGTGCTTGACAGGAGTTCTATGGTAAAGGGAAGGCCTTTCTTGTTCAGAACAGCTGTTGAGAATAGGAAACCTGCTCTTGACAAGCTAGAAGATGTTAATATTGACTTAAAAAACACAAACTTTGTTAATATACGTCTAAATGGTTATGACCCTGATGATACAGGGTTAACATATTATTTCTTGTCTCTTGGAAAAGGAGAAGTCCAGTGTGCTGGCGCAGGAGGCCTTCCTGCAGGAGCAGTTCCTAGTGGTGGTACTGGTTGGTGTGAGAGTGATGCAAGAGTGTCAGGGGAAAAAGGAGAGCTAGTTCACCCAGGACTTTTGTGGATGCCTATTGACAGAGTAGATATTGGTTCACATGAAGTAGGAGTCCTTGTTATAGATGATAGTGGGTTGTTTGATTATCAGTTCTTTAGGATTAATATTACTGACTCAAGCATGAATAATCCTCCTAGTGAGCAGTGTATTGATGAGTGCATCCTAGAAGCATGCTCTGATTATGCAGGAGAAGCAGACCAATGTAAAGCTCATTGTTATCATCCTAGCTGTCAGCTAGAGCTGTGTGATGTTACTAGTATTAAGGCTTCTGGTAAGAATCCTTATAAGGACTGTTCAATGTGGTGCTTTCATGCAGCAAATGCATGTAATATCTGGTGTGATGAGCATTATGTTGGTCCAAAATGCTTTCCTCCTGGCGATAATGTGAACAAAAAAAAGTGTAGACAATGCGCATATGGCATTATGCACTCAGGAGAAAGAGAAAAACATGTTGATTGCTCTACCATAAATTCAAAGGCTGCCTGTATTAATAACATGCCTAATTGTTTTTGGGTGGAAGAGGAACATAATAATTTTGTAGGTGCTTGTTTTAATGATACTTCCTTAAACAATACAAAATTTCGTGCTTATATAATTACTGAATAGAAAATTAAAGAAAATTAAAAAAAGCAAAACTCATAAAAACGCATATATAAAAGACACACATATTAAAGCCAAAAATTAATTATCAACAATCAAAACAAAAAGATTTATATATTTACAAAAGGAAAGCAAGAATAAAAAAGGTGGATGAGTATGGTTTATAAAAAGCACATGGTATTGTTAATATTTAGTATCATATTATTCTTATTTATTCCTGCTCTTGTAAGTGCTGGCTGCTGTATTTATCAGACCCTAGGGAGCAGTTGTGAGAACAAAGCCAGTGAAGCTCAGTGCACCACAACCCCTCAATTATTTGTAACTGATGATTGCACTGACAGACCAGAATGTGTTACTGGGTGTTGCTGTCTTTCTGATATTGGATTAATTGATGTTGGAAGCACCAATTACTCCTGTGTTTTTACTTTTATTCCAAGCCCTTCTATTAGTCCTGGTGATAATTGCTCTTGTGCAATATCTACCTATTCTATTTCAGGAACCATCTATAGAATGACAGGAGGCTATGTGTCTGGTGCAATTGTGAGTGCCGCAAGCATATCAACCACTTCTGCTACTAACGGAGCTTATACCATAAACAATGTGCCTGAAGGAGATAGTATCACAGTGGCTGCTCATAAAACATCCGAGGGGTGTGCACCTAATAGTGTAACTATTGACCTACATCAGGACAGAACAGGCATTGATATTAATCTTAACTGTGAGTGCACACCAGGTGTTTGTGACCCTAATAATAATGCCTATTGTTTATCAAGCAAAACATGGAAAATCTATGATTTAACCAATACATCACAGAAAGACGAGTACTGTCTTAGGTGTGGCTTAGATGACCCTGCTGATTGCGGAGCACCAGCAGAGTGTGTAAGTGGTGATGGAAAGTGCCCTGTAACTTGCAGCCCAAATGTTGATAGCCCCAAGTACGATTCTGATTGTGTGTGCAGCATGACTCCTAACCGGGCTTGTCCTCGTTGGTGTACCAAGGATAATGATGCAGACTGTGCTGCTTATGCAGCTGTGTGCGGAGATGGATTAGTAACCTATCCTTATGAGACTTGTGAAGATAATCCTCAAACAGGACAACTAAGTCTGTGCAGCCCTAATGATTGCACTAACCCAGGAGAATCAGGTGAGTGTAATTGTGTTGGTTTATCAGCCTGTGGTAATTATATAATAGAATCAGGAGAAGATTGTGAGATAGGAATGAAATGCCCAGATGGAAGTGATTGCTGGGATTGCTCCTGTGGCACGCCTCAGTGCCAGGGCAGCGCAATGAATCCTAGTGCTACAGCAAGCTTTGATTCTAGTGCAAACGAAATTCTAGTTGAGTGGTCTGTTCTTAGCACTTGTAAAGCAAATGTGCTTTACTATTCTGTGTTTAAGTGTGAAAAAACACCGAGTTTTGATTGTTCAAGCAAAAGCATGTTTTCGCCATTCCGTCTTAACATACCTAAGTATCAATTTAATATAACAGAGAGTTCTGTTCCTTCAAATTCTGAATTCTGCTATGTGGTTAATGCTACTTATGCTGGCGGAGAAAAAGGAACGTCTAGTATTAAGTGTGTTAGCACAGGCCATCCTTATTGCATGAATGTTCATCCTGATGAGTTCTGCATGAATAATGTGAGGAGCAAGTGTGATGCAGATGATAATATTCAGCCAATAGAGGATTGTAACCCTGACAAGTTTTGCATGGGACCAAATAGGGATGGCAAGACTTGGTGCTCAGATATAGACGTATGTGACATGTGCAATGGCCTCTACGGCATGTTCTCTAATATTGATTTAAAAGTCAATGTTTTGGAAGGAGGTGTTATAAGACCTAGGTATTGCCATCCTGGCGCAGGCAGGTATGTAGTAGAGGGTTGTTATCTTGACAGAACAAAAACCTTGTTCAGTGCCTTTGATTACTGCTCTAATATTGTAAGTTGCTATGATTATAAATCACAAGAAGCATGTGAAGATAATGCAGATCCTTGTGGAAAAAATCAGGATTGTGAATGGGTGTGGTTAGATAACTCTTATCATGAACTAGGAGGAATATGCAGACCTAATGCTCGTGAATTACAGACCTGTGAGCTATGTGATAATAAGGATTATAACTGGATAACCCCTGCTTGCACCCCTGAGGTGTGTGCCTTGTTTGGAGATGAGTGCAAGTACCAAGGAATGTTTGCTAACCCAACATGCACTAAGAAATCCACGCTTGCTTGTATTGACTATACCACACAACAAGAGTGTATAGGAGGAACCGCAGTACATGTGAATGCGGTATATAATAGTAGTGGTGCCAGGACAGGAGGAACGCACCAACTCACACCTAGCAATGACAAGTTTGGACTTGGAAAATGTTATTGGCATGCAGTCAATAAATGGTGCTTAAGAAACGCTGATAATTATCCTGAGAATAACCAAGGCACCTATGGTCACGACTGTCCTCTTAATCGCAGAGATTGTGAATCAGACTTTATTAATCCTGAAACCATTATTCTGCAATCTGGTTTTAGTCTTTACCCTGCAAATGTAAGAATAGAGTATACTGTGAATGATGATACCTTTCCTAGGAAGGACATCAAGACCTACTTTGGTTTAGTGCCTGCAGGCACACCTTGTTATCCAGACCAACTAGTTAGTGGCGGAGCCTTTCAAACCCTGGTAGAGGATGATGGAGATAACCTGCCTTATATAGTATGCTATTATTCAGAAGACTTTGCAAAAAACCTAGAACTCGTGAAGTCATTCCCTATAAATGTTGATGCAAACCCGCCAGTAATTACTATTACTTCGCCAACAGAGAGCGAGTTCAAAACAGCATCAGGCACCGTGGTGCTAAAAGGAATTACATCAATCGATACAATGAATCTGTGTACTTATACCCATGGTTCAAGCACAAAGACCTGTATTAACACCTGCTTTTACGGACAGACGCCTTGTATAAATGAAGTAACAGGAGAATTCAACATAACAGTTAGTGTTCCTGCAAACGGGGCCTATGATGTGTTGTTTGATGCAGAAGACCGTGCAGGTAACCAGGTTGTTGGCCTGAGTCTGTTAGCTATTTATCGTAATGATACCCAGCCAAGAAAACCAATTATTATAATAGAGGGTGTACAATAACTTTTATCCTTAATTTTGTTATGTGAGGTGTTTAATGATAAAAAAGAGGTTTACCTTAATTGGAATCCTGCTCTACTTTTTGATAGGGCTGCTATTAATTCCTTTAGTTTTCTCAGTAATAAATATTGTTGTTGATCAAAACAGAGTGAAGATCACTGCAATTTATGAAGGAGATGTGGGTTTAGAAAAGGCTAACATAACTGATTTAATAGGAGACCAACTTTTTTATATATATCCTACAAATATAACTGTACAAAAAATATATCAGTCTGGTAATACAACTCTTAGATTTGGCGGCACAGGTTGTCCTCTTGGCTACTCTCCTTTAGGCATGCCCTATAGACCTTGTTTTATTTTAAACCCAGGGGATTATACTTTCTCTGTTTCTGGTAGAACTGCTTTTGGAACTGTGAGGATTGATAATCCTGAGGAGTGTGATGGATATAATCTTAGCAATACTAATTGTAGTACTTACACAGATCCAAATACAGGAAAGCAACCCTTTGGAGGAGGAACCCTTTCTTGCTATGACTGCTCCTTTGATGTCTCAGGCTGTTTGGTGTGTGAGCCTAATCATTGCTCTATTTGTGATAACCAGATTTGTTCTGGTAATGGAAAACAGTGGACCACGATTAATTATACTTGGATGTGCGGTCCAAAAGACAGTAATCTTGGGACTCTAGGCACAAGCTGTACTCCAGGGGTATGTGATGTTTTTGCAGGCATGGTGTGTGATTCAAATGGGTTCTGGACCAGCACAGGCTTTTGCACTTATTGCTCTGATGAGGATAGCTCTTGTTATGGTTCATGCACTCCAGGTAACTGTGATATTAGTGCTAAGGCTTTTTGTGACCAAGGCAGCTGGGTTACTCCTTTAACCAATGATTACTGTGCTGTGTGTGGCAACTATGATAGTGAGTGTCTTGGTGGTTGCTCAGGCAGTGCGTGTGATACTAAGAATAACAAGTATTGTAGTAGTGGAAGCTGGGTTTCTCCTAGCAGCCTGAATGATTATTGTCAGCGCTGTGGTCAAGTAGATGCTGATTGTGGCATTCCCATATGTATTGATGGAACCTGTGATATTTGCAATGATGCTAAGAAGTACTGTAATAATGGGGTGTGGGAGAGTCAAAATTATTGTGATTATAGTAGGTGTGGAAGTTATGATTCTTGGTGCAATAGAAGCTGTCAACACGGCACATGTGATACTGTTGCTCATAAGTATTGTAGGTATAATCTCTGGGAATCTGACTGGGACACTTATTGTAATAATTGTAAATCTCAAGATAGTTCTCTTTACTGCTTAAACCCAGAGGACTGTGGTAATGGAGTGATAGACAGATGGAATGTTAGTGGCTTTTGGGTTGGAGAAGCATGTGATAAAAAAGGACCTAACCTGAACGGAGCTAGCTGCCTAACCTGGCCTCAGTTTGTAGGAGGCACTCTTGGATGTGCTGATAATTGTTTGAGCTTTGACAGGAGCAGCTGCATCCTTAGGAACGAGTCTTGTGGTGATGATATTATCCAAGGAGATGATATGTGTGATGGAGATGACCTTGGAGGTAAGGATTGCACAGACCCAATCTTTAATTTTATGGGAGGCACTCTTGGATGCACCAATGATTGCAAGTATGATACTAGTAACTGCATTCCTTTTCCTGAGTGTGGTGATGCTGTTGCTAACCAGGATTCTGAGGACTGTGATAAAGATGATTTAAGAGGAGAAACTTGTGAGTCTTTGGGTTATGCTGGTGGATCTTTAAAGTGTGATAATGATTGTAGTTATGATAAATCTGGTTGTTATGGTGGTGTAAAGGTGTGTGGTGATGGTGTTGTTCAGAAGCCTAATGATGCTGGTTTTAATGAGCAGTGTGATATGGCTGATTTAAATAATATGGATTGTAAGGATTTTGATGGCTATACTGGTGGCACCTTGGTTTGTAATGGTGATTGTACTTATGATTACACTGGTTGCTCAGGCGGAACCTTTAAATGCAGTGATAGAGTAAAAAATCAGGAGTCAGAGGATTGTGACTATCTTGACCTAGGCGGAGAAACATGCGAATCATTGGGTTATGATAATGGTACCCTGGAATGTTTTAGTGATTGTACTTTTGATAAGTCTAGGTGCTATTTTAATCCTGGTTCAAAGGTGTGCGGGGATGGTACAGTTCAACAGCCAAATGATGCTGGTTTTAATGAGCAGTGCGATGTGGCTGACCTAGATGGTGCGAAGTGTAAGGACAAGGATGATTTTACAGGAGGCCTTCTGACTTGTCATGGAGATTGTACTTTTAATTATGATATGTGCACAGGAGACAGCGGTGCTGTTTGTGGAAATAACATCCTAGAACCAGGTGAGCACTGTGACGGAGATGTTGAGGATGATGACTGTACATCTATTGGTAAGAAAAACTTTATTGGAGGAACCCTTAGCTGTTCAGATAACTGTGAGTTTGATACAAGTGATTGCATAGTAAACATAACTCCTCCTGTGTGTGGTGATGGAATAGTAAATGGCTATGAAGGGTGTGATGGCACTAACCTTGCAGGGCTTACCTGCGGATACTTTACCCAGTATGTTAGTGGCACTCTTAAGTGCAATCAGAACTGCACTCTTGATTTTTCTAATTGTTTAAAACAAGGACAAACAGCTGCTCATTGCGAGAATAATGTGACAGACGAGGACGAGACAGACCTTAACTGCGGAGGATTATCCTGCCCTGGATGTCCAAATGGTAAGAGGTGCTTGAATCATTCTGATTGTATATCAAACTATTGTTTATCAAATATATGCACAGAAGCAAGCTGCTCTGATACAATAAAAAACGGTCTTGAAACAGATGTAGATTGTGGAGCCAACTGTCCTTGTTGTGGCTTAGATATGAGTTGTAATATTAATTCTGACTGTTGCGGTCTTTTCTGCCACCCAGACACTCGCAAATGCGATGTTCCTTCATGTGATGATGGTTATAAGAATGGTGAGGAAACAGATATTGATTGTGGGGATGGTTGCCCAGAAAAATGCGAAGTCGGTCAGGGTTGCGTGTCTCCTAATGATTGTAAATCAGGTTATTGCGACTTAGGGGTGTGCGCAGTTAACCCAACCCTTGACACAGACATGGACGGAATGCCTGACAAATGGGAGCTGAAATATGGCTTAGACCCTAATAATCCTGATGATGCAAACCAAGACATGGACGGTGATGGTTATTCTAATCTTGACGAATATTTAGATGGAACAGACCCAACAGATCCAAATGACCCTCTGCCTAAGAAGAAGCACACCTTGCAAATCATTTTCTTAATAATAGGGTTGCTCTTAATGCTTGGCAGCATAGGCTTTTTGGTGTACTCAAGAATGGTGCTTGTACCCCAGCAAAGAGCTGCTACTAGAAAAGCCCAGCCTCAAAGACCAATGCCCATGGCACAAAGAAGGCCTTTGGTAGGAAGAGGACAACCCAGACCTGGGAGAAGGATGCCTTTGGCAAGAAGAGGCTTGACCCAGAGACAGGCTTCAAGAAAGAGTTTGTTAAAAGGCTTTGAAAAAGAAGATAAGACAAAAGCACTAGGTGTTAAAAGGCCTGAAGCAAAACCTTTTGAAAAGAAACCTGTTAAACCAGTACAACCTACAAAGAAAGTAGCAAAAAAACCTGCGGCAAAACCAGCGCCTGCAGAAGAGTTTATTCCTTTATCAGAACTAGGAGCAAAGCAAAAACCAAAAGAAGAAAAAAAAGAGGCTCCTAAAAAACCTCTTGGCGGAGCATTTGAAAAACTAAGAGAATTATCAGGAGCCCAGAAGAAAAAGGATGTAAATAAAGAATCAAAACAAGCTGAGGAAGAAGCTGGAAAGGAAACTGGGAAGGAAACAGGTAAAGAGGCTAAGAAAGCAGAACCCAAAAAAGAAGAAGCTGATAAATAGCTGATAAATAAGAAGCTTAAAAAGCAGAACCTAGCAACAAGGGTGAGTCATTATTGAGAAGAAAATTGAAAAGAAAAGCCCAGATGAGTCATGTCTTTACTTACTTGGTAATCATTCTTGTAGTTGGAGTAGTAGCTCTAATGGGTTATAAAGCTGTTCTGTGGCTAATAGAGACTCAGTGCAAACAGCAAAGGATTGGTTTTGAACAAAGCCTCTTAGGGTTTATAGATGAGTATTCTGATTATGGTTTTTCAGAGGAGGAAACCTTAAAGGCTCCTTGTGACGTCAGAGAGGCGTGTTTTGTAGATTCAAAGTATTATGAGGAAGGAGCAGCTGTGCCAGGGGGGATTACTGACAAGGTTATTAAGTCTCATGTTCTGGATAAGACAGATAATATATTCATTATAACAGAATTCACAGAGCCAATGGGCTTTTCAGACAAAATAGCCTTAAAGCAAGAAGACCAACCCTATAAGTGTTTTAAGCCAAGAGTAGGAGAGTTCAAGTTCTTGTTCAAAGGTCTTGGAAGAAAAACCCAGATAGAATCTGTTGACTAAATTAGTTTTACCTGAGCAATCTTTATGGTGATTGAATGAAGAGTAAAAAAGGCTTGAATAAAAGAGGCTTTGCTGTCCAATTCAACTGGTTGTTTGTGCTTATAGGAGGAGCAGTTATTCTTGGGTTTTTTATAAGTGTAATAGTTAATTACATATATGATCAGGAAATTCAGCAAAAAACTCTTTCGATTGATGAACTTGATCAGATGCTAAAAGTTGATTTGAGTGCTGCAGACACAGAGAAAACAAGATTCTTTCAGCACAAGATCCTTTTTTCATGTGATGAAATATCAGAATATGTTGTTGAAGGAGCCTTAAAAGGCAGGCGTTATGACTACACCGCTATTTTCTCGCCTACAGAGCTAGAACCAGGAAATCTTGTAATAATGACCACTTCTTTTGAAGCTCCTTACAGAGTGATGCCCTTAGTCTATGTTACCAGCAAAGACATAGAGTATGTCTTTGCAGGCACCTCCACTATTATTAATCTTGTTTATAACTCTATGCCTACAAACACAACCAAGAAATTTATTTCCACCAGCATAAGTAATTATCTTAATAATAATTATGACCACACGGTTTTTGTGGTTGGAGACAACGCTGATTTGACTCCTCTTAATGACTTTAATGGTTTTGAAGACAGAGTGTACGGGGTAGTTATCACCCCAGGCATGGGAAGCTCTTTTGAGTATGGCTCACTTAGCTTTTATCACTATGAGCCTGCTGGTTTTGTTTATGATGGAACCCTTCCTTTTCTAAAACCCGAGCTAGCCCTGGGAGGAGTTATTAGTCATGATAATGAAAGTTATAAATGCAATCTGAAAAAGGTGTTGAAAAGAATAGAGCTCCTAAGTGAGTTGTACAAGAACAGAGCAGAGTATTATGCTAAAAAGGTTCCTAGTTATTGCCGCTCGCATTACACAGGTCCAGTAACAAGTGCAGAGATTTACCTAACAAGCATTCAAACCTATGCGCAGGAAGAAGTCTCTCTTGATAATTTTAAAAATCTTATGCTTGCAGTTAATGAGTTAAAATCTTTGAATGAGCATGTTTTAAGGGGAACAGAGTGCCCAATCATATATTGATTAAGATTAATTAGGTTATAGGTTATATTAAGCAGATGCTGTCCTAAAAACTAGTGCCAATTTGCGAGGGCATTTATCAGCTTTACAGTCAAAGCGGAACAGGGGGTTGCCCCCTACGGGGAGGTGGAGCCCTCGACATTATAAGCGTGCCCGAGCGGGCACAGAGCGAGCGAATGCGAGCGATTTTAGGACAGCGCCTATTAAGCAACACAATTAAAAAAGTAGAATCAGGATGAAAAAGAAAGCCCAGATACAAATGACTGAAACCATTTTTGTAGTCTTTATTATTCTAATCATAATCATGCTTGGCTTTGTGGTCTACTCAAAGTATCAGCAAGGAGTGCTTGAGAATATTATGAAGCAGAGAAGAAACGAGGAGGTTATAAAGACTGGTCAGAGGCTTAGCTCCTGGCCAGAACTAGAATGCTCTGTTGCTGGTATTACAGAGTTTGCATGTCTTGATGTTGCAAAGATTCAGGTGATTTCAGACTTTATAAATGAGAGTAAGCATAAAAGCAAGTATGGATTTAATTATTACTATGACTTACTAAAAAATTCAAAGATTACAGTAAAACAAGTCTACCCTTTTGAAGAAGAATGGGTTCTTTATGATAATCCTGGCATAACTCAGAGAACAGACAGAGTGCCTGTTCCTGTGAATCTTTATGACCCAATAACAGAGACATATGGTTTTGGAGTCTTGGAGTTGTTGATTTATGAATAATAACATAGATGATATGCATAATATGAATACAAAGAGGAAAAGAATGCTTAGGAAAAAGGCTCAGCTAGAGATGATTGGCTTGATGATGATAGTAATCATTGTAATAGTGGGCCTCTTAATCTTCCTGGTATATAAACTTACTACTCCGACGCAGAATGTTCAGAAGAGATACATAGACAAGGAGATAGCAACCAACATGCTAATAACCCTGACCAACACCCATGTCAAGGAGTGCCATGACCGCAGATTATCAGAGCTCATAGTGGACTGTGTAAAATCATACTCTGCCATGTGCGGAGACCAGACTCCTTGTGAAGTAGCTAACAAGACCATATTCACTATTCTTAACAACACCCTTGTAGAGTGGGATATAAGCTTTAACCTTTCAATAAAACGCACAGATATTACTTTTTCAAACCTTGGGTGTGGTCCGCATGCAAAAGCAAAGGAAAGAGGTTTTGAAATAATCCCCTTAAACCCAGGCTATGTTGAGATGATATTGGATATATGTGGAAAGTGAGAGTTTTTTTCTTAGAGCAAAGATTAGTATTCTTATTTGTGGAGCAAGGGTGGTGGTTGCCATTTGTTGCGAGGGCATACATCAACTTTACACTCAAAGCAGAAGAGGGGGTTGGCCCCTTCGGGGAGCTGGAGCCTTCGGAAAAATAAGTGGGCCCGAGCCTGGCAACCCCCTTGCGAAGCAAGAACTTTAATCTAATTTAACTTCATCAAATCTATAAAGAACTCTTTTTTTTGGATCATAAGTAGCATTATAATATCTACCTAACTTTTTTGGGCTCTCCTGTGGTAGAAGCCTTTTTTGCCAGATATATATTTCTGGTTTAAACACAGGCCCTGGATACACGATTAATCTGAATTTATCTTTTTTTACCAAAGTCTTTGGAAAATCTATTAAGTGCTCTCGAATTATGTGCCCTACAGCAATTTCTTCTAGCATGAAATCAATGTTTGCTTGACAGGGTTCTCTTTCTCCTAATGCTTCAAGGAGATATTTTTTGAAATCTTTGTTTTTTTTGTAAAGCTTATACAAGGCTTCAAAAAAAGGCTGAAAACAGTCAGAGTTTAGAATAATGTAATCAAAAGGCAGGAAATGAAATGCGCCTGGCATATAAGTTCCCTTTTTCAAGATTAACCTTTTTAGAGCGTTTCTATGTGCAAGCATTTGCTGGGTTGTTCTTTTCCTGACAGTATAAGCAAATTCTTTTGTATTAAAATAAAGCCCGTTTGTGTAAAGAAAAACAACATCATTGCCAGGAATATTAATTTTATCGTCCAGAACAGCCATGTATTCCATGCATTTCTCTGGGCTTTGATCTCCTTGCAATCTACTCATGGAAAGAGGAAAGATAACATATCCATCTGTTGGAAGCTTATTTATATCCTTGCCTTTAAGAGTCATGTTGATTTCTCCTTAATTTTCTTTAATAACCCTAACCTCAACCTTTCTGTTGCTTCTAGGTCCATCCAATTCAACCACCATGATTGATTGCCAAGTGCCGAGCTTTAGCTTTCCATTCTCCACAGGTATTGATTCGCTAGGACCAAGCACTGCTGCTTTGATATGAGCACCAGCATTCCCATCAACTCTGTCATGCAGGTAGCCTGCGTTGTCAGGGATGGCTTTGTTAAGAGCCTTAAGAAAATCAACACACACATTAAGATCATAGTTCTCATTAATGATAATGGCTGCGGTTGCATGAGTAATAAATATGTTGCATATGCCGTTCTTTACTTTGCTCTTCTTAACTATATCATTAACTTTATCAGTGATATCTATTAATTCTTGCTTTTTAGATGTGTTAATAGTGATTTTCATTTTTTCTTTTACTATTTAATGTTTGTCGAGTTATGCTTTTTGTAGAAAACTCTTTGTTTTTTAATATTTTATTAATTAACCACTCTTGAATATATGGGAAAGTTTATATATCTCTTACTTTTAGTACTAGTAGAGGTATGATGGATAGAGCGCCTGTTCTTAGGATTCAACGACTTACCAAGAGGTTTGGAAAGAATACTGTTCTTAAAGGAGTCTCTCTTGATATTCATGAGGGAGAAATCTTTGGGGTTGTAGGTGCTAGCGGGAGTGGTAAGACCACTTTGCTTAGAACCCTTATTGGTTATTTAGCTCCCGAGGAAGGAGATGTTAGGTTTAGGTATGATTACTTTGTTAAGAGAATCGTTCAGAGTGACAAGCCCATGTACGCCTCTATTTATAAGATGCCAAAGCTTTCTAGGAATATCTTTGGCTTTGCTAGTCAAGAGCCTTCTTTTTATAAAAAACTTACAGTAAGGGAGAATCTTAGGTATTTTGGTTCATTATACAATCTTCCTAAGAGAGCCCTTGATTCAAACACAGACATCCTTTTGGCTTTGATGGATTTAAAACGAGCTCAAAACACTCTTGCAGGTGATTTATCAGGAGGCATGGAGAGAAGACTTGATATTGCGTGTGCCTTAATCCATGATCCAGAAATACTAATCTTGGATGAACCCACATCTGATCTTGATCCTCTGCTTCGAGACCATATCTGGAGTCTTGTTCAGAAGATTAACAAGAAAGGAACCACCATTATTCTTGCGAGTCATCATCTCTCTGAGGTCGAGACTTTTTGCTCCAGAATAGCCATTATTAAGGACGGTAGAATTGTTGATGTTGCCAGTCCTGCAAGATTAAAAACCAAGTACGCGGAGTCTCAGGAGATAAGGATACAGACTTATCCTGGTAATTATGCTAATATTAGTCGAAGTATAAAAAAACCTGGAAGCAGGGTTTTTGATGTCCAGATAAAAGGTTCAGAACTCTTAATATATTCTGACCAGCCTCAAATCGTGCTGCATGATTTGCTTCACACCCTTAATAACATGAAGGAGGAGCTGATTGATATCAAGGTTTCAAGGCCTGGCTTGGATGAATTGTTCCTTAGAATTACAGGGAAATGAGCATTAAGAAAAAATGAAACTAATCAGCATCATAAAAAAGAATTTCAAGCTCTTATTAAGAGCCAAGGCTTCTGCTTTCACAGTACTAGTAGGCCCTCTTCTTATCGTCCTCTTGGTAGGCCTGGCTTTTAGTGGTAAGACTTCTTATGAACTAAGTATTGGCTATTATGCTCCTACATATAATAATCTCACAGACGATTTTATTGAGGGTCTTGAGCAGAGTTATTACTATATTCAGGAGTTCAAGAACGAGCAGAGTTGTGTTAAGAAGATAGAGGAGGGCATTATTCATACCTGCATAATCTTTCCTAAGGACTTTGAGATAAGGAATGAGCAGAGGAATGAACTTAGATTCCTAGTTGATTATTCTAGGATGAATCTGGTGTATAAGGTGATAGAGTCTGTTTCTGATATTCTTGAGATTGAGTCTAAGGAGCTGAGTTATTCTTTAACCCAGGTTCTTCTTTCAAAAATCAACATCACAGTTCATGACTTAGATGAGGACATCGTTTTTGTATCAGACCTGAATCCTCGCTTAAACCTGCTCATGGCTGATTTACAAAAGGCAAATACCAACACAGAGGCCATGAGGTTTGACTTAGAAGAGGTTAGTGTTGCAAGCCTGAACACCAGGTTTTCTGCTCTTAATAAGACCATTACTGAGATACAGAACAAAGGTCTTGAGCTTATTAATGAGAGCATGGATTATATTGAGATTATAAAGGATGATGCTGGCTGGGATGAGAATGAAACAGCAGAGCTTGAAGAGGATTTTAATGAGTTGAAAAATGAGACCTTGGAGTTGTATAATGCAACACCTGAGAAGATTCAGAGCGTGGTGAGTGCTATTACTAAGCTTTCCTCTTCTCTGGATGAATTAGAGTCAGACCTTAATAAGAGTAAGCAGCTCAAAGAAGATACAATGGAAAAACTAGCCTCTGCTAAGGATAATCTTTCAAGCCTGCAGACCAGTCTCTCTGATTTGAAAAATGCTCTGGAGAAAAGCAGAAATAATCTTAAGAGCATAAGCATCACAAGAGCAGAGACCATTGTGAGTCCTGTGAACACCAAGATAGAGCCTGTTATCTCAGAAACCTCTAAACTTACCTTTACCTTCCCTTTCCTTTTGGTGCTTGTAATCATGTTTGTTGCTCTTCTCTTATCCAGCACCATAATAATATTTGAGAAGAACTCAAAGGCTTTTTTCAGGAGCTTTATCACTCCTACAAGACCAGAGTTCTTTGTGCTAACCACCTTTCTAACCAGCTTTATAGTAATAATCTTACAAACCATAATCATCCTTGGGCTGGCTAATTATTATTTGCAAGTACCCTTGTTTAAGAACGCTCTTTCAACTGTTTTAGTCCTTCTTGCAACAACCACCTTCTTTATTGTGCTGGGAATGGCTGTTGGCTACCTATTCTCAACTCAGGAAGGAGCAATAATGACTTCTATTGTTCTTGGTGCAGTGTTCATGTTCTTATCCAACTTAGTGGTGCCATTGGAAAGCCTTGCGCCTGCTTTTTCAAAAATAATAAAGTACAATCCCTATGTGATATCTTCAGAGCTTTTAAGAAAATCCTTGTTATTCAAGATTGAGACCTCAGAGACATGGATGCTGATTCTGATTTTATTAGGAGCAGCATTAATAATATTGTTATTAATACTCTTATTTCAAGGAGTTATGCGAAAGAAGAGGATAAGACAACCCCTAGATATGCTTGAGAACATGCTTTTACACCCTGAAAAAGCAGCAGCAAAAATACCTACCAAGGAAGGGGTTTCAAGGGCCGGCAATCTAAAGCTGTTGTTAAAAAAGGTTTCAGATATGACCCAAGCAGAGTTTGAAGAGAATGTTAATCTTAGGCAGAACAAGGTGACTGAGTGGGCTAAGAGCATGGGGAAAAAGAAGCTTGCTTCTAAAATAAAAAGAACTCTTTCTAAGAATGAAATAATGAAGCTTTTGGTTGAGGAGATAAAGAAAGAGGAGAAAAAGGAGAGGAAAACCAAAAAAAAACATGAAGACTAGGCTTTTCTCTTATTAATTATAAGTTTTTAGACTTCTAAAATGATAGAATATTAGATAAACTTTTTAAATAAAGCCTTTTAACTCTTTCTAAAACCAAGCAATTTAGCAATTAATACTTAAATATTTGTAGGGGGTGTTATCCTTGAAAACTTCAAGAAAACCTAAACACAAAGAAGAACATGAACATATGGAACACAAAGAACATAAAGAGGAGCATAAAGAGCATAAAAAGCCACAGAAAAAGATAGTTGAGAAGAAAGTTGAACCAAGGCCTGAGCAAAAACTGCCAGGAACTTCTTATTACTGGGTTTCAGGAATAATAATAGTTGTGCTCCTAGCTCTTATTATCATTCTCTTGGTAAGAGATGCGGGCCCTCCAACCGGGCCTGGAGATACTGGAGGTACTGGTGGTCAAGAAATACCTGATGAGGATAAAGTAAAAGTAGAGTTCTATGTTATGAGTCAATGCCCTTATGGAACTCAGGTAGAAGATGCGTTTTATCCTGTGCTTGAGAAAATGGGAGAAGCAGTAGATTTTCATCTAGACTACATTGTGACTGAGACCTCACCAGGAACATTCCAATCCTTGCACGGCGAAAAAGAGGTAAAAGGCAATATTGTGCAGCTATGTGCAATGAAGTATTACTCTGAGGATTACAAGTACATGGACTTTATTATCTGCCAGAACAAAGACGCAGCAAATGTTGACACCAACTGGGTGAAATGCGCAGCAGATAGTGGCCTGGATGCTGTAAAGCTAAGAACCTGCTTAGAAGGTGAAGAGGGCAAACAACTCTTAAGAGAGTCAATGCAGAAAGCCCAGGCAAGAGATGCAACAGGAAGCCCTACTATGTATATCGATGATGTGCCTTATCAAGGGCAGAGAGATGCTTTGTCATTCCAAAGAGCTATTTGTCAGTTTACAGAACTTGAGGAATGTGCTGATATTCCTGAATGTGCAAGTGATGCTGATTGTACAGAAGAACAGGGCATGATAGGGGTGTGTAATAATCCTAATCAGGCAAATGCTTTCTGCACTTATGAGGAGCCTGTAGAAGTGGATTTTATTGTCCTAACTGCTGATGACTGCACAGGAGACGCGTGCGATACTACCAGGGTTGTCCAAATAACCCAGCAATACTTCCTAGGAGCAAAGAAAAAGGAGGTGGATGTTGATAGTGCAGAGGGCAAACAACTTGTAGAGAAATACAACATAGAGGTTGTGCCTGCTTACCTCTTTGATGCAAGCCTTGCAGATACCAGAACCTGGAAGACAATGACAAGCATACAAAGTTCTTTTGAAAAAATAGATGACAAGTACAAGTTATTGGATAAGGCAACAGGAGCCACCCATTTTGTTAGTGAAGAGGCAAGGCAAAAGTTTTATGATGCAATCGGAGTTGTGCTTGGGGATAACAAGCCTCAGATTGATTTCTTTGTGATGAGCTACTGTCCTTATGGTAACCAAGCAGAAGAAGGCATAGAGCCAGTTTATCAGCTATTAAAAGGCAAAGCTGATTTTAATCCAAAATATGTTATTTACAGTAACTACGGAGGAGGCGGCCCTAATTATTGTATAGATAATGATAACCTGTGTTCAATGCACGGCATACAAGAGCTTAACCAGAATGTTCGAGAGGCTTGTGTTGGTAAGCACATGGGTATGGATGAGTGGTTTGAGTTTGCTCTTGCAATGAATGATAAGTGTACCTCACAAAATGCAGATACCTGCTGGGAGCCAGTAGCAGAAGACCTTGGGCTTGATGTTGAGACCATAAAGAAGTGTGAGGAAGAAGAAGCAGTTGCTCTTATGAGCGCTGATAAAGAGCTGGGTGACAAGCTTAAGGTATCAGGCAGCCCAACAGTGTTTATTGATGGCGAATCTTACAGTGGTGCAAGAACACCAGAGGCTTACAAGCAAGCCTTGTGCGCTGCGTTTGATGAACCGCCAGAGGAGTGTGATGCTGTGCTTGGAGGAGATACGCAGGCAGGGACTCAAGGACAGTGCTAAATTTTTTATTTATTTTTATCTAATTATTTATTTTTATCTAATTTTTAAAAAAAGGGATTAAGTTGTGCCTAGCAATACCTGGTAAAGTAGTAAGTATTGATAAGGAGAAAGGCTTTGCAACAGTTAATTATTCTGGGGAGCAGAGAAAGGCAAGCACACAGCTAGTTGAGGTTAAGCCAGGGGATTATGTAATTGTACAAGCACAGTTTATTATCCAGAAGATTCCTAAAAAAGAAGCCTTAGAGGCGATAAAGGTATGGCAGGAGAACGAAAAGAAATAAGCTCTGAAACTCCTGAAAGGTATTTCTTGAAATATGCTTATCCTTGTTCTTTTGTGCTTGTTGATTTAGGCAAGATAACAGATGAAAAAAGAAAAGAATTGGAGAAACAACTCTTAAACAATGAGCCAATTGACAGAACAGAACTTGAGAACATTTTCAAAGCAGCCTTTAAGAGACTAAAAGAAATTGCAAAAGAGATGAAAAAGGATTACTGGGACTTAGAGGTTATTAAGGAGTATTTTTTTGGAGAAAAACACAATGATTTTATTGATAAACAAGAAGGCATGTACTCTGAGTTTAGCCCTACTATTAGAGAGCTTTGCAAGGTTCATAAAGCAGAGGTTACTGAAAAAAGAGAAAATATTCTGACAGTGAAGTATGCAGGTATTGCAAGAAATGTGTTTGCTACTTTAGTACCAGATGCTAAAGTTGGTGACAAAGTTACTGTTCACTGGGCTTTTGCAATAGAGAAGGTTGCTTGAAGTTTCTTTAAGATTGTTGAGAACCAAACAACAGAGGTTAAGCCTAGGACTAATAGAATTATTCCAACAATCTGAGAAGGCACGATTACTACATCTGCAAAGAGAAGGTTAAGAACCGTTGTTATTACAGAGCCAAGCAGCAAAATACTTGTTGCAACACTTGCTTTTATATGCTTTAAACCAGAGTACCAGGTAAATACATAGCTAAGCAAGAAAAGAGATGTTACAAGTATCCATAGGAAGTGTGAGCTTGTTAATGATGTTACTAAAACCAGTTTTCCTGTTGCTACTAAAAACACAATGATTAGCAATGAACCAAAGAACATCCTGCCAAAAGCAACCACTTTACTATCTAATGTTTTTAGAGCATGTTTTGAAATAACAGTTTCTATACCCCAGAACAAGGTTGCTGCTAGTATCAATATATCACCTGTTGCAAACACAAAATTATTTAGTTTTAGTAAAAGGAAATTGCCGGTGAGCAGAAGAATGGCTCCAATAATTATTCCTTTGTTCAGTTTTTCTTTTAAAAAAATCAGTGCCAAGATCCCAACCCATACAAACATGGTCTTATGAATAAAAGCTCCTTGGGCTGCACTAGTTAATTGTAAGCCTCTAAAGAACAATAAGAAAGGAATGCTGCCTCCGAATAATCCTATTAAGAATAGCTTTCCAAGGTCTTTTTTTGACAGGGCTCTTAATTTCTTAAAGTCCATTGCCAGCAGAATTAATGAGAACAAAAAGATAGCCACAAGTATATTTTTTGCACCTGTGAAAAGAAAAGCATCAATTCCTCTAACCCCAAATTTATTTATGAATATAGATACTCCTGAAATAACTGCGGTTCCTAGAACAAAAAATAACCCTCTCCTCTTCATGACAATCTTTAAATAAAGGGTTGTATTTATATGTTTTGGTGTGAGTGAAAAATGAAAAAAATCTTAGTGTTTGGTAACCCTTATCTAAAAGAAGATAATCTTGCTGTTAAGATAGCAAAGAAAATCAAAGTGGCTGGAGTTGAGATTGTGCACTGTACAAACCCTGACGACCTCTTAAACCATGACATGAACCAAAGCATTATCCTGGATGTTGCCAAAGGCATAGATAAAGTTGATGTTTTTGATGATATTGACAGCCTTGAGTTTAGTGTGATTTTTTCTCTGCATGACTTTGATTTAAGTTATTTCTTAAAAATATTAAAAGAGACTGGAAAGCTTGAAAGAGTTAAAATAATAGGGATACCGCAGACATATGATGAGGCTAGAGCTGTTAAAGAAGTTAAAGAATTAATCAATAAAATAACTTAAGAAAGAAAATAAATAATTTAAGGATATCTGGCTGACAAAATTCCAGTGGCTGTTTGCTCATATGTACCTCCTGATAAAAGATATTTAATAGTAATATCTTGTGAATAAGTTTCACCACTTATTCCAGGAGTTCCAGGGCAGGTAAATTTAACTGTTTCTCCATTACTTATAGCAACCCCTGCTGGCGTACACTCGTTTTCAACAGTTACAGTTACTGAACTAATATCCCTTCCCTGAGCATTAAAAAGCGAAAAAGTGACTGTTCCGTCTGCGCCAATATTATAATCAAAGCAGTCAAAGCCTGCTTCTATAGTGCATCTTGTCGGTATAAAGGCAGTTGGTTCCATTACTCCATAATAAGCTAAGAAGACAGTTACTATTAGTACAAATATTATTATAGGTAACACAATGCTAAGGATTATTCCTGTAACTGCCAAGCCTTTTCCTTTTTGATTAGGGTCTTTTTTTATTTGAACCAAAGCAATTATTCCAAATATTAATCCTAAAAGAGGAAAAAGAAGGGCAAATATTAGTGATAAAATGGCCATAACATTAGTTTTTTGCTCAGTGGGTAGCTGTGGTGCTTGAGTTGGTTGTTCAGGTCTTGGTAGGGGTGTTGATTGAGATCTAGATGGGGGTGTTGGCGGAGAATTTGGTGGGGGTTGTGGAGGAGTTTGAATAGATACCATTATGTTTCACCTCTAATTTATCAATCGGTTTTTATCTTTAAATAACTTTTGATTAATTATTATCTATTAATAATAACCTTTAAATACCTGCTTTTGCTTTTCTTATTGATTATGGGTAAGGTTTTGGGAAAAAAGAGGTTGTATGAGTTCCTAGAAAAGGTTTCTAAAGGTGCTGACTTAATTGCTCCTGTTAAAACAGATACGCTTAGGTTTGGAATTATTAAGGATTTTAATGACATCTGCCTTGAGGGCAGGCCTCTTTTTCCTCTTAAGAAGTTCTTTTCACCTGCAAAACAAGACTTGTTCAGGTTGAACCTTGGTGAAAAAGACGAGCCTTTCAAGGAAGAGAAAATAATGATTAAGCCCAGGGTTATATTCGGCGGTAGACTATGTGATTTTAACGGCTTATTAAAGCTTGATAAACTTTTCTTGTCAGAAGAATTCCAGGATGATTATTACAAGGAAGCCAGGGAAAAAACCTTGCTGATTGGCATTAACTGTGACCCACCTCCCAGCAAGTATTGTTTTTGCGAGTCAATGGATTTAGAGAAATATTATGATTTATTCTTTCATGACATGGGAGATAAGTATTATATTGAGTCAGGCAGTGCTAAAGGACAAGCCTTAATAATGGATTTAGAGGATTATGACTTCTTGATGCCTAATATTCATTGTGAAAAAAAGCTGGTTAGGAAAGAGCTTGCTCAGCACTATGAAGACCCTGCTTGGGAGCAAGAGAATGAGAAGTGTCTTAGCTGTGGAAAATGCACTTCTCACTGCACTACTTGTCTCTGCTTTGATATGCTTGATGAGATGCAAGCTAATCTTAAAAATGGTAAGCGCTCCAAGGAATGGGATTCGTGCCAGTTTGAAAACTTCACTCTTGTTGCAGGAGGTCTTGTTTTCAGAAAGGAGCGGCTTCCCAGGTTTAAACACAGGATTTATCATAAACTGCAGTACTTTAGGGAAAAGTTTGGCATGGACATGTGCACTGGGTGTGGCAGATGCATTGAGGCTTGTCCTAGGTTGATTGATTTTACAGAGGTGATTAATAAGTTCAAATAAAGAGAAGGAAAAATGTTATTCAAATCAGAAACTTTCAAGATTGTGAAAAAAGAGAAGCAAACAGAGGATGATTGTTTGTTTAGGCTAGAGCCTGTTGGCAAGAAAAAAATAAAGCTTAGTTATGAACCAGGCCAGTTCTTTCAAGTATCTGCTCCTGGAATTGGAGAAGCACCTTTCTCTGTTTGTTCATATGATAAAGAGTTTATTGAATTCAACATCCGAGGATTAGGAGATGTTACTAATCATTTATTAAAGCTAGAGCCAAGCGATAAAATATGTCTTAGAGGTCCTTATGGCACCAGCTATCCAATGGAACAATTAAAAGGTAACAGCCTGGTGATTATTGGTGGAGGCACAGGCGTGGCTCCTCTTAGAGGGGTGTTAAAGTATCTTGAGAAGCACAGAGCTGATTATGATAGAGTGCATCTCTTCTTTGGTTTTAGAGATCCTAATGAAATCTTGTTTAAGAAGGATATGGAGCAGTGGAACAGAATCTTTGACCTAAACCTGACTGTTGATAAAGCACCTGATAGTTATACAGGCAAGGTTGGTTTAGTCACTAAGATTGTTGAGGAGTCAGGTCTTAATAACAAGAAAAAAGCAGTTATGATATGCGGTCCTCCAATAATGATAAAGTTCACAATCCTGACTCTGGAGAAGCTTGGATTTCACCATGACCAAATCTTTGTGAGCTTTGAGAGAAGAATGAAGTGCGGGGTTGGCATGTGCGGTCACTGCATGATATCAGGTTTGTATGTTTGCAAGGATGGTCCTGTTTTTAGATATGATAAGGTTAAAGGGTTGCATGAGTAGAATTAATAAGTCTGTCCGGCGTTTGAGAACTCGATACTTATTGTTTAAAATTTTGAAGTTAAAATAAAAATAATTATTTGCTCGCTCGCTTTGCTCGCGAGGGAAAAGATGAAAAAGACAAAAAAAGCATCAAAAGCAAAAAAGCCTAGAGTAGGCATCCAGAGCATTACTGGGTGTGCTGGCTGCCAGTTAAGTTTATACTTCATAGAGGATGTCCTGCTTGAACTGTTTGATAAGATAGAGTTGGTTGCTGCTCCAATGATTAAGGGTAAGAATGAAGAAGAAAATTATGATATTTTATTTGTTGAGGGCAGTGTTAGTTCAAAAGAAGACTTGGAAAATCTGCTTAAGTGGAGAAAACAAGCTAAGTTCTTGATTGCTCTGGGGGCGTGTGCTTCTCATGGTTGCATGCAGTCAATGAAGCACATGATGCATGAAGAAGAAGTAGAAGCAGCTGTTTATAATAAGTTTCCTTCTGATAAAAGATTAAAGCCAATTACTGCTGTTCCTTTACATAAGCATGTTCAAGTTGATTTTTACATCCCTGGTTGTCCTCCTGACAAAGAGGAAATTGAAAGGGTGCTTAAATGGCTTTTACAAGGCATAAAACCAAGGGTTTATGACAAGGCTGTTTGTCATGAGTGCAGTTTAAAAGAAAATTATTGCTTGTTAGATCAAGGGATAGAATGCTTAGGGCCTTTGATGAACGGTGGATGCAAAGCCTTATGTCCTGATTATAATCATCCCTGTACTGGATGCAGAGGCATGCTTGATGATGCTAATCTTAAGTCAGGCAAAGAGATATTAAGGGATAAAGGCTTTGACCCTGACTTAATGATAAAGAGGATGACTAAATATAATACTTTACAGTTCATGGAGTTTGAGAGTAAGCCTAAGGAAGAGAAAAAGTAAAAATGACAAAAATAAAATTTTTGAATTCACAAAAGCAAAGCTTTTGGGACTCAAAATCAAAGATTTTGTTGTTTCAAATAAAAAACAAGATTTGAAAATGCCAAGCATAAACTTAAATCACATCTGCAAAGTAGAAGGCCATGGTAGCTTGCACGTTGAGATAAAAGGCAGTAAGTTGATAAAGTGTAAGCTTGGTACTGTTGAAGGGGCTCGTTTCTTTGAAGGAATTGTTAAGGGTAAAAGACATGATGATGTTCAGGAGATTACTTCTAGGATTTGCGGTATCTGTTCTTGTGCTCATACAGTTGCAAGCTTGCAAGCCCTTGAGAATGCTATGGGTGTAAAGGTTTCTGAGCAGACCAGGAGGTTGAGAGAACTCTTATCTATTGGCGAAAGGATTAGGAGTCATGCAACCCATCTTTACTTCCTTGCTCTTCCTGATTATCTTGGCTATGAATCAGCACTAGCAATGGTTAGCAAGTACAAAAAAGAGGTTCTCAGGGCTTTGCACCTGATAAAGTTGGGTAATAACATGGTTCAAAGGATTGGGGGTAAAGAAATGCATCCCTTTACCAGTGTTATTGGAGGCTTTACTCATGTGCCTGATAAAAAAACTGTTAAGTATTTGCAAGCTGAGTTAAAAAAAGCTCTTCCAGAAGCAATATCAACTGCAAAGCTGTTCTTGAAATTAAAGCAACCAAAATTTGAAGCTGAAAAAGATTATCTTGCTTTAAATCCAGAAAAAGACTCTCCGCTTATATCAGGAGACCTCATCTCTCTCAGCAGCCTGAACATAAAGCCAGCAGAGTACGACAAATTCATTGATGAGGAAGTAATGCCTTACTCAACAGCCAAGTTCTCAAAACTAAATGGAAAACTCTTTTGTGTTGGCAGCCTTGCAAGGATTAATACGAATTATGATAAGCTAAGCCCTACAGCAAAGCAACTGTTTAAACAAGCAAAACTAGAATTACCAATACATAATCCTTATTATAACAATTTAATGCAGGCAATAGAGCTTGTTCACTGGGTTGAGAGGGGTTATGCTCTGCTTGACTATGATTTTAGGTTTGAGGGGCTTCCTAAAGTAAAGGCAAGAAGGGGTAGGGGAGTAAGTGCTGTTGAGGCTCCTAGAGGAATACTTTTCCACGACTATACTATTAATGAAAAAGGAGTTGTTGAGAAATGTAATATAATAACACCAACAGCTCAGAATCTTAGAGCAATAGAGGATGATGTTAGGCTGTTGATTGAGCAAATGCTTAAGCAGAAAAAGAAAAAGTATAAGATTATCCTTGAAGTGGAAAAGCTTATAAGAGCTTATGACCCTTGCTTTTCATGCAGTGCTCATTTCTTAAAAGTAAAATGGGTTAAGAAGTGATTTTTTTATCCGAATTATTTGAAAAGCTTTTTTTCTAGCTCAGCAATCTTAGCCTGATAAGGCAACCATGCTTCAGGATATTTATCCCTGTCTTTTTCCTCAGTTTTTAAGAAATCGCCTAGGATTCTAACATACTTCTCCAGATGTGTGCCATATTTCTCAGAATATTTCTTTATGTTTGTAATGGTTTCTTTTAGGAAATCAGGAGGAAAGTTTTCTGCGCTGTCCAAAATTCTTTTTACTCCATAACTAGAACCAACACCGCCTGCTATTGTATAAGGCGGAGGTGAGATTTTTAGGCGTGTAACTGTTTTTGGAGCAATTACATTCCTGAAGTTTAGGTTTCCAAAAACAAAAACATCCTCTCCTATAAAACACTCAGGATAAATGATTGTGTTGCTAAAGCTTCTGCCTTGCGCCCATAAAGTCTTATCAGGTGCCTTGAATTCATGGTCATGCGTAAAGATGCTCACACCAGAAGCACAGTTAAAAGCACCATAAATGATTATTTTTCCACTACCATCTAGGTAAGTGTCTCCTCTAAGGCCTGTTATGAACACTTTTTTGCCCCCTGTTAAGATGGTTATATTTGAAGGGTTGAATTTTACTAGGTCTCCTCCTTCTGGATTATCAAATCTTACTCCTGTTCTTATGTCCAGTTTAGAAAAATCATCACATTTTATCCCAGAGTATTTCCACATAAGGCTCCTTAGTTTAGAAGTAGAACCGTCTCTTACTGAGAGCGGATGAGAGTCGACGTATTTTAATAGGAACTGGATAAATTGGTTCTGTACTGTTCTAATCTTTCTTGCTTCCTCGTCCTTTTCATCCTTTTGGTATTTCAAGTCAATACTCTCAGATAAAAAGTTCTCAATAGAATCCAGTTTTTCCTCTCCATAGAACCAGCTATCAATAAGCTTTTCTGCTAGTTCAACTTTGTTGCGTGAAAGCAGGTCAGTTACCATTTTTCTTAATACACTCATCCCTTTTTTCATACGAGGAGAGAAAGAACACTCCTTTTTTAAACATTTTGCTTTTATTAAGTGATAAATAAACTTTAAATAAGCTCTTTGGTGCTATATATTTAAAATGAGGACTCTACTTGATAATTTAAAGGAAAAAGCAAAGCAAGATCCAAAGACTATCGTCTATGCAGAAGGCAGTGATGAAAGAGTTATAAGAGCAGCAGAGAGAGTGACAAAAGAGGGAATTGCAAAGATAATTCTTGTTGGTGATGAAAACAAGATTAATAACAAGGCTCAGGAGCTAGGTGTTAGTCTGGAAGGCGTGAGAATAGTTAATCCTGCTAATTGTGCAGACTATGATAAGTATGCTAATGCTTTTTTTGAGCTAAGAAAACACAAAGGCATAACCTTTGATCAAGCAAAAGAAACCCTTCAGGACTGTGCTTATTTTGGTACCATGCTCGTGCAACTAGGAGAAGCTGATGGTCTTATCTCAGGAGCAGCACACCCAACAGCCCATACTCTGAGACCTGCGCTCCAAATAATTAAGACGCACGAGAAGTTCCACAAAGTATCTAGTGTTTTCTTGATGATGCTTGAAAACAGGCTTATCTTGTTTGCAGACTGCGCGGTTGAGATAGAACCTGATGCAAAAGACTTGGCTATTATTGCGATTGATACCGAGAAAACTGCTAAGAAGTTTGGAATAGAGCCAAGAGTGGCAATGCTGTCATTCTCGACGCGTGACTCAGCAAAGCACCCCTTAGTTGACAAGGTGAAAGAAGCAACTGCAATTGTAAAAGACAAAGCTCCTGATGTAATAGTAGAAGGAGAGATGCAGGTAGATGCTGCTCTTGTACCTGAAGTATGTGAGAAAAAGTTTCCTGGTTCAAAACTAAAAGGAGATGCTAATATTCTTATATTCCCAGACCTTAACTCTGGCAACATAGCTTATAAGCTGGTGCAGAGACTGGCCGGAGCCCACGCTGTAGGTCCTATCCTCCAAGGTCTTAGAAAGCCGGTTAATGATTTGTCAAGGGGCTGCAATGTTGAGGATGTAGTGGATGTAACTGTAATAACCGTTGTTGAGGCGCAGGGAGAATAGATAAAATAAATAACAAAGATAATATAAAAGAGGTTTTTTATGAAAATCCTAGTTTTAAACTCAGGCAGCAGCTCCTTAAAGTACAAGTTATTTGACATGATAAAGCATAAACTCTTATTAGCAGGTCATGTTGATGGTATTGGTCTTGACAGATGCATTGTAAGAATAAAGCATGATGAAAAAACTGAAGAAAAACACCATGTTGTAAAAGACCATGTAGATGCAGTAATGATAGCTTTGAAATCATTAAAAGAAAAAGAAATAATAAAAGAGTATGCTGAGATAGGAGCTGTTGGCCACAGGGTTGTGCATGGAGGAGAACACTACTCTGATCCAACTCTTATTGATGAGAAGGTGATAAGAACCATAAGATTATTATCAGACCTTGCGCCTCTACATAACCCTCCAAATCTTGCAGGAATCCTGGCTTGTAAAAAGATGCTTCCACACACACCCCAAGTAGCTGTTTTTGACACAGCCTTTCACCAGACTCTAGAACCACATGCTTATCTCTATGGATTACCTTATGATTTATATGAGAAGTATAAGATAAGAAAATACGGATTTCATGGTACCAGTCACAAGTATGTTGCTCACCAAGCCATAAAGCTGCTAGACAAAAAAGAGTCAAAAATAATTACTTGTCATCTAGGAAACGGGGCTTCACTAGCAGCTGTTAAGAATGGAAAATCTATTGATACAAGCATGGGCTTCACCCCTCTTGAAGGCTTAATAATGGGGACCAGGACAGGTTCAATGGACCCTGCAATACCCATCTATCTAGCAAGGGATAAAGGCTTTAAGCTTAATGAACTGGACAAGATGTTTAATAAGGAATCAGGCTTGTTAGGCGTGTCTGGTTTAACCCAAGATGTAAGAGACTTACACAAGGCAAGTCTTAAAGGCAATAAAAGAGCAAAGCTATCCCTTGAATTGTTTGCTTATAGAGTAGCCTTCTATATAGGAGGATACCTTGCTTTGCTCGGAGGACTAGATACTCTTGTATTCACAGCAGGCATAGGAGAAGGAGCCTGGTTCATGAGAAAAGCCATCTGCAAATATTTAAAGCCAATAGGAATAGTAATGGATGATAAGAAGAACAGAAAAGACGAAGCCATAATCTCAAAACCTCATTCAAAAGCAAAGATATATGTAATACCAACCAACGAGGGGCTGCAGATAGCAAGAGAGACTAAAGAATTGGTTGGAAAATAAGCTACTTCTTTAAGAACATTTAAATATGAGTATTTCTAAAGATAAATATAGACTAGTACAAAATGGAAAAAGAAGAGGGGTGATAAAGAATGCAGTTCAGAACAAAAACACCACAATGGTTTCTGGTTCTCTATGCTGTGCTAATAACTGTGCTAGGTATTTTTTCTCTAATAGACTTGATAAAAGGCACAGAATGCGTTGTAGGAATATATTATACAATGATATTTGTGTTGTTCAGTATAGCAATGGTAGTCTATTTTATGTCAAAAGGTTATGAGATTAAGAGTTGGTTAATGCCTTTATGTTTCTTAGTATTAGCCTTTGTAGGGATTTCCTTACAAACCTTTTTTGACAGGGTCTGGTCTTATGCAGGAGCAAGAGCCATCCAGTACCTTAAGACTATCCTGTTCTGGGTGTTCATCTTCTTTATAGACCTCTTGTACTTACACCCACATGTTAAGAGGAAGTTTAAGAGGAAGAGGAAATAGATTTTTTGTTTTTTCTTTATTATTTTACTTAAGGGTTATAGTTAGAAATAGAGACAAAAGAGTTTATTTAGATACTCCTTTGTAATAGTAAAAAGGACAAATTTTATAAATAAGGCGCTCTTTCTTTAATCAATGGATAAATTACCTAAAAAAATGAAAATACCTTTGGCTTTAGGATATGAAAGACTGCATGATTTACTAGAATCTCAAGGTTATTCTTTGCTTAGTAGTCTAGATTGTAAGTCAGAAAAATTTCATGAGAACATTAAGAATGTATCTGAATATCTTGTTGGCGAGTACAAACAGAATCAGTATGAGATAGTAATTTTGCCTAGATTATTAGCTCTCCATCCCCGTACTTGGAACATTCCTGAGAAAGACTCTGTACATTGTGTTTATGTTAGATCAAAGAAATGATTATCCTTTGCCACACCATCTCTTCAGCTCTTCCCATCTAGTATCAATATTCTTTTGGAGCTGTTCAATGATGTGTTGGTTTTCTGGCTTCATTAAATGCCTGAACCTTTTCTGCATCTTAAGCCATTCAATTACTGTCTTTTTATTATCGCCAGGGTCATAGTTCAGTATCCACTTACCATTATCCACTTCAAATAAAGGCCAGAAACAAGTGTCAACTGCCATCTTAGCAAGCTTTAAGGTTAAGTGCATTGGATATTTCCATCCAGGAACACAAGGACTTAGCACATTGATAAAGGCAGGTCCTTTGACTGCAAAGGCTTTTTCTGCTTTTCTAACCAAATCCATATAATTATGAGGGCTGGCTTGAGCAACATAAGGGATATGATGACCTGCAACCACTGCTGTCAAGTCTTTTTTGAACTGTTCTTTACCTTTATGCACTTTTCCTACTTGAGATGTATTGGTCCATGCACCAAAAGGAGTGCTGCTACTTCTCTGAATGCCTGTGTTATGCACCACTATACCGTCAGCCACAAAGTTGTGCTCGCCTTCAACTCTTAAGTCTAAAGTTGGTTGTTCCTTTACAAACTTAACAGAAATTATTTTTTCAGAGCTAAACCATTCATTATCTGCTAAGAAGTCTCTTTGTTTTGTTTGAGAAAGATATTTTTTAATGTCAGGTTGTTTCTTTTTACTAAAACAGATGTATCCATAACTGGAATCTTCTAATAACTCTCTGTAAACTACGAGGCTTCCCTTCTTTTTCTTTTGTTGATGTATCTTTCCCACTCTGTAAGTCATTGTTTGTAGCAATAATCTTAGTGTTTTTAACAACTCAATACTTGCAGATACATATCTGTGGCTTCTTCCTATTTTGTATCCATCTGAAAGCATTAATCCTTTGAGAAAGGCTTCTTTTTCTTCTTGTGGTAAGGTAAAAAGCCAGCTTGGAATGATTTTATTCTTTGCTCCATTACCAAAACCAAGCGAATCAATAAATTTAGCTAGATTTACTGAGTATATGTAAAAATAATTTTTATCTTTTTCAGATAATTCTTTTCTAAATATTTTTCTATAAACCTCTTTTAATCTCTTTCTTGCTTTTGTGTTTCTTGGGAGAGCAAAACCTGTTTCTGCTTTATGAGTTCGAATCCACCCATCGCCTACAAAGAGCCCTAAGAATTCCATTAATGCAGGAGAACTCTTCTTCGGGATCTTAACCTCATTAATCTTGTTTACCTTGTAATCTCCTTTTTTAGATAGCTTAATAGCAGGGAAATTATAACTCTTGCCTTGTCTCAGTTTTTTTAACACTATTACCTCATCATTAGGTTTTAGTTGTGCTAGTGTTTTCCAGACTAACTTATTCTCTTTTTTACTTCTGCTTCTTTTAACAACAAGGAAAGGATGGTTTGAAGTGGCTTTTATTGTGTGGTGTAAGGTGCTCAACTCATAAACTTTCTTGACACCATTATCAAAAATACCAGTGCACCTTTTCAAAACTAGGCTTCCATTTTTCTGGTTAAAAGCATAAACTTTTTCTCCTATTTTTATCTCTGTAATTCTTTTCAAACCTTTTTCTGTCATTATAAGAGCGTCTAAACTTAAACAATTCATGTAGCCTTCATTATCAACGCATACATAAACAAAGTTATGTCCTCTTTCTAAGGCTCCTGAAAGTGACTGGAGTCCTATGTCATAGGTTCCTCCGTCCCCACCAAAAGCAAGGAATTTTATTTCTTTCTGAATCTTACCTTTCTTTTTCAAAACTTCATAAGCAGCTTCTGCTCCACTAATAGTAGCTGCAGCATTCTCAAAAGCATTATGAATCCAAGGAACATTCCAAGCAGTATATGGATAGATAGTTGTGCTAACCTCTAAGCAGCCAGTAGCAGTGGCTACCACGATTGGATCTTTGGTGCCTCTCATAACAGCTCGAGCAATAATACTAAGACCACAACCAGGGCAAAGCCTATGACCAGGTGCTAATCGTTCTCCGGTTAATGCAAGTTCTCTAATGTTTGGCATTTTATTCTCTCACTCCCAAATATCTCACTCTTTCACCAAGATTACCTTTCTTTACTTCTTCTAACTCATTAAACACTTTTTTTATCTGTTCTAAATCCAGTTCTCTTCCTCCTAGTCCATAAATGTAATCAATAATATTTGGTTTTTCTTTTATCTCATGGAATGAGCTTCTTATCTCACTAAAGATAGGTCCTCCAAAGGCTCCAAAGCTATCGCTTCTATCAAGCACAGCAACTGCTTTTATCTTTCCAAGCTTTTCAACAACCATTTCATTAAGCCAAGGCCTGAACACTCTCATCTTTAACAAACCGACTTTTTGTCCTTTTGCTCTTAGCTCGTCAACAACCACTCTTACTGTTCCTGCACTGCTATTAGCGCACACAATAACTTTTTCAGCGTTTTCAAGCTTGTAGCCTTCAAAAAAGTCATATTTTTTTCCTGTTATTTTACCAAATTCATCAAACACTTCTCTTATAACACGCTTTGCATTCTGCATTGCTAGTACTTGTTGTCTTTTATGCTCAAAATAATAATCAAACAAGTCAAGAGGACCATAAGTCACTGGTTTATCAACATCAAGCAAAGGATAATGACCTGTATGTTCTCCTACAAAATTCTTAACAGTCTCATCATCAAGGATTTCTGCTGTTTCAACACTATGACTGGTAATGAATCCATCTTGGCAAACCATTACTGGCAATAAGACATCTTTGTGCTCACCAATTCTTACTCCCATAATTGTGTTTTCATAAGCTTCTTCTCCATTCTCAGAATACATTTGAATCCATCCAGTGTCACGACAACCCATGCTATCAGAATGGTCACAATGAATATTAATAGGAGCGCTTAATGCCCTGTTCACAACGTTCATAACTATTGGCAGCCTGGTGCTAGAAGCAATATAAACAATCTCCCACATTAATGCTAAACCATTAGCACTGGTTGCTGTCATTGCACGAGCACCAGCAGCACTAGCCCCCACACAAGCACTCATAGCACTATGCTCAGACTCAACAGTAACCAAATCAGTATCAATAATACCATCAGCAACAAACTGGGAAAAAGAATGCATGATATTAGTCTGAGGAGTAATAGGATAAGCAGCAACAACATCAGGATTAATCTGACGCATAGCCTCTGCTGTGCACTGAGCTCCTGTGTATGCTTTACGAGTTTTTTGTACCATTTTTTCCCTCGCGAACGTAGTGAGCGAGCGTAGTTATTTTATTTTTAATTTTTATTTAATTTTAAACTAAATTTTTCATTGGTCCTCAAACGCCGGACTGGCTTAAATTAATTCTTAGTCTTTGAACTCCTTTTCCTCTTTCATCTCAATTGCTTTGAAAGGGCACTCCTCTGCGCAGATACCACAACCCTTGCAATAATCCAAATCAAAGCCTCCGAAGTTGCCAAGATTAGCTTTATCACTCACTCCTTTTTTGCCTTTGTTAGGATCATCAACCCCTCCGACCTTTACGCAGGAATCAGGGCATACCATCCAGCAAATCATGCAATTAGTGCATTTCTCAGGTATATGTATTGGTCTGAAAGTCCTCCAATCACCTGTTTTGTACTCCTTGCTATTACCTGCTTCAAGGATTTTTCCTCCTATAGGTATCTCTTTCCAATTCTTTAATTTCTGCTTATGCTCTTCATGATGTGTGTGCTGAGAGTTTGCTTCTGTCATACATTAACCTCATTATATGCTCTTTCAAAAGCCTTAACATTCTTTTCAGCAAGGTCTTTGCCAAGGAGATATTCAAAATGCTTGAACATATGATTTTTTAGGAATTCAAAATCAACAATATTAGTTGCTTTTTCAACAACACCCAGCATTGCAGTGTTAGTCACTGCTCTTCCCAGCTCTTCAAGAGCAATCTTAATAGCATCTATAACAATGATTTTACCCTTAAAATCAACCACGCTCTTAACTTCATTAACAGATTGATTAGCATTAATAATAAGAAGTCCATCATCATCCAAACCCTCTGTCACAGGAATACTCTTAAGCAAGGTCTGATCAACAACCACAACAACATTAGGATTAGTAACACCAGAATGAAGATAGATCGGCTTATCACTAATCCTAGTATAAGCCTTAACCGGCGCTCCCTGTCTCTCAGCACCATATTCAGGAAAGCTCTGAACAAATTTACCTTGCTCAATAGCAGCTTCTGCTAAGAGAGCAGCAGCTGTTTTAGCACCCTGGCCACCCCTACCATGAAACCTTATCTCAAAGATGTCTTTGGACATGAAGTTTATTCCTCTTTTTTAATAAAAAGGCTTAGTCAAGAAGGGTTTATAAGTTTTTTGGAAGATGGTTCTGGATTTTTTATTATAAGGGCATTATTAAATCTTCCCAGCAAAACATTTATACAACAGAGGCAGAGCTTCTGAGCATAAATCTTTTTAGCAAAAGATTTATATACCTTGCATTCATATCTAGATTTTAGATAGTTATGCCAATAAAAAAGAGGTGAACCTGACTTGGACAAAGAGAATGCTTTTATTCTGTGGTTTGACCAGATCGGTATAGAGGACGCGATTCTTGTGGGAGGTAAGAATTCTTCTCTTGGAGAGATGTACTCTAACCTTGTTAGCAGAGGAGTTAATATTCCTAATGGCTTTGCAGTAACAGCAAAAGCTTACTTCTATCTTTTAGAAAAAGCAGGTATTAAGGATGAGATTAAGAGGTTACTAGATGGTCTTGACACCAGGAACATCCCTGATTTACAAACCAGAGGGCACATGATTAGGGAGCTTATAAAAAAAGCCCATATACCCAATCACTTACAAAGAGAGATTGTTGAGAATTACAGAAACCTGTGCAGTGTTTATAGCCCTGAGAAGAGTGATGTTGATGTTGCTGTTAGGAGCAGTGCCACAGCAGAGGACTTGCCTGATGCTAGCTTTGCAGGCCAGCAAGAAACTTATCTTAATATTAAGGGAGAGACTCAATTATTAGATGCTTGTAAAAAATGCTTTGCAAGTTTATTCACCAACAGAGCCATTAGTTACAGAGAGGACAAAGGCTTTGACCATTTCAAGATAGGCTTAAGCATTGGTGTGCAAAAGATGGTGCGCTCTGACAAGGCTTCTTCAGGAGTTATGTTTAGCATAGGTACAGAGTCTGGTTTCAAAGACATAGTTATTATTAATGGTTCTTATGGCTTAGGAGAGAATATTGTACAAGGAGTGGTTAACCCTGATGAATTCATAGTTTTTAAACCCACTCTTAAACAAGGCTTCAGATCTATAATTGGGAAGAAGCTGGGTTCTAAAGAGATAAAAATGGTTTATGATACTCATGGTAATAAGAGCACTAAAAATATTCCGGTACAAACAGAGGATAGGAACAGGTTTGTGCTTAGTGATGATGAAATCCTGACTCTAGCAAAATGGGCTTGTGTTGTAGAGGAGTACTATTCTGAAAAAGCAGGGCATCATAAACCAATGGACTTAGAATGGGCCAAGGATGGCATAACCAAACAGTTATTCATTGTGCAGGCAAGGCCAGAAACAGTGCATGCTCTTAAAGATCTTACCAAACTAGTTCAGTATGTTCTTAAGGAGAAGAGTAATGTATTGCTCAGAGGAGAATCAGTGGGTGATAAAATAGGAAACGGGAAGGTAAGAGTGATAGAAGAAGCCCATAACATTCACCAGTTCAAAGAAGGAGAGGTGCTTGTGACTGACATGACAGACCCTGACTGGGAGCCTATTATGAAGATAGCAAGCGCTATTGTTACTAACAGAGGAGGCAGAACCTGTCATGCAGCTATTGTGTCAAGAGAGCTAGGCATACCTTGCATTGTAGGGACAGAGCATGCAACAGAGACCTTACATGATGCTCAAGAAGTAACCATTGATTGTAGTCAAGGAGCCCAAGGGTTAGTGTACCAAGGATTATTAAAGTATGAGAAACAAGAGCATGACCTTGGCTCAGTGCCTAAGACCAAGACCAAGATAATGATGAATGTTGCTAACCCAGACCAGGCCTTTGAGGAGAGCTTTATTCCTAATGACGGGGTGGGGCTAGCACGAGAAGAATTTATCATAAACTCTGAGATAAAGATTCATCCCTTAGCCTTGCTCAAGTTTAATGAGCTTGAAAGTGAAAAACTAAAAGCAAAGATTAATTCTTTAACCAATGGTTATTCTGATAAGGAAAAATTCTTTATAAATACGCTCGCAAGAGGGATAGGTAGAATAGCAGCAGCCTTTTATCCAAAGCCAGTAATTGTGAGGACAAGTGATTTTAAGAGCAATGAGTATGCTAATCTAATTGGAGGCCATTTATTTGAACCAAAAGAAGACAACCCTATGCTTGGATGGAGAGGCGCTTCTCGTTACTACAGTGAGAACTACAAAGAAGCCTTTGCTCTTGAATGCAAAGCCCTGTTAAAAGCAAGAAATGATTTTGGGCTTACCAATATCAAAATAATGATACCCTTCTGCAGAACAATTGATGAAGCAAAAAAAGTGATAGCAGTGATGAAAGAGAACGGCCTGGTACAAGGAGAGCATGAGCTAGAGATTTATGGCATGTGTGAGATACCCAGCAATGTATTGCTAGCAGATGAATTCTTAGATATCTTTGACGGTTTCTCAATAGGTAGCAATGATTTAACCCAGTTAGTCCTTGGCTTAGACAGAGATTCAGAGCTGGTTAATGAGATATATGATGAGAGGAATGAGGCTGTGAAGAAATTAATAAGAGAAGTAATAGAGGTGGCTAATAAGAAAGGGAAATATATTGGAATATGTGGGCAAGCACCAAGTGATTTTGAAGACTTTGCAGAGTTTCTAGTAGAAGCAGGCATTCATAGCATTAGTCTAAACCCAGACACGGTAATAAAAACAACTTTTAAGATTGCTGAGAAGGAGAAACAGATAGGAATTAATTAAAATAAAAATAAGGATAATAAAAATTTTCTTTACTCAGGGCACTCACCTTCTGTCCAGTACTTAACTATCTCTTCAGAGCAAGCAGTGCAAGGATTACTGTAAGTAGCAGCGCAGGGATACTTAATGCACAGTATGCTCTCATTAAACCATCCGCACACAGGCCTGTAATCCATGGTGCAAGCCACTGTTCCTCTCTGCTCTGGTTTACAAAAGGTTTTTTCGAGCTCAGGGCATTCTCCTCTGAAATAAGCCCATTCATCGCACTCAGTTCCATCCTCCAATACGCAGATTCCCTGAGTGCCTGCATCTGTTTCCACCATTTTCAAGGTCCCGCCTTGCTCTTCGCAATACACTGATGCAGGATTAGGCAATCCTGTGCCTCCTGTTTCTCCGGGGCAAGGGTCGAACTCACAGTTAAGTTCAGGGTTTCTTGCAACAACAGTCTTGCCATCAGGGCAAATTTTTGCCTCTTCTGTGCAAGCCTTAGGCTCTGTATCATCCTGGGTGGCTACCTTCCAGTCAACCAGCTTGATAGTTTGCATCGCTTGGTTATCATTTCTTTGCAGCTTGACATTAAAGCAGCCAGTGCACTCAAGCACTTCAACTTCGACAACAGTTACTGGATAGCTGAGTGGCGCAACAACAAGCTTTGCAGCTTCTCTTTGAGCTTCATTAAGTTCCCATTCCCTTACGCAAGCACCGATAGTGGCATTCCAGGAGTAGCCAGCGCTAATCAAGCAGCCGTGCTCGTCCTTGTCACCACCAATTATTTGCTCTTTAGCACAACCAGCAACCAGAAGCACTCCAAATATCAGTCCCATAATAAAAACCTGAGTTTTCATGAATTTCACCTCGTGATCTAAATAGTAAAGTAAAGATAGTATTTAAATATGCTTTAGAGTGCAAATTGATTTGAAATCATTAAAAATCAAAGATTTTTTTGGATCCCAAAATAACTTTAAGTTATTTCGAACTCATCTAAACCTTTAAAAACTCTCTTAACTTACATATTCTTATCATGCCAGAAGACCCTTTTTTACTTGTATCACTAGAAGAATCAGAATCAAGAGAGTTAGCCAAGGTTATTAGTAATAAGACCTCTAGAAGGATTCTTGATTTGCTTAGTAAAAAGGATGGTACAGAAACCCAGATTGCAAAGGATTTAAAACTGCCTTTATCAACGGTTCATTACAATCTTCAGCACCTCCTCAAAGCTAACTTGATAAAGGTTGATGAGTTTCATTATTCTGAGAAAGGCAAAGAGGTTAATCACTATTCCTTGGCTAACAAACTCATTATTATTGCTCCTAAGAAGACATCTAGAGAGACTTTTATGCAGAAACTAAAAGGCATTCTTCCTGTTGGATTAATTGCTCTGGCAGCAGCAGGGGTTATTAAGTTAATGACCCTGTTTAGACCTACTCCTGTAAAAGTAACTAGCGTGCTAATGGCTGGTCCAGAAGTAGGAATGGATGTTTCTAAAGTTGCAGAAGTAGTAGAAGAACAAATAATTGCTGCTGGAGCAGAAGTGACACCAGAAGTTGCAAGAGAAGCAGCTGATATGGTTGTCACTGGAGTGCCAAGAGCAGCAGAAGCCTTTGGTGCTAATATCTCTAATCTAACCCAGAATGTAACTCAGAACATAACTCAAAACCTAACCCAAAATGTTACTGTTGGAGGAACAGCTGTTGAAAAAGTAGCAGAGCCAGTAACCCAACCAATAATCCAGGTAATCCAGACAGCAGAACCCAACATTGCCTTATGGTTCTTACTGGGCGCTGCTTTTGTAATACTTCTCTTAGTAATCTGGTACTGGTTTGTTACGAGGAAGAAGCGCAGATAATTCTTTTCCTAAGTCCTCAACGTAGCATAGAACGTCTCAAAGATGGGCGTGTCTGTTGTGATGCTTATAAAGTCATGGTCTAGGTGTTCGCACACATCTTTAATCGCATGTATGTGATGATCTATCTTGTCCCTGTAACCGCTTAATAATCTATTACTAATAAAGGTTCTTAGCTTGCTGTGTAGCTCACTGTCCTCAAGGATTACATCACCGTATAGAGCAAGCCTTCTCTCATTTGGGTCAAGCACCTGGACTACTATTACTTCGTGTTTGGTAAATCTGGAAAGCACAGATTTAATCTCATTAATATCATACAAGAAATCTGATATTATCACCATAAAACTCTTTGACCTCAAATACCTCTTGTACTCGTCAAAAGTCTTCCTAAGCTCTGTTCTTCCTTTAATATTTAGCTTTTCAAGAATAGCAAGAATTGCTAGTAATTGATTCATTCCTTTCCTTGCTCTTAGATAATTCAAGCCCTCAGCAAAAGTAGAGAAATTAAACTTCTCATTGTTCCTAAGAGCCATGTAAGCATAACCAAGACCTATCATGCTTGCATAGTCAAACTTGGTTATATCCTTACCATAATCCATGCTAGCACTAGCATCCACGATTATGTGCACAGTCATGTTCCTTTCTTCTTCAAACTGTTTTACAAAGAACTTGTTACTCCTAGCATACACCTTCCAATCTATAGTCCTGAAATCATCACCAGGCACATAATCCTTGTAATCAGAGAAAACCAGGCCTTGGCCTTCTGCATGGCTCTGCCTTTCCCCTTGATACCTGGATAAAACTCTTTTCTTTAGTACAATGTTAAAGCGGTCCAGTTCCTTTAAAAAAGAGATATCTATGGTCATGGTAGTAACATATATTTATTTCATTATCTCCCTAATCACATCATCAGGAGATTTGCCTTCCCTCTCAGCCTTAAAGTTAAGGATAATCCTGTGCCTTAGGACTGGGTAAGCCATCTCCTCAATATCCTTTGCACTCACATACTTTCTTCCATTAAGCAAGGCCTTTGCTTTTGCAGCAAGGATTAAGCCAATGCTTGCCCTTGGACTTGCACCGTACTCAATCAAATCCTTGGCAGTCCTTGTCTTGGTAATAATTTCAAGAGCCCTCTTCTTAATATCCTCTGCTATTGGCACCTGCTTGGCAAGGTTCTGGAGTAGTTTCAAAGAATCCTTGCTTAGAAGAGTCTTTACTTTATCTGCTTCTTTTGCCTTGGTAAACCTGTTTACTATCTCCATTTCATCATCAAAGTTAGGATAATTAACCAGTATCTTAAGCAAGAACCTGTCAACCTGTGCTTCTGGCAAAGGATAGGTCCCTTCCATATCTATGGGGTTCTGGGTTGCTAGCACAAAGAAAGGCTGGTCAAGGGCAAAGGTCTGGTTACCCACAGTAACTTGTTTCTCCTGCATAGCTTCTAGCAGAGCTGACTGAGTCTTAGGCGTAGCTCTGTTAATCTCATCTGCTAGGATAATGTTTGCAAACACAGGTCCTTTCTGAAACCTGAAACTCTTCTTTCCCTTCTCCTCCTCAATAACATAAGTTCCTATTATATCACTGGGCATAAGGTCAGGGGTGCTTTGTATACGACTGAATTTTAGGTCAAGCACCTCTGCAACAGTCTTTATCATAGTGGTCTTTCCAAGTCCAGGATAGCTCTCAAGCAAAGCATTAGAGTCGCACAGAATAGCTACCATGATTTGCTCAACCACCTCTTCCTGACCAACAATAATCTTACTTATTTCCTTGGTAACTTTGCCAAAGGTATCTTTTAACTTCTCAATGTTACGTATACTTTCAAGATGTTTTATCATTTTTATTCCTCCTTTTCTGTCGCGTTTTTGCGACCAATTAATTATTATTATATTTTTAGCTTAGTCCTAAATGCCCTACTCCGTTTTTGCTCATAAAACATTCGCAAAAACTCCGCCGCGCCTTGCATTTCGTTAAAAAAAACACAAACGAAAATGCAAATGAAGGTGCTCAAAAACAAAGTTTTTGGCACCACAAAAAGCTTTTTGCTTTTTGACGGCTGCGACGGGCATTTAGGACTTTACTTTTCAAATATCTCTATTATCCTCTGACTATAATTAGCTGCTTGCTCAGCCTCATCCAATACTTCCTGGGTGCTGAAAGCATCAGGATTAACCCCTATCTCTTGGGGGATCCTTCCTTCTCTTAAAGATTCTCTTTCTGCCTCACTAATCTGATTAAAATCTATCTCACTCATAGTAGGATTCATGTTAAGGTCTATCTCCTCGTTGCCTAGCTTGGCAATGCTGGCTTCGCCATAAACAACCTCTGTCTCATTAAAGACAAGATCAACAATGTTTCCTTCTGTGTACTCATCTTTAGGACTGCTTGGTATCATGAATCTTAGCTTTTCAAAAGGGATATCAATCTTTTCTAGCTTGATATTAAGAGAAGAGACAAAGATTATTAGGAAAACAACAGCCACTGCGCTTATAATCCTAGTCACAATCTTTTTTGACTCCAACAAGTTACCTGTGGAAACACTTCTCATCTTTCTCTTAAGCTCCTCAAACAAAGCAATAGTCATAAGATTCTCTACTTCCATATTATCATGCGCGGTTCTAAGCATCTCTTTTACCTGTGGATTAGCATCCTCCATGGCTTTAAGCCTCATCTTCTTTATTCTTACTGCAAAGCTTATTAAAAAGAAAAGAAAGGTTATGATGCCTGGGACCAGAAGAATATATAAGAATTTCACATTAAAGAAAGAAGCAATGAAGTAGCTGAAGAAGAACACCATTATTGAATCTAGGAAGGTGTTGATAAGAGCTACCTTGAGCATCTCAATCTTTACCTCGTTAAATAAATCTTTTATTTTAGGCATCTTCTTAATTTTTTTTTCTTAATTGTTTTTTTTGATTATTTTGTTTTTCTTAATTTTTTTAATTATTTTTTTTCTTAATTGTTTTATTTTAACTAAATACACAGGTCTGTTTCATCTGCATCATTAGTATCAAGTAAGCAATCAATATCATCTTTCAGCCTATTGATTGTGTTTTCAAGAGTATTAATACGGCTATTAAGAGTGCTAATACTCTTGTTAAGCACCTTTATCTGGCTAACCGCAGCATCTCTCTCTTTTCTCCACACCTCTCCTAGTAGAGTCATCCTATTAAGCTCTGATTTTGTCCTATCCAAGTCTTCCTCTGTTTCTTCAAGCTGTCCTGTTTGTTCCTCATACAATTTATCATACTTCCTGATATCAAGCTCTGTGCTGTTAAGCTTTCTTATTGCTTTTATCAGGGTATCAGCTGTCTGGCTTAGATTCTGCTCACAACTAGCAAGATTGGTGCTAATACTATCAAAATCCTCATTAATGTTCTTGAAGGTGTACTGATAATAAACACTTACCCCCCCAAAGCCCATAAGCACGAGCAGTATCATTAGTAAGAGAAAGGTGTTCACTTTTTTGCCCATGAAACCTGAAGGCATTTTTTATTGACCTCTTAATCTTAGTTTTGGTTAGCACCAGGCTTCGGCCCAATCTCTTTTTCCGAAGGCTCCGTATCCCCGGAGGGGGCATGTCCCCCTGTTCCGCTTTGATTGTTAGGTTGATGATGCCCTCGCAAATTGGCATCACCCACCCTCGCTACGCAAACAATGGGCTAACCCTAATTTTAACCTAAACTTATTATCACCTATTAAGCTTTACTTCTCTTATCTTTCGGATTCCAATCTCTAATAAAAATATTACTACTGCCAGTAGTAGGAAAGGCCAGATAATAGTTGTCTTCTCAACCTTGGTTCTCTTGGAAACTGTTTTTACAAAATCAACAATATCATTAGTTTCTGTTGGTTTAAAAACCTTTCCTCCACTCATACTCACAACCTCTTCTAGCCTGGGGTTCATGCCAAGGAACTGGTACTCCTGCTCATAGTTCATAGCAAAGTCCTTCCCAAGCACCTGGTGAAAACCTGTTTTATCTAATAATAGTTCTGTCATGTACTGATTCTCCCCGCTCCTGGTAAAGCTCAAGCCCTCAGCACTAGGATACTTGTCACTCTTAACAATGACCTCAATAGGATAATTGACTCTTGAATCAGGTATAACAACATAGTAAGGCTCTTTTCTCTGAGGATCACCAATACACCAGTTAGTAATCCTGGTTAAGAGGATAGAGTTCTTTTTGTTAACCAGGTCTCCAAGGTTGTTATTTCCACTGAAAACATTAAGAGTGGCTACTCTGCCAAGCCCATAGTTCCACACAGTTACTGCTGGCTCTCCATGCTGAGTAGTTACCAAGAGTTGGGCACTGCTCTTAGGTATTACCTGGTTAAAGCCGTAAAGAGAGGCATCAAGCTCTAAGTTCTGAGTGATGAAGTGATAAGGATTAAGGATGAATAAGTCAAATAACTCTCCAAACTTGCTCTCCTCTGGCTCTCCAAACAATATCTTTAATCTGTTCTCCTGGTCTGCAGGAAAATATATGCCTCCGCCATTATAAGCAACATCTTTTAAGAAGTTCTCATCAACATTCCTACCAGTACCAACAAGATATATTTTTACTCCTCTTGCATTAATGGTTCTTGCAGTGTCAAGGGTTTGTTGTCTAATACTATCACTGCCAGTGTTACCATCAGTTATAAAGATGATGTTATTACTCCCAACATGATCTTTTAGCAAGCTATAAGCACCACTAAGACCTATATGGAAAAAGGATTGGCCTGGGGGCTGCTGAATCCTAGAGATTTTGTTAATAAGCTCATTCTTGATTAGGAATAAGGGTTGGAGTTCTTGCACAACAGCGCTCTGAGTACTGAAAATTGTGGCTCCTACACTATTATCAGGTCCTAGACTATTAATAACACTCACTGCAAGGGCTTTTTCAATATCCTGGATGTTTGAGCCCACCTTTTGTAATGCAGTAATCTTGCCTGTGTTAGGATCCCTTATTACTTCATACCTGTCTCCACTACTGCCTGAGAAGTCAATGGCCAGAACAATATTACTAGAGCCTCTTCTTCGCGCTGCTTTGCCCACATAAACAGGCAGATATGATTCTAGCAATGAATTCTTATAATCACCTCTGTCAAAGCTATCAAAGCCTCCCACCACAAACAAGCCATTCCCATAAAAACCTCCTTCCTTGTCTACCAGGTAGTCAGCAAGCTTATCAACTCCTCTTATATTAGCTGGCAAGTCATAGATGATAACAGCATAGTAATCATTAACATTATCTGGTATGCTTCTCTGCTTTGTAACATCATATAACTCATTTACTATTTGTTCAAAAGGAGCAGAGCCTTCCATTAAGAGCAGAATCTTGGGTTTTTTCACCACACTCACAGTCTTATAAAATACGTTGTTATTCTCAAAGTAATCCTGTGCAGCGCTCACCTCTGCTATTATTCTGTGGTCACCTTCATCAAACTCTTTTTGAAAAACATATCTGTCCTTCTTGCTCACCTCATTAATAATAACCTCATCATCAACAGTTATCTTTACTCTTACCTCTTGAGCTCCAAGGTTCAGAATCCTTACAACATAAGTATTCTCAACTCCTGCTACTGTGCTCTCAGGACCTGATATATAAACGCCTGTTTCTTTTTCTTTTTCTTCTATTTGAATCGCGCTTATAGTGCTGTTAAGATTAGCTGCTAGCAGAGCAATATCTCCTAGTTCTGTTCCTTCATTAACATTACCATCTGTTATTAATAAAAGATTGGTGTCTTTCTCAAGATAATCAAGGATTCTGTCTGCAAGGTCTGATTTTAAGCCAGAGCCAATGTTTTCTAAACTAACAGGTACCTGCTTGTCAAGCTCTTTTTTGAGCTCAGGAATAAAAGCAGTGTTCATCACCTCCATGGATGTAGTGTTATCTATTAGGATGATAATCTTAGGGTTGCCAGGAGAACTCACCTTTACCTCTCCAAAAGGCTTTGCAAGCACTGCTACTAAGAGAAGGAATATTAGCAGTCTTGTAACAAAGATTACTCTTTTGAACTTTTTCTGCTGTTTTTTATCTACTAAATCATCCCTTACAAATCTCTTGAACAAGAGAAACAGGAATATTATAAGTATGGGTACTAGCCATAGCAAGGCTTGTGGTTCTAGCACATTACTAATATTGATATCCACTTATAAGTCACCTCTTAACTTGATATAAAGGAATTCTATTAAGAGCAAGATAATAGCTGCTATTATGAAGTAATAGGTTAGTTCAAAAGGCACTTTTTCCTTGAACCTATCGCTCGCTTGATACACTCCTTCTTCTGCATAGCTGGCCTCATTATTAACATTTGACTCTTCTTCATTCAGGAGATTAATAGCAATTGTTCTGTCATTCAAGGTGTAAAGACCTGTATTATCGAGGCTAAGACTCTGAGCTGTAATTCTTCCTTTAGGAGTCTGAATCCTTTGCTCTTCTTTAAAGTTCAACACACTTCCAGTCTTGAAGTTCAGGTTCTTAATAGAAGGTGTGTCTGTGGCAAACTCAACCAGTCTTTTCCAGAACACAAAATAAACAGGGCTCTTTCCAAAGCTGGTGTCTGCTTCTTCATCCTCGTCGAGAATGCCATAGAAAAATACTTTTCCGTTTTTAAGAGTGTTAAAGGTTATTAAAGGCGTTTGGTCCTCAGTAGCAGCTATCACTACAAGACTAACCCCTTCCCAAGGACTCACTCTAAAATATTTTTTGGTAATACCAAACTCAATGTTGGCTGTTAAGCTCTCACCACTACTACTAAGGATGTTGGTGCTAGAAGTAATAGTCTCATTATAAATCAAAGGTAATAACCCAAAAAAGTCAATGCTGGCAAGGTCTGGCTGAGCAGTAATAATAACTGTTTTTCCATAATCCTCCACCTCTTTTTTCACTCCTTTAAAAGTGCCTGGAAGAATTAGTTTGGGGTCTATGTCCTTGAATATGAATAAGTCATAACCATTAAGGTCAGGAATCTTAGGAGGAATAGCAACCTCAATAATCACGTTCTTCATTACATCAAAAGCATTGAATAAAAAAGTCTTTTCTGGATTAGGATTATTGGTTATTAAGAGCACTCTTTTCTTAACATCCTCTGGTGTGCTTATGAAAACAGAGTTATCAGCTTCAAACTCGTCTTTCAAGTCCTGCACATCTAATTCAAGTTTACTAGTGCCTGCGGGTGTTGAGAAGGTGAACAACTCTTTGGAATCAGCAGGAATATTAATGGTTTCTTTTAACTCACCAACCTCTACTTCTACCTCTACGTCTTGCTGGTTATAGTTCTTAATAACCGCGCTTGTCTTTTTTTCATCTATAGAAAGGTCTACTATGCCCACATTATTAACAGGTTCAAACACTCTTAGAAAATCCACTTTTATACCTTGGGCCTCGAGAGTCTTCTTAGCAGTTTCAAGACCAGTATCTGTTTCTGTGTCAATAAAATCACTGATAACCACGACTCTTGAAGTACTCTTAGCATAGCCACCTGCAGTGCTAATAGCATCATAAAGATTAGTAGGCGTGTCCAGGGGTTCTAGCCTGTTAAGCTCTCTTCTAGTTTCAATGGAGTCTTCGTCTACCAGTACCACCTCAGGAGTCTTCTTAGCAAGCACCAGTGTGTTTACAACTCCAAGATTATTCTTAGCCAGATTAACTGCTTCTTCAAAGCGGGTTCCTCCTTGATAATCTGCTTTCATACTTGCACTTACATCAAGCACAAGCACAGTGTTCTTGAAAAAAGATTCTTTAGCAACATTGATGTATGGCTTGGCAACTGAGAAGAGGAGGAACAACAAGACCAGGAGCTGAAGCAAGAACAATAAATCCCTTATTAGTCTTCTGAAAAAATTGGTTCTCCTATTTCTTCCCAAATCTTTGAATAAGAACATAAGACTAGGGATTACCTCGTGCTTAGGCTTAGGTCTTATAAGATACAATAGGAAAAAAGGGATTAATAATAGAAGAGCATAGAGCCAGATAGGTGAAAGAAAAAAATTACCAACATTCGTAAATAAGCCCACCTTAATTCACCAGTATATACTTAACTATTCAAATCTATATCCTACACACTATATTTAGTCATAAGTCTTAATATAAATGTTTTTCTAAAGTTTCGAGAGACCCGAGACTCTTCTCGTCTAATCACAGAAAACCAGCTCAGCCGCTCCTATAACACCAGAATCATCGCCCAAAGCATATTTTTTTATCTTGCACATCTTAGCCATATAAGGATGAGCGTATTTTTTTACAACTTTTCGAATATCAGAGTAAAAAGGCAGGTTGCTCACTCCTCCGCCAATAACAATAGCCTCAGGATTAAAGGTGTTTATTAAGTTTGCAAAGAACAAGCCTATGTAAAACACAATTTCTTCATAAACCTGTCTAGCAAACGGATCTTTTTTGTTAAGAATAACTCTAGGAGTATGAGCTCTTTTTCCACTAAGCGCCTCGTATCTTCTCACAATGTCAGGACCTGATATTAAGTCCTCAACCTCTATAACCTCCTTATTAACCACCAGCTTGGTGTGTCCTGCCTCTCCAGCAGCACCCCCAGAGCCAGAATATATTTGGTTATCAATAACTATTCCTGTGCCAACCCCTGTTCCAATGATTATCCCAATAGAATTATTGCAACCCTTGGCAGCGCCGTGCCTGTGCTCTGCAAGAGCAAATAAATTAGCATCATTCTCAACTCTAACCTTTAATCTGACTCTTTTTTCTAGTTCTTTTCTTAGATTAACCCCTCTAAGCTTTTGTACATTAGGAATTAGTTGTAGTCTTCCTTTTTGGTCAGCTATCCCAGGGATACCAATACCAACCCCTACCACCTCTTTTGTCTTTAAATTATTTATTACTTCAACAAGATTAGCAATAATCTTTCTTCTTGGCTTATCAGCTTGGGTTGGTCTTCTATAACTCTTAATAATCCTGCCTTTCTCATCCATTAAAATGCCTAGTATCTTAGAACCACCCATATCAATGCCGATTGCTAGTTTCATGTTTTCCCTCGCGAACATAGTGAGCGAGCAATGAATTATTTTAAAATTTTAAATTAAATTTAAATTAACTTAAGTCTTGAGTTCTCAAACAGGGACAGGCTTAAATCTTATTCTCTGCTTTAAAAATAATTATCTTCTCCTCAACAACCTTAGACACAGCAGCACTCACATCTTTTAGATAATGGTAAGGAACATAGTCCTCTCTGTTATGCAGGCCTTTCAGAAGGGCATGGGCATAAGCAACTCTCATCTCAGTGTTAATATTAATCTTATTGATTCCTAGGCTTATGGCTTTTCTGAAATCAGATGCACTAATCCCAGAACCACCGTGCAATACAAGGAACTTGCCTGTTGCCTTTGCAATAGCTTTTAGTCTTTCAAAATCTAATTTTGGCTTGTCCTTCCATATGCCGTGAGCATTACCAATACTAATAGCAAGAGAGTCAATGCCTGTTAGTTCAACAAACTCCTTTGCCTGCTCAGGGTCTGTCATGATATCTTTGGTAAGCACATCTTTTAAGCTCTTTTTATGCATGGTTGAGCCACCCACTATGCCTCCTAGTTCTCCTTCAATAAAAACATCATGTGCATGAGCATACTCAGCAGCCCTTTTAGTCTCTCTAATGTTATGTCTAAATGAGAGCTTTGAACCATCAAAATGAACAGAAGGATAGCCTGCAGCAATTATCCTTTTTATTTCCTCAAATGATTTTGTATGGTCAGCATGCAGGATTACATGAGGATACTTCTTTTTAATAGCGTGATAAACAGCCACACTTTCTTCCAATCCAAAGAAGTTCCTCTCACCTTCACTGGTCTCAATGATTATGGGTGCTTTGAGCTTAACAGCAGCATCAACAATGCCTTTAAGAATCTCATTAGTAGAGAAATTAAAAGCACCCAGAGCAAAGCCTTTATCATTGGCTTTCTTATACAGCTTGATAATCCAGTGTCTCACAGCACCACCCTCTTTTTCAAGAAGATTATCATTTATTTGATTTAAATGTTTTGGTTGAGAAGTTATTTTAAGAAATATTTAAATATGAACAAGCTTAGATATAATTAAACATGGATAAAGTAGAAAAAATTGCAAGAGAAATAGTGCATGACCTTGATGTTGCTGCTGATAAGTTAACTTCAGCTATTGGGCTAATTCCTGGTCTTGAAAAAAGGATTGATGAGCACCTCAAAGATATTATTAAGGTCATGAATGATGAATATAGATATAAATTTGGAAGACCTAACTCCAATCTTATGCTAGCAGGATTAGGGATTTTTATTGAGAATAAGCTTAGAATCCTGTATCATCTGGCTCATGACCTTGCAAAGAGCAAAACCCCTCTGCTCAGAGAGGCTGCACACGTTTTAATAGATTTACAGAGCTTGTTAAAGCAGTTTAAGAATCAAATGCTTGCTTATAAGGCATTAGGAACAGAGGGCTTTAAAACAGCTGATGCTGCAATACTAGAATTTGAGAACAAGGTAAGAAAACCCTTTACTGCTCGTCTTATAGGAATTCTTGACAAAGAAAAAGCCAACATAGGTCGTTCTTTGGACTATGAATTTGATACTCGTTAAGCCTTTCCTAAACCTTTTTATATCAACCCAACTTTCTCTTCTCCATGAAATTCGCTCACCTAGCAGATGTGCATATAGGGGCTTGGAGAGACCCAGCTCTAAAAAACCTGAATCTTGAGGCTTTTAGAAGAGCTGTTCATATAATCCTTGAAGCTCAGGTTGATTTTGTGCTAATAGCAGGTGATTTATTTAACACGGCAATGCCAGCCTTGGATCATTTGAAACAAGCAGTTATTCTGCTTAAAAGACTTAAAAAGCAGGGCATTCCTGTTTATGCTGTGCCTGGCAGTCATGATTACAGTCCTTCTGGAAGAACCATTCTTGATGTGCTTGAAGAAGCAGAATTCTTGGTTAATGTTATGAAGGGAAAAGTTGTTGGTGATAAGCTGGTGCTGAGATTTACGCCTGATGTTAAGACAGGGGCAAAGATTACTGGTATAAGAGGCAAGAAAGGAAGCCTTGAGAGAAAGGATTATCAGCTCTTGGATGTCCAGAGCCTTGAGCAAGAATCTGGTTTTAAGATTTTCATGTTCCACACAGCCATTGATGAGCTAAAACCTAAGGAATTAGAAATGATGGAGTCAATACCAGCAACAGAGTTACCCAGGGGCTTTGAGTACTATGCAGGTGGGCATGTACACATAGTTGAGCAAAAAGACTTAAGAGATTATAAGAACTTGGTGTATCCAGGCCCTGTTTTTCCTGCTAACTTTGCAGAGCTCTGGAAGCTGGGAAGAGGAGGTTTTTACATTTATGATGAAGGTAAGCTTGAGTTCCAGCCTCTTAATATTAAGAATGTTTATAGAATAGAGGTTGATGCAGAGGATAAGAGTGCTGAAGAGGTTAATCATGCATTTGAAGCCAAGCTTCAGAAAAAAGAGTTTAACAACACCATTGTCTTAATAAGGGTTTCTGGCATGCTTAGGAGTGGCAAGCCAAGTGACATTGATTTCAAAGGCTTTTTCAAAAATATATATAATAAATCTGCTTTTTTTGTTATGAGAAACACATCTAAATTATCGTCTCAAGAATTTGAAGAGATAAGGGTTAGTTCTGGAACTGTTGAGCAGATAGAAGAGGAAATAATCAAAGAGCACGTTGGCAGGATTAAGACCAGTTTTTCAGACAAAGAAGAAGAAATGATTAAGAATCTTATCAAGCTTATGAGTGAGGAGCAGAAAGAAGGAGAAAAAAAGTATGAGTATGAAGCCAGGATGAAGCAAGAGGTTGATGAAGCATTAAGTATCTAAGTTTCTAGGTGCGGAATAACATCTCTTAAATCCTGGCTGTCAACAACAACGTGTGCAAGTTTTTTTAATTCTTCAGATTCAGCATTAAACGCGATTGCTTTGCCAACAGTTTTAAAGGCTTCAATATCATAATGCGTGTCTCCGATATAGATGACTTCATTTAAATCTATTCCTAGCTTTCTGCATAAGTCTTCAATAATTTTAGCTTTTCTTTCCCTGCCAGCACCAACCATCCAGTTATACTTTCCACTCACTTTTCCATCCTTGATAACAAGTTCATTAGCAAAAACATAATCAACACCAAAATCCTTTTGCACTCGTCTACTAAGAGAAAGATCGTTTCCACTAATGATTGCACACACCCAACCCTTCTTCTTTATAAAATCAAAAAACTCTTTTATGCCTTTCATATATTTACGATTCTTAACTAAATCAAGAAAAGGCTTTGCATCCTTTCCTTTCCAGAGTTTATGCGCCACTTCTTCAACCAGTTTTTTGTAATCATTATAAAGATACTTTTCTGTCAACATCTTGCCTTGTTCATGAGTTCCAAAAGCCTTATGTACATCCATCCAGAACTCTCTTCCTTCAACCAGAACACCATCACAGTCAAGACATATTAATTTATATTCCTGCTTCATTTTTTTACTGCTTGTTCAAAAGCACTCACCATTTCATCATCAATATCAATGAGCATTATCTTTTCTAAATGCTTGAACTCTGTCTCCTTAATAGCCTTAACAATCGTTTTTGCTGCTTCTAATTTGTCCAAGCCACCAACTCCTGTGCCCATGCCAGGCATTCCAAGGCTCTTAAAGCCTTGCTTATCTGCTAGTTCAAGAGCAGCCTTAACAGCGCAGAGCACTTTATGAGAGTCTGTTAGCTCTGCAGGGTTGTGCATGGTAGGAGCATGAATAACCTTGTTACAAACCAAGTCACCAGCAGTTGTAAGCACTGCCTGTCCAACCTGTATAGGAGCCTGCTCAATAGCTTCTTCCTCAATAATCTGTCCACCTACTCGCTTAATAACACCAGCAACCCCTCCTCCCATAAAACCAAAGCTGTTAGCAGGGTTAACAATAGCTTCAACTTCTAAAGTTGTGATGCTAGCTTTTTTTACTTCGATTTTAGGGATTATTGTTTCTTTCATTAAAGCAAGGGAGTTTGTTGTTATTTAAAAAAGTTAATAAAATATTCTTTCTTATTTATTGTCTCTTCTATTATCACCATATTGCATTAATCAACACAATTTTTGGTTCTCCTCCTCTACCTCCCCTAGTCCATCCATCATAGACATATCCAAACTCATACATTCTGTAAATTTCTTTTCCTTCAAAAAGAGGAGCTGTGTCAAGTTCAGTTCTTTCGATAAAACTATGGCCAAACATTAATGAGAGTTGGTCAAACATCCTACTTGTTGCTTCGTACTGTTCATTTGTTGACAATCCACAGCTTATTGAAGATTCATTAATACTGCCGCTGTCATTTTTTTTTAATACACTGTAAAACGCTGGGTTTTTCAAGGCTTTAGATTTGTTAAGACTCCATACCCTAAATGTGTATGTTCGTTCTTTTTGCCTTTTTGCACAGTCTTTGACATCTGAGATTATGTTATATTTTAACCCATATTCCTCAAATGCTTCTATCATTGGCCTAACACGGCATTTATCTATGTCAAGAATTTTATCTTCCAAATAATTTTCTCTTAGCAGTCTTCTGTATTTTTCTGCTTCGATCTGCGGAAGTAGTTTTCTGGCAATCTTGTTTTTCACTTTGCTTGTTTGTTTCCTTAGTATTTCTCCTAAGTTTGGTTTTCTCATAGCTATCACCTTTGTTTTTAGATTCATTTTTCTACCTCATACAAAATTTTTATGTTCAGCTTCTTCTTTAGAGCGGTTGATTAACCACAGCAATTGATTTAATTCATCATGTTTACATTGTGGGGGACAATTTTCTTGCTGCAATTTGCTTTCTAGAATTCTTTTTCTTTTTTCTGAAGACCAAATCCCTTCAAATGACTGTTTAAGAAGATTGCCGTATGAAAAACCAGCCAATCCTCTTGTAAAGCAGTCTGGGTAAACATCTCCTGTTGCTGAAATAACAAAGCGGAATTCGTCGCCAAACGCTTGTTTGTAGTCAAATTTCTCTCTTTTGTATTTTTCTCTTGAATAAAGAACTTTGAATTTATCTGTTTTTAGTTGTTTGAGTTCTTTAATGACTTTTATCAGGTTGTTATTAACATGATGATATGGCCGGAACTGTACATAATCCACTTTGTAATCTCTTGCTAATCGGGTGAATGCTTCCAGCTCTCTTTTTTCTTCATTTTCTGTCAGGTAAGCAACACCTATTGTACATTCAAGATTGTGCTTGTTCCTTGTTTTTACAAGCTCAGATATGTTATTCCATACTTTTTGATAGTTCTCTTTAGGAATGTTTTTTCTTTTAGCATATGTTTCCTGGTTTGCAGCATCAATACCGATTCTTATCCATTCACAATCAGAAAGGAGTTGCTTTTGATTTACTGTGTGCAGTAAAGAACCATTTGTTACCAGACCAACATCAATATTTTTTTTATGAGCATAACTTATGGCCTTCGTAGTTTCTGGATTTATTAGGGGCTCGCCTCCTCCTGTGAACAAGATTCCTTTGATAAATGGCGAGATTTTATCAATTATTGTTTTCATCTGATTATATGTTAGTTCTGCTTGGGAAGGAATTTTGTTTCCGGCGCAGTATTTGCAGTTATAGTTGCATTTATTTGTTGGGTCTATTTCTGCAGTTATTGGTAGGGTTTTCCCTGTTTTCATCCATTGTGTTAATCTTTCTGGATGCGCATAGATTTTACTTCTGCTCAAGATATTATTGAATTCTTCCATCTTTATCACTCCGCAGTAGTACTATAACTATATTAAATTATGTAATTATAATAATTATATTTAAATACTAGAACATCCCTCCTTATATGCATGTACAGGAAAGTAACACGAACAGGACCAGCAACACTAACAATAGCCCTGCCAGCTAAATGGGTAAAAGAGCACAATCTAAAGCCAGGGCAGTATGTAGAAGTAGATGAGTCTGAAGCAGACTTGATAATATCACCAGGTATAGAGAAAACACCAGAAAACATCATAATACCATATAATGAAGTATTAATAGAAAACATGCTTGAAAAACTATTCTTAGAAGCAGAGGCAACAATAACCATACACAGTGAAGAAAAAATACCAGAAACAATAACAAAAATAGTTGAAAGATTCCCAGGGATGCAGATAACAGAAATGCAGCCAAACAAAGTGATAATTAGCAGAACCCTGAAACCTGCTCTAAGCAATCCTGATGCACTCCTTAGAAGAAGCTATATAGTGATAAAAGAAGCACTAACTCATAATCCGCCACAGTTTTCATCAAACCTAAACGAAACCTTCTTCTTACTGCAACTACACCAAAAAAGACCAAAAGAAATATTCATTTTAAAAGAACTATACTCTACAATATTAAAACTAAAAAAACCAGTGCATGATAATACTTATGCTCTTCTAAGATTGGTGTTTAATACAGTTTATGAACAAAAATACAACTTCTCCTCAACAGACACCAAACACTTAGCTGAAATCTTTGGTAGGACAGAAGACTTATTCAAGAATTATTATAAAAAAAGTAAATCACCTCTGCAAATATCAGAAGTACATTACTGTATCCACTTACTCTCACAACTGCACAAAGAAATACTATACAAGCAAAGCATAGATGTTCTGACCAAAGCCACCAAACTCACTTCAAAAAGATTCAGAGTAGGAGTCTGCTTGAAAAACCAGTCAAATCCTTTCTGGGCAATAGATGTAAAAGAAAGCATCAGACAAACAGCACAGGGATACAAAGACATGGAACTAATCTTTAAATCTCCGCTAAAAGACTTTGATATTAATGAACAAGAAGAAATACTAAAAGAATTTATATCTGAAGGAATGGATGGAATCATGCTTGCTCCAATCCAGCCAAAAAGATTAAAGAAAATAGTTGACAAAATAAACAAATTGAACATTCCCTTATTAATATTAGACACAGATATTGAACTAGAAGAAAATAAATACACATTCATAGGATTTGATAACTATAAAGGAGGATATCTTACAGGGGAATACTTGAAAAAACACCTAAAGAAAGGTTCAAATGTACTCATACTTAAAGGACATCTAGAAGGCAACTTTACCCAAAGAGTGCCTGGGTTTATAGATGCGATGGGAAAAGAGTATAAAACAAAAGTAATCGTAGGACACTTTCAAGAAAGCACTGCTTATGAAAAAACCCTTGAATACATGAAGAAAAATAAAGTTGATGCAATATTTTCCACAAGCGACAACATGGCACTAGGAGCAATTAAAGCAATGGAGGAATTAAACAAAAAAATACCTATATGCGGATTTGACATGACAGAGGGAGGATTGGCTGCATTAAAAAAAGGAAAACTGCTGAGCGAAGTTAATACAAAACCAAGAGAACAAGGGGCATTAGGAGCACACACCATGTATAACCTTCTCACCAAGAAAACAGTGGCTGAGAGAATAGAATATGATATTGAGTTCATAACAAAAAAACAATTAACAAGATAACCAGCACTTGATTTCCCTTTAAACACCAAAAAACATATAAAAACTGTTTTACCTATATATGTTATACTCACAAAAAGGGGTGTTTTGTTGAAAAAAGATAAAAAACATGTTCCTTCTAAGAAAGATGAGGAATTAGAAGAAGGCTTCTTAAAGGTAGAGGAAGAATTACATGAATATGAAGAGAAGAGAATGGAAGGTGATGTGGAGCATGTTGAAGAACAGCTTAAGAGTTTGGAGTCTGTAACTGACTATGAGCAGCTCCCTTATGATGTGGTTCATAAGATTATAAGAGCAACTTGTCTGGTAGCATTAGTGGTTTGGTTTGGGATAATTGTCTTTCTTACCATTATAACCTTGTCAGATCCTTTTAACACTTTGATAGGTTTATCTCCTGTTCTGCTCACAATAATAGTTACTTATATACTTGTGGATAAGTATCACATGGAATCTGGCTTTCTCATGGTATTCCCTTTTATCTTTACAGGCATTTTTCTTTTGCTTGGAGTGAGTAATATGCTTGAAGGCATGGATTACAGAACTTTAAGCAGTGTGAACATAATTTTTGGGTTATTATTCGAAGCAGCAGTAATCAT
>LSSJ01000039.1 GCA_001595785.1 Euryarchaeota archaeon SM23-78
TAATCTTAATCAGTTCATATACACTCAGATTATTAAGCTCTTCAAGCCCATACTCACTAATAAGCTTATTACTCATATCAACAATCTTGCTTTAAAAAAACAAGATTCTTGGAACTAAAAAAGCATTGTTGAATATATAGCTAGATTGTTGATTCTAAAAAAGGAAACCAATTCTTATGTAAATAAAGAGGTATGCTTTTTTAGTTATCAACAACATTCTCCCCTTTAAAACCATTCTGAAGGATAATGGATAGTAGTTCAGCATCAGAAAGAACACCAACACCTTCATACATTAGTCTCTCCCTGGGCCTATTACTTTTATTTATATCTTTTATTCGCATGGGTTGATTTTTAATTAGCTTGTTTAAATAATGCTATAATAAAAATCCGTAATCTTTTCGTTCTCCACTGGACAACAAAAATTAGAAATTTTTGAGCCCACTGCCTTTGGCACTGGACACCTGCACGTAAGGTTTATAAGCAACCATATCTTTCTTAATACCATGGCAAAAAACAAGGATTCTGACAAAGCATTGGTTGTCTTTGAAGGTAAAAAGATAAGAAGAACCTGGTATGATAATGAGTGGTTTTTCTCTGTTATTGATGTAATTGCTGTTCTCACAGATAGCCCAACACCAAGACAATACTGGGGAAAGGTTAAGGACAGAGAATTTCACAAACTTGAACTGTCCCCAATTTGGGTACAGTTGAAATTACCTGCTGAAGATGGTAAACTAAGGGAAACAGACTGTGCAAATACCAAAAACATGTTCAGAATAATTCAATCAATACCCTCTAAAAAAGCAGAGCCTTTTAAGCGCTGGCTTGCAAAAGTTGGCTATGAAAGAGTGCAGGAAATACAAGACCCTGAGCTGGCACAAAAAAGAATGAAAGAACTCTACAGGGCCAAGGGTTATTCTGATGAATGGATTGAAAAAAGAGTCAGGGGAATTGCTATTAGGCAGGAACTCACTGATGAATGGAAAAAAAGAGATGTTGATGAGAATGTTGAATTTGCAATATTAACCAATGATATTAGCAAGGCTACATTCGGTAAAAATGTTGAGGAATACAAGCAATATAAAGGCTTGAAAAAACATAACTTAAGAGATCATATGAATGATTTAGAATTAATATTTACTATGCTCGGTGAGAAAGTAACCAGTGAAATAACAAGGACAAAAGACTCAAAAGGATTCAAGCAATGCCAGGATTCAGCAAAAAGAGGAGGAAGAGTTGCTGGAAAAGCCAGAAAAGAAGCTGAGAAAGAAATAGAAAAACCCATAACTTCAAAGGAAAGCTATCTTTCTGAACCTGAAAAGGTTAAGAGGAAGAGGTTGAGAGCAGATTAAAGTAATCAACCGCTTCCACCCCCATAATAAGAATCAAATGTGGAACCCAACTATTCAGAAAGAACACCAACACCTTCATACATTAATCTCTCCCTGGGCCTATTACTTTTATCAATATCTTTTATTCGCATGGGTTTAGTAATTAATAGGTTGTTTAAATAGTTCACGGAGAGAATTTCGGCAAAAACAGGATCTTTTCGGTGCACTGGACATGTGTGCGCAGGGTTTATAAACTTTGGAAAGTTTTATATACTCCAAAACCTATTTAAAATGCAGGGTATTTACCTTGTTTTAAAATGGATAAAAAAGCCAAGTTCATGCGCATTTTTGCAAACATTCCTGACAAGATCCGTAAGGAAGATGTCATTGTGGTTGTTGACGATAATCCTTACACCTGGAATGCTGCTATGATTGAGATAAAGAATGATTCAGATCTTGGCAAAAAGATTATTAAAAAACTGGAAAAAACAGGGATAATATGAACAAGGATATCAAGGAGCTTGTATTGTGGCGTTTGGAAACAAGCGTTCCTGAGCATTTCAAGCTGTCTGTTGGCGGAAAGGGAAGCTTTACCAAGCAGGAATTAAAGGAACATGTAGAGAAAGAGGATGATATAGGAAAAGCCTTTGTTGATATCCAGCTTAATTTTATCAAGGCTCTTACCAATGGCGAGTTTTCTAAGAGTTTAGCAGAATGAAAAAAACACTTCTTGTAACAAGGCCGAACTATGATGATGCAACAGGTTATCTCTTCTACTATGCAAAAAAAATAATAGATTCTGCAAAGAACATCAAAGTCCTTGATTTAACAAGGCCCAGGCTTACCAAGAAGAACTTCACTAATTTAATTCAAAAACAAGACCCTTCACTGATCTTTTTCAATGCTCATGGAAATGAGAGATTAATATACGGTGACAAGATAGAAGGAAAAGAAGAGATATTGGTAGAAGAAAAAAAGAACCATTTTCTTTTAACTAACAGGATTACTTATGCCCGTGCCTGCTGGGCTGCAGCTTCTCTTGGAAAAGCCTGCATTACAAAAGGCGGATGTTTCATTGGTTATAAAACGCCTTTTAGTTTCTGGTTTGATGAAAGGTGGCCAACAAAACCTTCAAATGACAATATAGCAAGCCTTTTTCTTGAACCATCAAATCTAATAGTCTCTTCATTGCTAAAAGGCAACTCTGCAGGAGAAGCATTTGATAAGTCATTAACCATGTCAAAAAAGAATATTCTAAAACTATTAAAAAGAAGGGAGGAGCCAGGAGTAATGGCTTCAATTATGCTATTATGGAATAATATACAGGGACAGGATATCCTGGGGGACAGGAATCTTTGTTTTTTATAAATCTCAGGGGGTGAGCTGAATCAATAGAAAGAGCTTGTTATATAAGAGCGGAGTAGAATACGCTGATTTCTGCCTTAATCACGTAGAAGGCTGTGCTCATGGCTGCAGATTCCCTTGCTATGCTTTTAACATGGCTAAGCGCTTTGGCAAGGTCAAGTCTTATGATGAGTGGATTAAGCCTAAATTAGTAGAAAATGCCTTGGAGCTCCTTGACCAAGAGATTCCTAAGTATAAAGACCAGATTAAGTTTGTTCACCTCTGCTTTATGACAGATCCTTTCATGTATAAGCATAAAGAAGTAAGTGACATGACTCTTAAAATCATTGAAAGATTAAACAAAGATAATATCCGCTGCACAGTTCTTACTAAAGGTATTTATTCTAAAGTTTTAACAAACAAAGAAAAATATGGTTCAAACAATGAATATGGCATTACTCTAGTTTCTTTAGACTCTGAGTTTAAAAAGGAATTTGAGCCTTTTAGTGCTCCTTATGAGAAAAGAATACAAGCATTAAAACATCTTCATGATAACGGCTTAAAGACATGGGTTAGTATTGAGCCTTATCCAACTCCTAATCTTATAGAACAAGACCTTAAAGAAATTCTTAATAAGATAGACTTTGTAGACAGAATTATTTTTGGCAAACTGAATTATAATGTAGAAACAAGTCATTATAGCAGTAATGGTTTCTATGAAAAATGCGCACAAATAGTTATCAACTTCTGCAAGGAAAGAGGAATAGATTATCATATTAAGTTTGGAACACAGAAACAAGATAACAAAAAAACTGTTGTTCTTTTTAATAAAAAACTTGAAAAACAATGTACACTCTTAGTTGAAAGGTAATCCTCAGCTTCCACCCTCTCCTTTAGAATCTTCTGTGGAAGCCAACCAACTTCTATCCTTCCACGCCACAAATCCTATTATGATTAGAAATGCTAGGCAGGCTAGTATTCCTAATATTGGTATTATGCTTAGGATTGGTATCAGGGCTAGCCATCCTGCATGTTTTCTTTGTTCAAAGATGTTATAGGTCCAGATAAAATAAAATACTGCTCCTACTATTGGCACTAAGAATATAAATATTTTTTTGTTTACCACTAAAACCAATACCTTTATATATTATTGATATTTCTTTGATATTCAGGTGATATTTATGGCTACTAAACTTGTTAATGTTAGGCTTCCAGAAGCCCTTTACAAGGAAGGTAAAAAACTTACTAAATCCAAGGGCTATGCTAATTTCCAGGAGTTCATAAAAGACTCTATAAGGCATCAGATTGCTAATCTAAAAAAGGAGAGCTGGGAGCACACCTTAAACAAACTTTACGGCAGCACCAAGGGTAAAAAACACAAGCCTTTTACAAGAAAAGTTAGAGACAAGATAGCAGAGGAGCATTTTAAGAACTTGGATAAACAAGAGGCTTTGTTCAAGGAGTTCGGCTTATAAACTCTCTGAGTAGCATACATCTATTAAATCTAATAGTTTAGTGTAATGCTTAATATTCCTTGTTACTAAATAGTCTGCTTTCATTCTCTTAGCAATTAGTGCGTGCGCTGTATCATTAGTGCTTGTTCTTCTTTGCTTCGCTATTTCCCTTGCTCTTATCTCATCATCTTTTGTAGTCTCTGTTTCTATAATCTTGTTTTTTTCTTTTAAGTCCTTTATTAATTGCTTTGCTTTTTCCTTGTACGTGTTATATTTTAATTCATCCAGAACTACTCCGGACAATATTATCACAAACTCGCACTCAAATGTTTTTCTTAAAACACTATAAGCAAACTCTCCTAATGATCTTAGCCCATCACTTCTTCCATCAAAATAATCAATATAAATGTTGGTGTCTATATAGATTGTTCTCATAAACAAGAGCCATAATCAGCTTGTTTAAATAATGCTATGTTAAATTATCGAAGAATTTTCACCAGTTTCCATCCTTTTATATACTTCCTCTTCTTTCCCTTTGCTTATGAAGAAAAACGATATTATCTTTGTTATGGAGGAATGGCATAGATACAAGCTTAAGCAGTTGTTTCCTGATGTTAAAAAAAAGGTTTTTGTCTTAAACATTCCTGATATGTTTGGTAAGATGGATGAGGAGTTAATTAAAATATTAAAAGTTAAGATAAAAAAATATTTGGATTAATCTTGTTTACTCTCTTTATAATACCCTTGCTTGCTTAAACACTTCTTCAGTAACCATTTCATTTAGGGTTTTATAAGCCTTTTCAAAGGTTTCTCCTGTTGCACTTATTACTGGCTTGTAATTCCACGCCCTTGCTTCTAAATGTATTTCTTCTCCTTTTTTCTCTGC
>LSSJ01000040.1 GCA_001595785.1 Euryarchaeota archaeon SM23-78
ACTGTTACTGCTGGTGTTGATTTTGTGCATAGTACTTGGAATGATTGTCCTGGGCATACTTCTGTGCTTGGTACTGTTGTGGCACTTACTCCTACTTGGCAGTTGTTGTCTCCGTGTCTTCCGTCTTGGTTGTCGTAGTCTGATTCTCCGTCGCAGTCGTTGTCTATTGTGTCTGTGCATATTTCTGTTCCGCTTCTGCATGTGCCGCTTGCGTCTACGCAGTCGTTTGCATTGTTGCAGCATCTGTCTGGTCCTACTCCTTTTGATACATAGTTTTCTCCTGTGTCATCTCCGCAGCATTCCAGGGTTACTGTGTCTGTGTATTCTCCTACTATTTCTCCTGCGTATACTGCGTTCCAGGCTGGGTCTGGGTTGCAGCATGTTCTTGGGCTTTTTACTCCTCTTTTTGGTCCGCATATGTTTCCGCACCAGTAGTCCATGAAGTCTGCTTGGTCACAGTCTAGCCATCTTCCTACGCCTGCGTTGTTAAAGCAATGAGCATAATTATCGTTTCCTCCTGGGTTTAGTCCGCTGTTGGTTGTTCCTGCTGCTTGAGCAGTGTAGCATGTTGTTCCTGCTACGCAGTCTGAGCTTACATCGCAGCAAGCAGCTTGGTCATTGTCAAAGGCTATTGACATGCTGTATGTGTCTTCTGTTCTGTAGTTTTCTCCTGAGTCATCTCCGCAGCAGCAGTGTAGTGATGCTATGAATCCTGCTCCTTCTGTTGCTGCTCTTTCTCTGCAGTAGCCAGCTAAGTTGTTTCCCCAGCTACCTGCGTAGTTGTCTCCTGTTGCGTCTCCTTCTCCTACGTTCCAGGTGTATCCTGCTTGTGTGCAATAGTTGGTATGGTAGTCTGTGTTTATCCATTTTCCATTGGTACCATAACATCTTGCTTCGCTTCTTGTGTCACCGTTTAAGTCATGAGCAATGTTGGCTGTGTAACAAACTCCACTATAAACACAGTCTACAGTGCCGCTGTAACTACAGCATGCATCATCAGTTGTGTCATCATCAAACCATAGTTCAGCTCCAGAGAAGTATTCGTCTCTGTAACGATATCCTTCTCCTGAGTCGTCTCCGCAGCAACCTGTTGTTGTTGTGTCTGTGTATTCTCCTACTCCTGTTTCTCCTGCTGTTACTCCTCCAGTTGCTCCGCATACTGCTGCGTTGTTGCACCAGTTAGTGTACCAGCTGTTGGCGTCGCAGTCTAGCCAGCTTGCTCCTCCGTCTACTCCTCCTCCGCCGTAGCAGAAGGCTATGTTGTCGTTTCCTCCTGGGTTTAGGCCTGATGGCATGTATGCTATGTTTCCGTAGTTTGCTGAGTTTGTTGTGCTTGCATAGCAGGTTCCTCCGTCTGATAAGCAGTCATTTGCATTGCAGCATCTTGTTGTTCCTCCTGCCCATGCTATGTTGTTGTTAACGTGGTTGTATTTGTCATCTGTTGAAGTGACTTCACTTGCATCATCTCCGCAGCATTCTGCGTATCCGTATGCGTTGCTTCCTTGGTCTGCTCTTCCTCCGTTTGCTGTGCTTCCTGGTTGGTATTCTCCTACTGCTTCTCCTGCCCAGCATAGTAGTCGCATTCTAGCCATCCATGGCTTGCTCCTCCGTTGTAGTATGGTACTGAGTATTGGTCTGCTCCTGTATATCCTGTGTCTATTGCTCTTCCTGTGCCTACTGTGTTTACTGATGTGATGCAATTGTCGTTGTAATCTATATTATCAGTATTGTCGCAGCATCTGGTTGTTCCTGTTACCCATGCTATGTTTCCGTATTGAGCATTATTGTCTCCATGTCCTTTTTGGGTTCTGTAGTTTTCACTACCATCATCTCCGCAGCACTGTGTTTCTGTTCCTGTTGTGTATCCTCCGAATCCTGAGCTTTCTCCTCCTGTTGCCCAGCTTCCTCCTCCGCATGTACATACGTATGTATAAGCATCGGCATTGGTTCTGAATGTTCCGTCTACGCATGCTGTGTATGCTCCTGCGCACCAGTCATCGCTTGTTGTGTCGTCTCCGCAGCATCTTGCTGCTGATACATCCCAACAATTAGTATCTGCTCCTTGGCATTCGTCTGTGTCGGGGTCATATGCTTCGCAGCAAGCTCTGTATAAGTCTGGGTTTGCTTGCCATACTCCATCTACACAACAAGTCCAGGTGCTTGATGCTCCCATGTAGTCATCAGCTGCTCCATCATCTCCGCAGCAGTCATTGTTACCCCAGCAATTACTTTCTCCTCCACTACAAGCTGCTTGGCTTCCTGTGACTTCGCATTCGCAAGCACTTTGAGCATTATCTGGTTCTCTTGCACTTCCTGCGCGGTTGCAGGTGCCTGCTCCATTGCAATAACCTTGTGTTTCGTATCCATATCCTCCGTTATTATAAGCACCGTTTGCTAAATCATTACTGGTGCAAGCCCATGCACTATTACAAAGAGTACCTGTTCCTAGGGCTGAGGTGCAATCTGCTGAGCAGCAACCTCCTCCTCCATCATCACAAGTCTCTCCACAGTCAGCAACGGCATTGCCACATGGATCACCACATCTATTATTTGGCCACGCAGCAGCGTTTCCTGCATAGTCACAGTGGCCATTACCATCGCAGAAGCCTCTGCATTTATAATCCGCAGGAGCAGTATAACTAGCACCATAACAATTATCTCCCATACAATCACTGCATCTTAGAATAGGATCACATTGATCTGCTACATCAGGATATAATTCTCCTTGACCATTCACACAAGTATAGCCAGCAGCTATGTTCTGTGTATCGTCATTAACAGCGCACTTACCATTACCATCACAATCACCACTATCCCTTTGCCTTACACAAGCATTATCACCACTAGTGCCAACACAAGTCCATGAGCCTTGAGAGCACTCACTTTTTAAATCCTGGTTTGGGCCTTGATCAATGCAAGCCCAGTTTCCTTGGCCTCCGCTGTTATCACATTTCTCGCATAAACCACAGTGCTTATGAGTTGCTTCTGGTCTGCAGCAAGCCTCGCAATGACCACTGCCTGCACTACCGCAGCAGTAAGGTTTGCTAGAATCTTTGTTTGCACAGTATGTATCTCCTGTTCCACTATCACCATTATTCTCACAAACATCAGGAGCAGCAGGAACCTCACATTTAAAAGTAGCAGTATTATAGTCTTCTCCTGATTTACAGCAATGTCTATTACCAGTGCAAATATCAGTAGGATTACAACAAGGAAAATTATGACATCCCCATCCTTCATATTCTACACATATATCGCAACAAGCGATTCCATCAACAGGGCAAATACAGGTACCCCACGGCACTACATCTGTGCAAGGATATGGGCAACCGTCCTCATCACAATCTTCTGCACAACCAGAACTATAAGAGCAGCAGTCACCATCATACCATATTCCCTCTGGGGTTGTGGATGGTCCACAGAACATGCCAGGTGAAGCAAAGTTAATATTAGTTAGAATAAATAAAACACAAACAAGAGCTAGAAATATGATTCTATTAATTTTTAAATTTTTAAGCACCTGCTAACCACCTTCTTTTTTTAATAGGGATATACACTCTTTAAATTATTAATTTAAATACTAATTTAAATTTATTTATATATAAATATTTTGTTTATTGATAGAAGAGAGATGTTACTTAATTATAAATAGGAACTTGAGCCTTGAATTTGTTGTTGACTATCCTTTTACAAATACATAAGCAAACAAGTCTTTGCCTGTTTGGCTTAAGACGCCTTGGTATTGAATAGTCATACTTGATGGATAACCGCCAATGTTATTCACACTACAAATGTTTTCAAAAGCCTCTGATAAACCTACTGCTCGCCTACCTTTTTCAGTTGGGCACATTTCAGGGTCTACAAGAATATAACTGCCTGCGTGTAATCCATCAGCTCTTTGATTATCACCATAAATACATATCCCATATCCATAGCTAAAGTCTCCTTGTCCGTCATTGGGCATTGGTTTGCTTGTTATTGAGCCCCATTTAACCCATCCTAGGTCTAGGGCTGAGTTTAGTTGATTCCATACGCTTTGCCATGAGCCTTCTGGTCCTGTTACTCCGTCTCTGTCTTCTCTGTAAACTGTGTAATCATGTTTACTTTTGTATAGGCGAGCGCTTTGCTCGTCCATCCAGTCATAGCTTACTTGTCTATCCAGAACGTCTTTTCCCAAGGCATTGAATACTATTATATTATAGTTGGTGTTTTGTTTTGGTGCGTTTATGGTTGTTTCTCCTGTGCTTGTAAAGCTTATTTTTCTTGTGAATCCTTGCTCATATATTGCTATTCTTTTATCATCCACTCCTGTTACTCCTAGCTGGTCAATTCTTATGCTTACCGGGTCACTGCTCATCACGTTTTTACTAAAGTTTTTTCCTTGTATGTATCCTTGGCTGTGATTATATATTTCAAAGTTTAGGGTTACTGGTATTGGTGTGTCTGGTGTTGTTGTGTTTCCTTTGCATCTCCATGTGTATGCTGCTCCTCCTATGAATATGATTCCTTTTACTATGTTTTCCAGGCTTTTTCTTCTGCCTGGGCTTTCTATATAATCATCTGGTTTCTTTTTCTTGCTTCTGAATATATATACCATGTTTTTCTTTTCTCTTTGTTGTTAATCTATTTATATAGATTTGTCTTTATTTTATAAATATTTCGATTTGTAGTTATTGTGTAGTGGTTATAAAAACAGGTGAGCTTGTTTTGTTAACTTATTAACATAACTTTTTCAGTTAAGTTTATAAATAACCGTTACTTTTTATGAACAGTTGTACCAAAATTGTGACGATGTTTAATAAGAACAAACTAAAAATAATTGAAGTTTTTTTCGAGGAGCCTAATAAGAACTTCCAGTTAAGACAAATAAGCAGACTAACAGGGATAGCAGTTACTTCAACAAAGAAATACCTACAAGAACTCCTAGAAGAAAGACTTCTACTAAAAGACTCTGAAACTCTTTACCCTAGTTATAAGGCTAATCAAGAGAATAAACTATTCAAAATCTATAAACAACAATATATAATCTTTAAAATTAATTGTTCAGGATTAATAGATTACCTTGAGGAAAAAACCCTGCCAAGGTGCATCGTCCTGTTTGGAAGCATGAGCAAAGGAGAATACAACAAAAAGAGTGACATGGATTTATTTATACAATCACTCCAACAAGAATTAGACCTTAAAAGATTTGAGAAAAAACTTAAGCACAAGATAAATGTTTTATTTGAAACAAACCTGAAAAATTTAAACAAAGGGCTACTCAACAATATCCTCAACGGAATAATCCTATCTGGCCACATAAGAATCTAACCTTGTGAAAGCTTTTTCTGTATTACCTTTTTCAAAGTTTTAATTATGTGATCAAATTCTAACTGATTCTTATTAAGATATTCTGGTTTTACAAAGAATCCGCGATAGGTTATATTATTCCTGATTCTCTTTAACTGATAAATAATATCCACCTCATAATACCACTCAGGATATTTTTCTTTTAAAAAAGATATCAAACACTCATGATTATCTGACTTCAAACCCTCCAAGTAAAGCATGGCAGTTAGTAATTCCTTAATGACTTCATAATAACCGTCAACAACAAGAGAAACACATTTTTTATTAAAATCGTTTTCAGACCAGAAAGAATGTCTTAGCTCTGCCATCTTAAGAAGCTCTTTTGCTCTGTTTTCATCCTTACTCACCCTCCTAATATGTTCTTTTAAGCAAGATTCCCAAGACATTAATTCTTTCTTATTCATGTATTCCCAAGTTTGGATAACCCATTTAAATAACCTAACCCAAAGAAACCGAAACTTTTACGATAAATCTCAAGGCACCTTTCTAAACCTAGTATTAATCAATCCCCACTCAAGAAACAATAATAACAAAGCAGCAAGAGTCAAAACAGGACTTAGCTTAACAGGAATAAAACCAGTATCAGCAGCCTCACTAATATCACCATAAGCCTGGGTAAGCTCCTCCTTGTTCATAGCAGTGTAATACTTGCCCCCAGTACTATTACTAATCCTAATAAGAGTCTGCTCACTATAAACAGCAGATATATTATAATATTCTGGCAGATAACCAATAGGACCAGCCTCAGAGCCAACCCCAATAGTATGAACCACGATATGGTTTTCAAGAGCATAATCAATACTGTTCTGCACACTATCCTCAATAAAAGCACCCACAGTGTTGCTGCCATCAGTGATAAGAATAATGGCCTTGCCTTTCTCAGAGCCTAGCAAAAGATTAGTACTAGTAATAATAGCACCAGGAATATCAGTTCCACCAGTCTTAGCAGCAGTAATATCAGTTATCATCTGCCTAAGATGCTCCTTGTTATCAATAGGCACAGTATCAATAAAAGTAGTCCCAGAAAAAGTAACAATCCCAATATTAGACTTAGACTTAAGGTTATTAATAAAATCAAGAGCTGCCTGCTTAGCAGCATCAATCCTAGTAGGCTCAACATCCTGAGCACCCATACTAGCACTCACATCAATAGCCAGCACAAAATCATTCTTATTAACCTTGCCCTCATACCAGAACACAGTCCCACTAGCAGCACCAATAATACACACCAAGATAAGAATCCGAATAGTCAAGAGCATCACGTTCTTAGTGATAAGTTTTTGACCAGTAACCCTTTTAAGAGCAGCAAAGTTAGCAAACTTCATAGCCTTGGCCTTTGAATGCCTGAACAAATGAAAATGAGTATATATAAGAAGGGGAAGACTAAGCAAATACCATAAATACATAGGATTATCAAAAGTTAGGTTAATCATTTTCTCTTACTTCACAAGGCTAAGCCTCTTTCTAAAATAATTCATGATAGGCTCCTGGAAATCCTGGTCAGTCCTTAAACCAATAAAGCCAAGCTTGGCCTTTTCAAAACTCCTCCTAATAAACTCTGTTTCTTTCCTGGTCTCAGCAGCATAAATCCTAGCATACTGCTGAGTATCAATATATAATTTCTCATGAGAGTAAGGGTCCTCAACAAGAAACTGGCCTCCTGAATCAGGCATCTCATAATCCCTAGGGTCACGAACCATTATGCCAATAATATCATACTTACCAGCAAGAATATTAAGATAACGGTTCCACCCCTCATTTAAGCCAATAAAATCAGACACAATAAAAATAAGACTCCTCTCCTTTAAGAAAGCAGTAACATACTGAATTATCTTGGTAAAATCAAAATCACCCCCATAATTCTTAGGATTAGAAAGCTCTCTCATAATCCTGTAATAAACACCCTTGCCAACGCTAGGAGGAATCTTAGCAACCAGCTTGCTAGTGAACATGCCAAGACCAATAGCATCACCAGCCTGCATCACAGCATAGCACAAACTAAAAACCATCTCAGCAGCATACTCTGCTTTTAACACACCAGTAGAAGAGAACAACATGCTATCACTAACATCAACAAGAAAAAATACATTGAAGCTATGATACTCCTCAAGCTCTCTTACCAGAGTCTCATGAGCTCTTAAGCTAGCACCCCAATCAATCTTACTAGCATCATCACCATAAGTATAAGCACGATAACCAGCAAACTCCAAACCCTGACCCTTAAAAAGAGTGGTCCAGTTACCCTCAAGTATCTTGTTAAGCACATCTCTTCTTGCTTTTAGCTTAACCTTTCTCAGATGAGGGGTTAAATCGATTTTAAGTTCTTTGATAGGCATTTTACACTAAATATTGTTTTAAAACTTTTTAAAGGCTTGTAAAAATTCTGCCCTATTCCCCTAACCTTTTCCGCTTCGCGCAAAACGTTAACGTGCTCAAAAACGAAGTTTTTGGCACACAAAAGCCATGCTTTTGTTGAAAAACAAGCGGTTCCTAGCCCTCGGCCGGAACCCCTTATATGGGACTGAGCAACATTTTTGTTGCGAATGTCGCATGCCTTTTACCAGATTTTAAGAGCGAACGTAGTGAGCGGGCGAAAATCTGGCACAGACGGCCAGAATTTTTACATTGCCAATACCAACTTAAATAATAGGCACCTTCTCCAAAATCTCTTTTATGATTTGTTCTGTTTTTGTACCTTCTGCTTCTCCTTCAAAGTTAAGTAGAATTCTGTGCCTTAGACAATTATAAGCAATCTCCTTGACGTCATGAGCAGTTACATGACCCCTGCCCTTGAGCAGAGCATGAGCCTTTGAGGCAATGTACAAAGCAATACTGCTCCTAGGGCTTCCTCCGAAGTCAATGAACTTGCCCAGCTTTATATCATACTTAGCAGGCTTTCTAGTAGCCTCAACAATATTGATTATATAATTCTCAATTTTCTTATCAACATAAATCTGTTTCACAAAATCCTGAACACGCATAATATCATCAGAAGAAAGAATCATTTGAAGATCATAATCCTCAAATTCGTGCAGGGTTATATTGGTCTTTAAGATTTCTATCTCTTCCTCTGGCTCAGGATAACTCATCATGAGCTTATAAAGAAACCTATCAACCTGTGCTTCTGGCAGCTTATAAGTACCCAGGCTCTCAATCGGGTTCTGGGTTGCCATTACAAAAAAAGGAGCAGGAAGCCTAAAAGTCTCCTTACCAATAGTTACTTGTCTCTCCTGCATGCTCTCAAGCAAGGCAGACTGAACCTTGGGCGGACTTCTGTTAATCTCATCTGCCAATACAAAATTAGCAAACACAGGTCCTTTAACAGTGAAAAAACCACGACCCTCCTCATAAGTTGTGATGCCAATAATATCTGTTGGTAACAAGTCAGGTGTGAACTGAATCCTGCTAAAAACCCCTCCTGTAATCCTGGCAAGCGTCTTAACCAGGAGAGTCTTCCCAATACCAGGCACACCTTCCACAAGGGCATGGCCATTAGAGATAAGAGCCTCTATCAAGCCATCAATAATCTCGTGCTGACCAACCACTGTCTTAGCTATTTCTCGTCTTATCTCATCAAACCTGGTCTGATAGAAATTAACCTTTTCTTCAAACTCAGGATCTCTAAACTCTTCCCTCACCTCTTTACTCTCAGCAACAACCATGCTTAACCTTAATTTGGCACCACTTATATAAAAACTTTTCTTATAATGACAATTATTTTAGCATAAATTCTTGGTTTTTCAAGTCAACACCAAACTAACTTGCATATTAACATAAACTTTATATATATTGATTACAAATATCTTTCTTGTATGGTAGAAAAAAGAGGTGAACCAGATAGTGTTAGCACTCATAATAAGCTTATTCTTCAGAAGGCTGTGGATAAGAGGATAAATCATATTTTGACCAAGGCCTTTATCTCTGAGAGAGAGGTATATGACCTTGTTCGTAGTTTTTTTAAGAAGTTCTTGCACATTGATTATGAATTTACACGAGAGGAACTCTTGTCAGAGCTGAAAAAGGTTTACTTAACTGTGGATTTAAAAAAGAAGGTGGGCAACTTATTTGACAGTGTTGCAGAGATAGAGCATACCAGCAAGGTCTTTCCTAAGGAACACCTTGAGAAGATACTTTTGGATTTCAAGAAAGTAGCAGATGAGCTGACAGGAGCTCATTATCAGCAGGAAAAAACTTTCTTTAAAAAGCTAGGGCACTCAATTCATAAAATCTTTTCGCGAAAACATCGAAAAATGCTCAAAATTGATGAGGCAGTACTCTCAGAGAATGAGAGAGTTATTGTCAAGATGAACATGCTCCTTGATAATTCAAAGAGGTGGTTGAATAAGAACATGCAAAAATCAAAAGAAGCCTATCATGAATTAATAGAGTTATATAATTCTCTTGATGATGCTAGAAAAGATGTTTATTATCAGCCCATCAAGGAACTCTACACCATGATTAAGGCTAGAGAGAAAACAGGATGATAACTTATTCTGAGCTCTAAGGCCAGTATGGTTTTACCTCTTCTTCTTTTGACGGAGCCTCTTCTTTCACACTCTTTACTTTACTCTTCTTTATGATTAGCACAAGCAGAATAATTACCACCAGACCTCCTAGGAAGACTAGGAAATACTTTATGTTTTCTTCTTTGAGGAATCTTGAGATAACAGTCTGAGGTTTTTGCTCAGCCTTTTTTGAAATACTAACCAAGTACTTACATCCATTAATAACACTGTCCACCATTTTAGATGCTACCTCACGGGAGCCTTCCTCAACCTCTACCTTGGCTTTCTCCAATAACTCATTCAGCTCCATGCACTCAGGGTTTTCATTAAGCAAGTCCTGGGCAAAGGTTACCTTGGTCTCAACATCCTCTCCTTCCTCTGTTTGCTCTATGCTGTTAAGCATTACAAGAGCAGAGTCTGAGGCATGTGGCTCAGTTACATTAGCGATTATCTTTATCTCATAGTTCTCTCCAAGGCGATAATTCTCCACCATCATGGTTATGTTTCTTTTCTCACCCATGGGTATCTCTTCAAAATAGTCTTCTGTAAACCTGATATTGACATACGAAGCATTAGTGCTTGCATTAACCCTTACCCCTTCAAGCGTGGAGTTCCAAGTATTCTTTAAGGTAACTGGTATGAGCACTGTTTTATTTTCATAAACTGTGACTAGTTCAGGCACAACTATCTCAATTGCTTTAGGATTATCCTCTTCTATGTCTATGGGAATGGGAACAGCCCTGGTCCGTGTAGAAAAACCTCCGCCTCCTCCAGTCTCAACTTCAACCTCTACTTCCTCGGTTATATTGGAAACATGGGTTACATTGATATAAACAGCATTGCTAGTATTACTCAGACCTCCTGCATCAGTTGCTGTGAAGTAAACAGTGCAGTTACCTACAGAAGAAGCCTGGACACTCACCTCGTGGCCAGTAATGGTTATTGTGGCAACACTACAACTACTAACATTATAGTTAAGGTTTGAGGTCTCACTACCATCCCAAACCCTGTCATTGTCCTGGTCATCATCTGGGTCCATGAACTTGGTGTTAGGGTCTTTTTTTAAGTAGTCAGTCACAGTTCTTTGGCCATTCACTGCTCTATTACCAGTGAAATTCTGCAAGGAATTAACCAGGATTGGCCCTCTATTAATATCCTTAACACTCACATTCCAGGTAAATTGAGAGGTTTCATATGTATCATCTGTTACTATTACTGTTATGTTATATTTTCCTGAGGAAAAGAAATTATAGTTAATATTTAGATAAGGATTAGTGCTGTTGAGGCTTCCATTAATATACCATGCATAACTTAGATTATCCTTGGACGTCAAATCATCTGTTACACTTATATTATACAGAACACTCCTATTCTCAGAGAAATTAATAGTGGTAAGTTCGCCAGTATAGTTGCCTATGCTGGAGAAGCTGAACACTGTCTGATTAGTATAAGGACTTCCATAAGGTCTTATTCTTGTGATGTTTGGAGGAGTGGTCTTATTATAAACCGTGAAGTTCCACACCTCATAGTCTATGGCATTATAATAATCAATTGCACTGATGTTAATAGAATAGAAGCCGTCATCACCTGTTCCTGGTGTGAAGTTTATTAATCCATAAGTCCTGTTAGTATCATTATCAAAAATCGTTGTTATGTTGAACAAGTCCTTTCCTGTTAGGTTTATGTCTGTGAAATTAACATACTCATAGCTATTAGGTAAGGAGTAATCCTCATCAGTGGCATTCACATAAAAAGTTACTGTATGGGTCTCAACCACTCTTGAGGGGAAAGTGACACTAATCACAGGAGCATCATTGGTGTTGTTTATGGTGAAGCGTATGGTCTTACTATCAGAGGCTCCTTTTGGATCAGTGACATTGATGATTATGCTGTGATTCCCAACTTGGCTCTGGTTAGGGGTGTAGCTAATATAAGCGCTTTTCACAGGATTCTGAGAAGTGTTATCTGTTAAGGGAAACACAGCAGTGTTATTACTTGCAAAGGTGAGGTTGTCATTATCACCGTCAGTTGCATTAATAACTATTAGGCAGAGAGTGTCCTCTGCGCATGAGAGGTTGCCTATGCTCATAAGCACAGGAGCAGAGTTATTTATAATCTCCAGATTCATTATCTGGGTTGTCCAGAGTCCTCCGTCATCACTAACATTTATGAGAATGGTGTGGTTGCCTACATCAGTCTGATTGGGTGTAAAGCTAATAATGCCTGTTTCATTGCTGATGTTAAAGAAGGTTGAATTACCTCTGAAAATAAGGAATTCTCCTTCATAGGTGAGGTTGTCAATGTCTGTTGCATTGACCTTGTAAATGAATGATGATAGTGCATAGCCAGTTAGATTTGTGATGTTATTCCCGTCTGTATTGGAGAGATAGGAGCTAAGGACCCCAATGTTTGGGGGATCGTTCGTGTTAGAAATGTTCAAGAACACGTCTTGGGAATCCCTAGCTCCTAAGTCATCGATGACTGTGATGTTTACATTCCTACAAATTACATGATTATTGGTTAGGTTGCTCACATTTACCAAGCCTGTTGCATTATGGCTATTGTTAATGGTTGATATGCTCCAAGGATTACTAATAGGACAGCCCTCTGCTATGATACTAAAATTAAGAGTGTTGTTTACATCAGGGTCATTAGCATACACAAAGAATGAGAGGTTTTGTCCCTGAGTGCTTGTCTTGTTTGTTATTAATTCAAGCACTGGCTCAGCGTTTATTTGGTTTATCTGAAGATTAAAGTTGTCAGTGGTATTAGCGCCCAGATTATCTGTAATGGCTACTGTAACTGTGTAGTTTCCTGCTTCTAAATATGTGGCTGTTCTGTTAGCGCCAAACATTATCACTGCTGATGTGTTGCTTAAAATGCTTATTGTTAGATTAAGGCTTGGTACTGCACTGATGAGAGTGAAATTATAAGGTGTGTTGCTCTCTTCATCTGCTCCATATATATAATAATTGAAAACTTCGCCTTCATCAATACTTTGGTCTGTGAGTCCAGGACTAAAGTATGGAGCATCATTAACATATTGTACAATGAACATTACAAACTTGTTGGTGTTTGCAAAAGGAGTCTGATTATCCTTTGCATAGAAAGTAATATTAACATCATTATTATCATAATCAGGAGTCCAGTTAAAGATGCCTGTGGCAGAACTAAAGCTTGAACCACTAGGTAGAGTGTCATAGTAGCCATAAGTTATTTTATCCCCATCAGGATCTGATGATGTGAGGTTGAACACATTAGCATCATCCTCTGTTACGTTTGTAAGGTTGCCTATGTCTTGGCCATTAGAGAAGTTTCTCATAATTGGTGTGCTGGGCTTAGCATTCTTTATTGTGACATTAATTGTTTTTGTAGTTGTATTTGTTCCATTACTAAGGATGACTGTGCAGTTCCATTTGTCACCTCTATTTGTATAGGTTGAGCTTAGGATTGAGCTATTAGTAGGAGGATTGGTTTCGTTCTTAATAGGCACACCATTCTTGTACCAAGTAATATTCTGTTGTGTTGTGTCTCCTGAAGCCTGCCAAATGCACTCAAGGGCATGAGTAGTGTCAGGACTGGTTGGAGTAATGCTTGGATTGCTTGTGAAAGATACTGAGCCTGTCAGATAGGTTAATGCTAAGATAGTTGTGATTAGTAAGATTAACATGCCTGCTCTTTTTAATAATATATTTTTATTTGAGTTTGGGCTCATTCTTCACACTATCCTCTAATGCTTTCACAATTAGCTCTTTGATTAGAGTGCCTTGCATGGCTGAGAGAATCTTTATCTTCTTGTGAACCTCATCCGGTACTTCGATGTTTATGTTTACCAAATTTTTACCTCGGGAAATTTGGGAAATTCAAAAACTGTGTTTTTGTTATTTACCAAATTTTCACCTCGCGAAATTTGGGAATGCTCAAAAATTTATTTTTGGCACTCAAAATCTTTGATTTTGTTGACTCAAAAACTGTGTTTTTGTTATTTACCATGCCTTTATTCCCTCATCTATTATGTCTTAGTTTTGCACTCCTTTGCCTTTTTTTCCAGAACCTTGATTACATACTCTTTAAGCGTGATATCCTGCATTATAGAAGCGAGTTTTATCTTTTTATGAAGCTCGTCAGAAACCTCTATGTTTATGTTTACCAAAAATTCACCTCCTGAATTTTTGTAAACCCAAAAATTTCATTTTTGATGTTGACCAAATTTTCACCTCGGAAAATTTGGGATGCTCAAAAACTTGTTTTTGTTATTTACCATTCACTCACCAGTCATTATCCCAGGATAGGTCTGTTGCTTATTATTAAGTTAATTAAATTAACAAACTAAGTTTATTAAGCTTAGTTAGATAAGTTACTATTTATAAAGTTTGTGGTTTTGTCAGTTCTGTTGTTTTGCCAAACTTTTTTTGCTTGGCAGCTCAAAAATTCTAATTATCAGAAACCTTTATATAGAGCTAAAAGAAAAATATCTGTTAGTAAATGAAAAGCTTTGGTAAAACCATTATCTTGATAGTTTTAGTACTAATAATTATACAATCATTTATTCTTATGACCAAGACTTTTGAAACAGTAGAGCAATTAAAGGAGGGTATTAAAACAACAGCCAAGGCCGCAGGTATTATAAGCATGTGTATCAACACTCCTCCTATAATTAATATTTCTAATTGTAATTCCAGTGTTAACCAGAGCGTTTATTATGAGTGCTGGCTTAATGCCTCTAACCCTGAGAATGATACCTTGATTTTTACCTCCCAATTCACCTCTATAAATCGTTCTTTTAGCAACTCAAATGCTTCTCTATTTACTATAACGAGTGACGGGTTTATCAGTTTTACACCTACCAATGATGATGTTGGTAATTACACTATCCTGTTCACTGTGGATGATGGCAGTGTGTGTGTTAATAATAATGACTCAACTTATTTCAACCTCACTGTTGTTAATGTTAATGACCCTCCTGTTTTTTTACAGCAGATACCTGACCAGAGTTTTGATGAAGGCGAAACCCTTCACGCATTCTATCTAAATAACTACTTCTCAGACCCTGACCAGGACGCCCTTACCTATACTGTGAGTGGAAACAGCGTTATTACTATTAACATTAATAGTGTCACAAGCGAAGTGGTTATTAGTTCGAGCACCTGTGGTGTGACAGAGTATGTTGTTTTCTCAGCTATTGATCCTTACAATGAAACTAATAGTAGCAATGTAGTTACAATTAGGTGTATTAGTCAACAAACACAGCCTCCTAGGGGTGGAGGAGGAGGCGGTGGAGGAGGAGGTGGAGGTCTTTTAACTCCTTGTGTTTCTGAGTATGTATGTTTTGACCACCATAAATGTAACAGCAGTAACGTGAAGATTCAAAGGTGTGTTGACAAGAATGGCTGTCAAAAAGATGTTTACCTAACAGTGCCTTGTAAGTATCAGGAGGAGCATGTGTGTAATGAAAGCTGGGAATGTTCTGAGTGGGGTCCTTGCACGCCTAATGGAACTCAAACCAGGACTTGTGTTGATGTGAATAGCTGTGCCACTGTAAAGGAAAGGCCTCCTTTAATACAGGAATGCGAATATATTGGCACGTGTAATGATAGTATTAAAAACTGTCATAATAATAGCTGTGAAGAAGATGTTGATTGTGGAGGACCCTGTCCTCCATGTCCAGAGGTAGAGGTTCCTTATCCTTTTGAAGAAGACAGAAGCGTTCTTATATATATTATAACAGGTATTATTCTGTTCTTATTAGCTGCTGTTCTCTTGTATCATTACTTCCGAAGAGAGATTGATGCTGCTCTTGCAAGGGCTGGCTGGATTATTACTAAGAGGAGAAAGAAGCAGACTTTGCTCAGCTTGGAGGATAAGAGGAAGTTGTTAGCTGGTATTCTTGATATTGAGAAGAAACTTGATAGGTTTGAATTATTTGAGATTCTTAACAAGTATGCTGAGTTAATAAGGTATTATATGATAAAGGTGTGTGGTAAAGGCTTGAGTCCTGAGTTTGACTTGGAAGAGTTGAAAAAAGTGTTACACAAGAAAAAAAGGATTAGGGAGTTATTAAGAAAGATATTTGTGTCTTCTTTTGCAAAGTACCTAAAGATTGAGCAGAACAAGGAGTTGATTACCAGGAGGAACATTGTGTTATTACTTGAAGAGCTTAGAAACCTGGTGCTTCAGACCTCTAAGGTTGAGCCTGAAGATGTTGCCAGAGAAGAGAAAGAGTTTGTTATTCCAGAGGATGCAAGTGATATGGATAAGATGACTATTAAGATTACTAATACTTATATTGCTCTGCACTTCCTTGAGCTGGATGTTGCTAAGAAGAAGTACTTAGAGTTGCTGCCAGACTATGAAAAACTTGGAGTTGATGAGCAAAAAGAAGTGTATGAGGATATTGCAAGGCTTTACCATAATATCAGCTATGTTAATTCTTGGCTTGGAAAGGTTAAGGTGTGAAAAGAGATAGTGTCAGATTCTAAGCCAACTTTAGTGGACAAAAATCTTTAATTATAGAAAAAGCAAACTATTTTTTCCTCTTCTTTATTTTTTCCTCTTATTCCCTTTCTTCTCCTCTTTCTCTTTCTTTTCTTCTTTCTTCTTTTCTTCTTTTTTCTCTTTCTTCTTGGGAATCAATATATACAAAAGGATGATGAACATAATGATCAATAAGGCTATCAAGATGATATTAATGACCTTTAGAGTGGGTATAGAAGAAAACAATCTGCTGAAAAAACCTGGTTTTTCTGGCTCTGGTTCAGGAGGTTCCTCTATTATGCTAAGATTCCCATCATATTCTTTGCTTAGGTTTGCAAATAACAACACTATCTTTAAGTCATAGTCTCCAAGGTTGAGAGGGGTTGTGTCAAGATAACCTTTTATGGTCTCTGTCTTCCATGCTGCCAGAGTTCTTGTTAGAGTCTCAAAGGAGGTTAAGGGTTCGCTGCTTTTAGAATAATTATAAACACTTACGTTTGCCTTTAGATTAGTGATTGCCTCACTCCAAATACTATCAACTGTTAGATAAAACTCCTTTATGCCTCCTATGATTACTTCCTTTGTATAATCCACCAGCTCAACATCTAAGCCTCCTAACTTGAACTTGGTGGACTCATTATTCTTTAAGCCGTCATAGGTTAATAAGAGCATGGCATGATAGTTGCCTTGCTTATATATTCCTGAATCCCATTCTGCACTGAGCCCTCTGGTATCATCAGGTTCAATGTTCTCAATAACATTAGTCTGTACAGTGCCTATTATTTTATCCTCTTTGTCATAGATAAGGATGGTTCCTTGTGCTTTAGAGATACTCTGATTGCCTTTGCTCACAGCTACTGCTTCAAAAGGCACAGTTTCTCCTGCCTTAACATTTCTTGCTATAAAACTCTGAATCTCAAGGTACTTGCCAGGGTAAGGCACCTCAACCCATATCTGATGGTGAATCCTTACAACTGCAAAAACAGCTCCTCCAGTCTCTTCTGGCGTTTCAGTAGCAGTAACAGAGCCTTTGTGGATTCCGGGTTTGTCAAATCTTTCAGGCATTTTTAACTCATACCTTACACAACCCGCGCCTTCAGTTACATACAACTCTTCTTTTTCAAGAGTAATAAAGTCTTTTAACTCACCTCTTACCTCTAGTTTTAGATGAGCAATTTTGTGGGGCTGAAAACAAGCCATTCCTTTATACACGGAGTTAGGCTCAAATTTTCTTATAACTCTGCTAGGAGTAACGCCTAGTGCAGAAACATTTATTGAACTTGTTAATAAGATTAAAAGCAGGGTTAAAGAGAACAAAGTTATAACAAACCCTCTTTTTCTTAAAAAAACCATTTTTGACTCCTAAAAAAGATTAGATTAAAAATATTATTATGATGATTCTATTACTTTTATGCTTCTCCGCAGTCTACTACTATGGTTGCTGTTTTGGTTCCTGAAGGTGTTTGGTCGTCTAGGGTTATGTTGAATTCCATGGTCATCATGTCATTTGAG
>LSSJ01000041.1 GCA_001595785.1 Euryarchaeota archaeon SM23-78
GCAATATCAACTCCCAAATATGTAAACCAAACCATCTCTCCTATTGAAGCTCATGTTGATACTATATCTGAATACAAGGTAACTGATACTGGCACTGAATGGAAGACATACTCTTCTCCAAAGCTCTGGTTCCTAAACACCTTTACAACATTCAAACCCTCTCTTGGCTACTGGATAAAAGCAAACCAGAACACAACCCTAACTGTGCCTGTGGTTATTTCTTGAATTATTTCTTCCTAACCTTCTTCTTAAAATCCTCTTTTTTCTCCTTATCCACCTCTGCAAATATTCCTTGGTACCCACACTCAGAACACATATGATGAGGTGGTCCAAAAGGCGCTGTCCATAACCCGCTCATCTGCCATTTGGTAGAGCCACACCTCGGGCATACTTGTACTCTTTTCTTCTGCTCATGCTCTTTCTTCTTGATTCTTAAAGCTAATAAGTATCCTAGATAATAGATTATTATGATTAAGATGGCTCCTATTATTATGACTAAGATTTTTTCCATTATAAGTCAAGAATATTAATTGTTTTTTAAAGGTAATGATTAGGATTTGAGAACTTAAACTAATGTTTTCCTATTCTCTCTTTTTTGTTTATCATAGAACTCTTCTTTTTATTTTGTAATATACTTTTTGATTATTTCTGAATATTTAGGATACTCTTCTATTTTTTCTAATATATCTTCTCCTGTAATACAAGTTAGTTTTGTTTTTAAGAATATTATATTTTTATAGATATGAAATGGAAGCATTAACGTCCATACTTCGTAACGGTTTTTGAGCTTTATTCCTGAATCTAAGATTTCACCTGTAGCATTAAATTTGAGCAATGGAAACTCATTTTTATAGTATTCAAGTGCATATTCAAGCTCTATCTTGTCTCCATGTTTAAGCAGGTAAGAAACAGGAATTCTTTTTTTAGGCAATTTTTGTTCTAAATCTTCCTTAGTTTTATAGATTTTCTCTTCTTTTTCTTGTTTTCTCTTTATCTCTTCATGTATTATTTCCTTCCTACTTTTTTTCTTAGGCATTTTATACCCAACTACCTTTGCATCAGTAAAATCAGACAAGCTTCTCCCCTTTACCAAATAAGCAATTTCCCCTCTCATATTACTCCTCTAGGCTTAAAAAATGCCTTATATAAGAATGGAAATTATTAAGATATAAATTATTTGTGTTTAAAGAGCTTAAACTTTAATTAACAACAATATATTTTCCTGTTTCAATGCCTCATCTCTTGCTTTTTGTAGAAATGACCTTTTTGTTCCATTTCTATTAGGCTGGTCTCTCTTTGTCTTAACAATTCCCCTACTTCCTTTGCATGTTTGTCCCAGTCATACTCCTTGCCTGCTCTCATAACTTCTTCTGGTAAGAAGAAAAACCCGTTTTCTAATAGGCCTGGTTTTTTCGGCTCAAGCTTATAAAGACTGCCTCTGAACAGATTTTTATAGTTTAAAAACTGCATCTGTATATCTATCCAAGCATTAACATTAACTTCTAAGGTTACTTTGTCTGTGAGTTCTATTCTTATGATATGCTCAGGATTTGAGACAGGTAATGAGCAGGGGATGGTTAGGTGCTCAAGCCTTTTAAAATCAGAGTCTAAAGGATACTTTACCCCCAAAACCATCCTTATGGTAATGCATAAGAAGCATAATGATCTGTGGAGGATTACCTATATACCTGTAAAGACTTCCAGAAATCATATACTGATAATAAGTGCTCATTAGGGATAATAAGATTTAGGTATATTAAAGTTTTTCTATTTTTTAAGAATATTTATATAACTTGCCTCTTTTCCCTGCTCATCATGAACCTAACTCATCTCATTGGAAAAAACATCTTAGAAGTAATCACAGAGCTTCCTGAATTTGATTGGGTTTTAAAAAGCGAAGTCAGACCTCTTAGAAAAGCAAAGCTAAAACAAGTAATGCTTGCATATCAAAACAATAAAAAAATCAGAACAGAATTACAAGATTTAACTCTTGTATATTATGAGAGTGCAAAACCAAGGCTTCACTCTGACACCTATCACCGGCTTGATGTTTCCAAAGGAATAACCCTGGATGACTTGTCATGCACTCAAAAAACAGACCTGGAACTATCAGGACTTATCTCAAAGGTAATGCTTGGAAAACCTTATCCTAAAAGCATGTACAAGCACGCCCACATACCCATGGTGGACTTTGACATGCATGACACCCTTGACTTTTTGAATGAAAAAGAGAAAATAGAATTAATCAAAGAAAAAGTAAAGCAAGACACAGAGATAAACCAAGGAGTAATCCTAAGATCAGGTCCTAAAAAGAATTATCACTTCATGGGCATAGGTGAATTATTAGATGAAGAAAAGTTCATATCATTCATAGGATTGGCCCTAGGAATGCACATAATAAGAGATAATAAAAAAATAAATCTAGCAGACTCCAGGCACTTAGGACACGGCTTAATACCCATGGTATATATGTCAGAGATACACAACAGCCAAAACCCAAAAGAAGAATGGTCTCGCTACTTCTGCGCAGAAAGATTCCTAACCCTAAGAATCCAGCCAAAAAAAGGCTACAAAGACCTGCCCAGAGTAGTTGATGTAATAGAGCAAGAATAAGCACAAACTCAGCAACATTTAAATAAACAAAAACACTTCTATTTATTAAAAATGCCTTCAACCACTAGTCTCAGGCCTGTGCATGTAAAGTATTATCTAGGCAGCTCTTTTATTACTCAGCATAATACTTACAAGATTTCTAAGAAAGGAAAATTCAAGGGTAGGCCGAGTATCGAAGGAGCCCAAGTAGACCATATAGGAGGTCTTGAAGAAAAATATTATGAGGCTGCTCTAGATTGCCTTGACATTACAAGACCTGAACTAAGAGAACAACTAGACCAATTAATCAAGGAGTATGGACAAAAAATCAGACCAGGGCTTATAATAGTAGCAAGCCTAACACCAGAAGATGTAAAAAAGAAGAACAGGCATGGCATAGTAACAAGCCCTGTTAAGGATATTTCTTATATTAATTAAAAACCCTAGTTACATATAACACATCATAAGAACTCAAACCCAATCATTACGATGGCTTAAACATTGACCTAACAGCAACTTATGGCTGCAACTGTAACCAAATCCTTTATTGCAAACCAGGAAGTAACACCGGAGAATTCAAGTTTGGGTGCTCTCAGGGAACTTATGATATCTGGGTAACCCAAGACCCTGCCTCATGGGCTCTTGACTGCCAAATAGATGGAGTTGTTGCTATGGAAGGTGTTGACAAATCATTATTTGAGAACACTGACGGAGACTTACTCCTAGACATAATCGATGGTGACAATGATGGTGATGGAATCTCAGACAGCCAAGACGACATGATTGAAGACAAAGACCCAATCGGCGACCCAGACCATGGCATACCTGACTGGCATCCTAAGAGTAAGCATAAACAATAAATTTTTTTTCTTTTTTCTTTTCACTACATATTCCCGAATATAATAAATAAAATCCACATTAATATTAGGTTCACCACCCAGGATCCTATCAAGAAATGAAGAAATTTTTTTAGTAGTTTTTGCTTTAATTTGTACACTTTAAACATTGTTATAAACATAATAAAGCCAGATACAAGTGCTATCAGAGTTGATAAAAGACCACGAATATTATTCCAGAAACAATCGCAAGAAGCAATAGGTGTTGAGAATAGTGCAACAAAAAAATTGGTAATCAATGCAACTAGGGAGGTTAATAATAATATAACAATAAGTTTGTAATAAATTTTACTAGCCATAATTTAATTTATAATTATTATCATTTAAAAATTTTATTTTTCTATTCTCCTTATCTGCGCACTCACTTCTTCATTAATCAAATCTGTCAGCTCATCCACTGCTTTTTTAGGATTCTTTTTATACTCTTCAAAGTATTGCTTTACCTTTATTGGTTTACCAAAGCTTATGTCAACCCTGGTTCTAAATGGCATATTATACTTCCTGGTTAGTAAGAGTTTATTATTAACACTATACATTATCCCTCCTGGAAGTATAGGAATATGCATGTCATGCTTGTCAAGCATTTCAAAGGCTTTCCAGGCTGCTCCTTTCTTTGGATTCTTTATTTTTTCATAACTCCTAACCCTGGTGCCTGGTAAATGAATGATTATGCTTCCTTGTTTACATAGCAAGTACTCTGTGAAGAGCTTATGGTCAAGAGATGATAAGTCTTCCAGTCTTTCTTCTTTTAATAGATAATGATTCATTTCTTTTAGAAAATCTTTATGCTTTTTTTTAGGTATCAAAAGACCATAGTTCTGAGTAAACTCCTTATACCTTTGTTTATGCGGCTTGGTATCCACTGGATAAGCCCCTAGCATTCTCATGATGGTCCTAACACCAGGTAGAAAGAGCTCTTTCTTGGCAAGAGCATAATTTAGTTTTTTTATCTTACTTCCTATGATAAAAGGGTCTAAGCCATGCACATGGTTAAATGAAAAAATAACTCCTCCTTTATCAGGAATATTCTCCTTTCCAAAAATATTAATCTTAAAATAACTACTAAAGATAAAACTAGCAAATTTTTTTGCACCTGCCTGAAACAAGGGATTATAATACTTTACCATTAGAAAAGGGTAATAAGCTTTGTTTTAAAAGATTAATGGGTTTTTCTTAGAGTTCAAAAAAAGAATAAGCCTTAATCCATCCTCAAAATAGAAGCCTTTATAAAGGCATCTGGGTTATTTGTATTCATCGGAAAACTTTATACTTTAAAGCTCTTTCTGATAGTACCTAAGCGGAGGAATGATAATGAAAGGAAAAGTAAAGTTTTTTAATGCAATGAGAGGCTTTGGATTTATTGCAGGAGAAGACGGAAAGGAGTACTTTGTACACCAAACAGGATTAAAGGAAGGCGTTGTTTTAAATGATAATGACCCTGTAACCTTTGATGTTGAAAAAGGAGATAAAGGTCCAAGAGCTGTTAATGTAGCAAAAAAAAGTTCTGAATAAAACCAGGTAATATAGTCGGTTATAATGATAATATGTGTTAGAAATAAGTCTCAAACTCAAATTAGGCTGCGTTGAAAATCTCACGTTCGTTCGGGTTAGCATCGGCTCGGGCTCTATGTCTTCTTCTGAGGGCTCCGTTCCCCCGGATGGGGCATCCCCCGACTCTGCTTTGACTGTTAAGTTTATTTATGCCCTCGCGAATTGATGCTAACCTACATTTTCAACACAGCGACTCAAATTTAAGAATATTTAAATAAAATAAAAAACCTTCTATGTATATGCCTCGTGAAGAACACTCCTCAAAAGGTGTAAGGGTTTCTACTGGCGGTGTTAAGGAATTTGTTTATTCAAAAGAGGATATGGATAGAATAAGAAGCACAGATACAAAGGCAACCAAGGATTTCAAAAAAGCTTATTATAAGCACAAATTCTTTATAAAAGATTATGACCATGAAGAATTAGAATCCATAAAAAAATACGTTCCTTTTCATGAACTAGAAATAGAGGTTTTTAATAAAAAGCAGGAACGCATAAGAAAGTATTTGTTAAGACTAGAATTCTATGACCTTAAAGGCAATTATAGCCCTCTCATATCTGAAAAATGCAGGAATACTTTTATAACAGAACTGCCTGAAAACAAGTACAGAATCATAATAAGTAAAAAAAGATTCATCTTTTTTAAGAAAGCTACTTTTCTAGAAATAACTTTGGGTAAAAGCGTTAAGAAAGAAATAATCTTGTAATTAACCAAGCCCTCAAAGGCTTTTTTTCCTTCCTCTTGTAGATAATCCGAAAACTTTATAAACTATGTAGTGGTAACAAATTCAAAATGTTAGAAGATTATCTAATCAAATACAAACAAGCCCTAAATGTTTTTCAAAGAGCAAAACAAGGCGCAGATAGCTATAGAAAAGAAACAATAACACCACTAGAAGAAGAAGTAGCAACCAAGTTCGGAGAATTAGAGCGATCAATACAAGAAGATAAGGGACTAGAATATGCAACCTGGATAATAGGAAGCATACGAGACCTCTTCAGACATAATTACTGGGCAGATATTCCAAAGGACTGCTGGAAAGCCATGGAAACAGCCCTGACCAAACTAAAAGACCCGGATAGTATCACAAGAAAAGATTATACTAATCTAAGACTATCATTCAAAGGCGTTTCCCAACTACCAGTAACAGTAAAAGCAATAAGAAGGCAAAAAGAGAGCTCATCAAAATAAGCAGATGCATGTATTAAAGAAAATAGACTCTGACTACGAACACACAGCTGAAACATTAAGAGTGGAAATAGAAGCCTTGTAAGTTATTTCTTTTTTTTCATAATATTTATATAAAAATCTATAATACCTACTTTTCAGGAGGTTCGTACATGGCTCTGGATAAGATTATTGAGGAGAAAGAAAAGAGAGGTCTTAGTAACCAATTTGACATGTTTGAGATAAAGGCTGCTGAGGCTCAAAGAATAGCCAGGGAAAAGGCTATTAATGATAATCTTTTCACCAAAGAAATCATTCTAAGACTCTTGCAGATGTATAGTAAGCCTCATTATTATCCTAACAAGAACCAGCTAGGTAGTTTTAAAAAGCTTAGCAAGATGGGTGTTAGTAGTTATGACATCAAGAAAATAAAGACCGGTCCTGTTGAAAGAATATATCTAACAGAGAAAGGCGTCAAAACCATCCTTAACTATTTCTATGAAAGAAAGTGCATAGAGAATTACAAGAAAAAAGATGTTCTTAAGGATTTGGAAACAGCTGCTGGCAAGATATGATTTCTTAGCAAGTAGTATGTATGGCTGCAGCCATTTTTTTACCTTGCACCTCATTAAACCTCTTAATCGCCTCAGGCGTCTTATCATAGATTATCTCAATAGCCTTCTCTTTGGCAGCCTTAAACACCTCTTCACTAATTTTAACCACACCATACTGCCCAGTCCCAATAATTAATACCTCAGGGCCTCCCTTGGTAATTGTTTCAAACTCTTCTAAAGTAAACTCATGATTCCTGTTCCTTTCCTTAACAGTTCCATCAGCAAATATCCAGATATCATAAGGATACTCTTTGCCATCAACTGTTATTGACTTGAAAGAGGTAGAGTTTATTATCATTTTCTTACACAAACATCTTGCTTATCCAATCCCCTATGAAATGAGTTATAATTATCACTATTATCGCTATTAAGAGATGCTCTCCTACAACCTTCCACGGCTTCTTTTTCTGATCCTTGGCAATGTTAAAGCTCAGAACACTCAGAGCAGCTAAGCCCCACACAACACTCACAATGATTGCTGTGTCAAGCACAAATAACAACACAGGTATTACAAAAGTGAGTGCAAAGATGAACTTAAATAAAAAAGTGGAGATAGTAGACATCCAAATTTCTTTTGGTGTGTGTTTGTTCTCAGCCTCTTCAGACATATGTATTCCTAAAGCATCTGAAAAAGCATCAGCTACTGCAATGGTTAGTATTCCTCCAAGAACAACCAGTTTTGAATGAGTGCCTGAATGCAGTCCGACCATTAAACCAAGAGTTGTGATAATACCTGAAGTCAGGCCAAAGCTGAAACCAGTTTTGACTGAATGATTCATTTAACAAGCTCACCCTGTATACTTTCCTCTGCTAACACCTAGAATACTCTGACAATGAGGGCAAACATACATTATCTCCTGCATAAGGATGCCTGCGCCTTTCTTCACTCTCTCAACATTCTTGAAATCCACTTCTAGTTTGCAGTAAGGACACTTTGCCATTTTACTTCTTTAGTTTTGCTACTTTATATTGGCTTAAAAACATGAACAGCCATCCTAATAATAGATACATCATGATGTTCATGGGACTTTTAGGTGTGAAAGTTTCCAGGGATGCTATAAACCTTGCGCCAAAGGCTTCGCACATATACCATGAGGTTATGAGAAAAAATACATATCCTATTAACTGATAATCAGCTGATACTCCTGCTTCACCTTTCAAATTCTTTCTCTTCTTTAACCAGAACCACGCCACTCCTAAAAATAATAGTAATATAATACCACCGCCAGCGCCAAAGAACCATGGAAAATGCATATCTGTCCTTAAGAGCATGGTTCTTAAAAACAATTCAAGAACTACAACTAAAACCAGTACTCCTGCTCCAAAAAGCGCAATACGAGAAGCTTTTGATTCTACAATGAGCATTAAACCAATACCTGAGAGTACTGCTCCTAATGGAACAGAAAAACCCCATAAAAAGAAGAAAAAGCTGCCCAAGGTCTGGCTCAGACTAGCAACAATAGAGGGCTCACCCCAGCCGCAAACACCTGCCATTAATATCATATAAACAATTCCAATCCAGAATAATACAAGACCTGTTTTTTGCTTGCTCATCTTTACCCTCCTTACATTGTGAAGAATTTAGTTCTATATAAAGTTTTCCTGAAGAAGGTAATATTTTAACTTTTCAACAAACTTTAAATACCCTCAACAGCCTCTATTTCTTTAAGGGGTGATTTTTATGAGAACAAAAATTATTATTCTAACCAGTGTTTTAATGCTAGCCTTCATATCAACCAGTTGCCTTTATTACATGAGATCAGGGCCTGAAGTCTGCCTTGAAGGCTCTGGTAATGTAGTAAGAGAAGCTAGAAACGTGCCTTTCTTCACCAAGGTTGAGCTAAGAGGCCAAGGAAATATATATCTGTCCCAGGCTAATCAGCATGAACTAACCCTAGAAGTAGAGGATAACTTGATGGAGATTATAGAAACCTATGTGCAGAACAATGTGCTTATTATAGAACACCCCCAGTATTCTTGCCTGAACAATAAAAAGCCTATCAATTACTATATAACCATGAATGATATTGAGAAACTAGCTGTTAGCGGCATAGGAAATATATTTGGTGAGCAAAGAATTGATACTCAGAAACTCGATATCCTGCTAAGTGGAAGCAGCACTGTTAATCTTATGCTAGAAGCCAGGAATCTTAGAACCATAATATCTGGTGTAGGTGATATCAGGTTAAAAGGAAGAGCAGATGTTCATGAGTTCGTTGCAAGTGGCTATGGAAACTTAAAAGCCTTTGAGTTCATAACACATAACACAAAAATTGTGATATCAGGCGCAGGAGATGTAGAAGCCTATGCTGATGAAAATCTCAATGTTACTATTTCAGGCTCTGGTGATGTGTTCTACAAAGGAGGAGCTGATGTGCAATCAACTATCAGTGGCTCTGGTATTGTGCAGAAAACCCATTAATCCACTCTCTCACAACTAACAATATTAGGTTCAACAATAGTAACAGTTAAATACCTGATCTTGATAGGGTCACCCCACTTGTTCTCCTCATCCTTGACAATATCAGTGAACACCTTGAACACAGGCCTTATCTTGAAAGAATTCTCTCCAAGAACAGTGCCTTTATCATCAATTATCTTTTCAGAATACAAGAAGCCATATTTCTCTTCATCTAATCCAGGAAAGATGGGTTTTGAATAGTAATAATTAATATTCTCGCCTGCCTCAGAGCCTTTCTGAATCTTAGTAGAAGAAGTCCCTCTAATCATAGCACCATCACTCCAAGTACCTTCACGCAACCCCAAAATTTCTTTGGTTAAGATTGGGTCCTGAGTTACCTCTTGCAAAAAAACCCAGCTGCTAGGGAACATGCTCTCGGCCCATTCCTCACAGCTCAACTCCTGCTCTTCTGGTTCCTCAACCCCTTCTTCCTGCCCTTCTTCTCCTGCTTCTTCTGCTTCTCCACCTGTTCGCTCATATAATGGTATCTCTTCTTGTAGCTGTGAACAGCTAGTAATAAGAATCGATAAGACCAATAACAAAACCATTATTTTTCTCATAAAAATATATATTATCATCTAAGATATTAAAGTTTTTCTGTTTTAACCCTAAAACCTTGAATTAATAAACTGAAATATTAGATATAATACAAAGAAAAGGATAAGAAGAGTTATAAACCAAACAATGATTGTTTTATTCATAAAACTCCTCCTTAACCCTGAAACACATTCCTTATCTTCTCTAATATTGAGAGGTTTAAAAGGGGCTTGCTCACAGGCACAGTAATATTTTCCTCAACCCTTACCACTCTTTCTGTCTCAATTTTAGGTTTCTCTGTGAGCACAATCTCAAAAACTGTCATTTCAAAACCACTATAAATCCTGTTAAGCGTTCCAGTGACAATAAACACCTCTTTTGTAATCTCTTTCTTAACAATAAACCTTTTATGCTTTTCCTCCAGGCTTTTCAGAACTATTCTATTATTAAAATCATCAACAAGGTAATCAACATACTTACCTACTTTTTCAGTCCCTTCCAAACGATTCTCAAGATAGCCTGTAAGATTCACTTTTTTGCCATCATAACGATTCCTGTCATTAAAGTATTTTTCAAAGGATAAATTAACAGGCACACTCTCAACCAAGGTCTTATCCACCATTACAGTTTTGGTCTGATTGACAGTGGTTTCTCCAGAGTAAAAAAGAGCCAGATATATTAAGAAAGATATAACAATAACCAGGATTATAACGCTACTAACAATCAGGGATTTACCTCGAGGCTTCTTCTGCCTACGCCTCTCTTTTTTGAATCTTTTTTCAAGTTCTTTCTCATCAAACTCAACTTCTTCCTCAGACTCCTTGTCTGCACCAGCGCTCATCACAAGCCTGTCAAGTTCCTCTCTTTCCTTGCCTTTCAGCTTCTTTTTAAGAAGAGAGAACATCTTCTTATCAAGCACCTCTTTTTCCTTCTTCTTCTCCTCATCTAACTGTTTTATATAATCAGCACAAGGATGACCATCTACTTTCTTCTTGCTAAATAATTTACTCTTCTTCTTGAAATCAGACAAGTCAGGATTCTTAGGGGTCAGGTGTTTGTTGCAAAAGTACTCACTGCAAAAAGGGCATTGTTCTAAATCCTTTTTTTCCCTGCATCCAGGATAATCACATTTCCTCTTAATAAGGGGTTGCTCAGGAGGTTCTGGTGCTTGTTTTTTTTCAGGAATCTTTGTAGAGGGTTCGGGTGGTTCTGATGCTTGTGGAGGCTTTGAAGGTTTTTTATGCTTGGAATGATACCTATGATGCTTATGAGGTTTAGGAGGCTTTGAAGGTTTTTCAGCTTTGAGTGGTTCTTCAGATTTGGGAGGAGCAGAAGGCTTTGAGGGTTCAGAAGGCTTTTCAGAAGGCACTGGCTTAGGCTCTTCAGCTGGCTCTTTAGGCGACTCAACAGGCTTTTCAGGCATAGAAGGCTTAACAGCTTCCTTAGGAGGCTTAACAGGCTTTTCAGGCTTAGGAGGCTTTGGCTTACTCTTAGGGAGTTTAAAAAGATTAGCAAGCCTGGAAGGCTTCCTGGGTTTAGGAGGAGCAGGAGGCTCAGGAATGTCTACAGGTCTCTTAGGAGGCTTAGGCACTTCTATTTCAAACTTCTTTTCAGAATCCTCCCTCTTAGACTGCTCTTTACTCATATTCCAACAAGTTAACCTCTTTTTATATTATCTATGCATGTTTGAATATTAAAGTTTTTTTGTTTTTCTTTGTTTTTCAACAATATTTAAATAATAGAACTATTACAAATATGATAAGTTAAAAATAGGTGAGAAATATGTTTAGACTCTTTAAAAAAGACTTGACCAGGATGGAGAAACATGAGATAAAGGAATTACAAAGAATCCTAAAAGAAATCCAAAACCGCTGCACTGATCTAAAAGGATTGTTGGATAGCAGTGCGCATTGGGAGCAGAAAAAAGCAGAAGGAAAAGAAGAGAAAAAGAAAGCAGAAAACGCCTTAAAAGAGAACTCAGATCTGGCAAAGAGTGCTCTCAGAGAAATCCTAAGAGAACTGCATCATGGAACACAGGAAGTGGTAAAAGCCTTAGAAGCAGAGCTAGAGAAACAATACAAAGTATAATTTTAAGAAAATTTAAATATCTCTTCTTTTAATAATAAATAATATGGTAAGCTTTATAAAAACATTGCCTGAAATAATCCTTTTATTAGTGCCTTTTATAGGTATCTTAATATATACTTTCTACACAGGAAGCTTTCACCTAAGAAGATACATAAGATACGGGACACACAAAAATCTGGTGTTTGGAGCACTAACCATGCTAATCAGTTTGATCCTAGTATTCTTCTTAATAGCAATAATAATAAGTATGGTAGGAGTACTAAAAGCATAAAATGTTAGACTCAGGAATCATAATCTACAGCGCAGTTCTCTTATTCTCATTACTCCTCTCCATTATCTTGGGAATAATATTCCTAGCAACCAAGGAGTTCAGTGATAAGAAGAGAAAAATCCTAGGAATCATACTTTTAGCAGTAGGGATGCTCAACTTTATACTCTTTAACCTGTTAGTATTCAAGCGCTTCGCTTACACCATACCAGAGTTTGTCTCCCTAATCCTCTTATTCCTAATGCCCTTTGTAGAAGGCTTTGTGTTGCTCTCAGTGAAAGAAGTAAAAGCAACGACGAGAAAACTCTTTGGAGTCCTATTAATAATAATGTCATTATTTATGATAGGTGTACTGATAGCATCAGCATAAAACCTTATTTCTTCTTCAAATGCTCAAGATTAGAATTAATATCTTCAAGAATCTTAAGCAGCTTATCCATCTTTTTCAGCAATTCAAACTGAAAAATTTCCATTTGCTCAGCTGGTTCACCCATTTTAAAAACCTCACTTAAACTAAACAGAAAAAGCCCTCATATTTAAAGTTTTTTCTGTTTTTTGCTACAAGATTATAAAAACCAAAAAGAAGCCTTACTTTCATCTCCTTCTTCTCTTATTCCAGTAACGTGACATTAGACCAGCCACTATACCTATAGGTATGGATATGGCAAAACATACCAGTAAAACAATGGGCACGTCTGAAAAGTAATCAAAGATCAAGCCATTGAAAGGAGCAGAAATCATAATTAGAACAGTAATTACCAATATAAACAAAATCAGGGATGAAACAACAAAGGCTTTAAAACCGCTATAAATCCATATACTCAGCATTCTCTTTATCTGGCGCAGCACCCAGAATAAAAGAAAAAATATCATAAGCGCAATACCAAGAGCAAAGAGCATTCCACCATAATAAGAAGAAGTGTCCACCTCCGTAGACTTAGCAGGAATAAAGATTTGCCCTCTCACAGTTCTTTGATACTCAGGTGTAGTTAAGAAACTGAAACGAGCCTCAAGCTCAAACCTCAAGTTTTCCTCTCTATCAACCAATCCATCAGCAAAAGTACAAGTAACATTAGCTGTTTCACCATACCTAATAGTGCACTTCTCAGCATCACCACAAAAGCAGCTAAGAGCAGAAGTGCCTTTTTTACTCTCATCATCAGCATCAGCTCTCCAAGCCATAAAACTATAACTAGCAGGAGCACCAGCATTGTTCCTTACCAAAAAGAATAGCTGGTTAGCCTCAGAGTCAACCTGGTAATTCAAACACCCAATCTGAGGGTTGAAAATACATCTGGAAGGAGAAGAGGCGAGTGTGGGTAAAGCTAGTACTACAAGCATAAACAGAATAAGTATCACACTCTTTTTCATACCTTAAACCTTGATTTAGAAGTTTAAATAATTTGTCATATTCTTCTTTTTAACAAGTTTTAAATATTATTTTAAACTACTAGGGCAAGCCTCAATGAAAAAGTACTTTAGTCAAAAAAATAGCATAAGAATGTATGGTGTACTGATGAGCTTCTACGGAAAGTTAGAGGACTATTACCAAGCTGGCATGCCCCTTAAGGCCAATCCTAATGATATGAAAAAGAATGTGAGCTATATTTTATCTTATGCCAAGGATTTCAGAACAAGCGTTAAGCCCAAACTTCTCAAGGATATGGATAAAGGGCTAAGTGATTTGGAAAGGCTCTGTGAGAACATATTATCTAAAATCTAACCAAATAATTTATATATAACATTATGTACAAACCATCATAACATGTTTTCCTTTGACTGGGTCGAGGCTCTTGCAACTATTCAGCCAGTTATTTCCTTCTTATTAGGAATGGCGGTTTACTCAATCTTCATCTTTCACTTCTACAGGTTCGTTGCTAAGAAGGATATCTTTAATCTAAACTTGAGCCAGTACAACTATGCCAAGCTTCCCTTGATTAAGAAGTTTTTTGGGCTTATTCTCTATATTATTGAATACATCCTTATCTTTCCTTTGTTCGCTTTCTTCTGGTTCGCAATACTCACAGTACTGCTCACCTTCCTGGCAAAAGAGCCTGTGGTGCAAAGCATCTTGATGATATCAGTTGCAACAATAGGAGCAATCAGGTTCACTGCTTATTACAACGAGGACTTATCCAAAGATTTAGCTAAGATGCTGCCCTTTGCCCTCCTAGGCATATACCTGATTGATGCTGCTTATTTCTCTTTTGCAAAGTCATGGGAGTTCATAAAGCAGATTCCTTCTGATATTAATATAATTTTATACTATATGATATTCATTATTTTCCTGGAGTTCTTCCTAAGAATTGCAACTCTTATTCTTAAGAAAAAGCCTAAGGCAGTGCAGGAAGAGGAAGAGACTAAGTAGAATTTTTTGCTTCACATTTTTAATAACATTTAAATAAAAAAGAGCATTCTTACCCAGGGGTGTTTTAAATTACAATAGATGATTTTGTTAATAAAAATAAAGCTGCATATAGTTATGGTAGTTTCTATAAAAGATCTGGTATGTTAAAAAAAGAGATGAGTGAGATAGCTATTAATGATAATCTTTATGCTTTGGATCTAGTAGTCAAGGTGTTAGCACCTTATAGAAGAGAGGATAAGGAGTTTAATCGGGGCAAAGTAAGATGGGCTATTAAAAACGATATGAAAATAACTGATGATAAAGAAAAGGTTGTTTCAAAAAAATTAGGGGGTTTAAAAAGGCATTTTCTAACCAATAAAGGAGTAATGGCTGTGTTTGAGTATTATCATCAAAAAAGGTGAATAAAAGATTATAATGAGAAAGAGGTATTTGAAAAACTGACCATAATAGCAAAAACCCTTCCTCCATCCTTTTTCTAATCTTTCCTGTATTTGCAGTACTCGCACTCAGGGCTAGAATTTGGTTTTTCTTTTTTTAGCAGCTCAACTGCTTCTCTGAACACTTTATATGCTCTAGCACTATCCACTGTCATCTTCTTCACTTCTATCTTGAACTTCACTTCTCCTTGCTCCTTCACCTCAGCAGGAATATAATACACCAAATAAGCATAGCCTGGATGTTTATAACCGTTTTTCTCAAGCATCAAGGCATAGCAGTCTAATTGGTTCTGGTAAAAACTGGTGCTGTCCTCCTTTAAGTCAAAACCCCTAGTCTTGAAATCCAAAGGAATATAAACACCTGCTTCTACAAGGCACTCATCCATGGCTCCGTACATACAAGCATCTTCTTCTTCAAAAGAAAAGGTTCTCCAATTCCTGAACCTCTTAATCAAGTCCTCATCAGCCAAGAGCTTACCATTAACCCTTCCTATAAGCTCAGGAGGCAAACCACCTCTAAACCTGTCATAATACTTCTTAAGAACCAAGTCCATACCGCCAGGAAGACTAGGGAAAACACCAGCAGGCCTCTTAACACCCTTATTTACCTCTAGCCAGAAACAGAGAGGACAATCCAAGAACAGGTTCAGTTTGGATGGTGATAGTTTTATCATATTAATATTGTTATGTATTCATTTTATTTAAAACTTTTTAGTAATTAGCTTTATAAAAGGAAAAATATTCCTACCCTGCATGGAAGCGCTTAAATGCTATATAGGTACTTTTATCCAGGATAATAAGAAAAAGTATATCTCGTACATCACCACAGAGCGCTATGAACAAAAAAAACCTGAGATTAGACAAATCAGTTTTGATAACAAAGATGATCTTATCTCTAAAATACTGGCTCTTCAACCCGTTCTAAACTATGAGTATGTTCGTTTTATTAATTTAAAAGATGAAAAGACAACACCTACTATAAGTCCTGTAGAGATTAATGAAATAAAAAGTCTTGAAGAGGAGTGCAAGGATGAAGCCAAGAAAAAAGGTTTAAAAATTGAGGTGCTTCCTAGCTTTCCTTTTGAATTCTCAAAAGCCCCTTCATTCATATAAATAAGGGTTTTCTTCTCTAATATTACCACAAGCTTTTTAAATAATATACCATCCCTCAAAACTATAATTTTCATGGTGATACTATGACTGGAGAAATTAAGAGAAGGAGTATTGGAAGCCTTCAAGTAGGTAATTATATAGTCATTGATGGGGCTGCTTGCACTGTTAGCAACATCCAGATATCAAGACCTGGCAAGCACGGACACGCAAAGGTAAGATTAGACGCTGTTGGCATTGTTGATGGCAGGAAAAGGCAGATAGTAATGCCTGGCCATGATGAGATAGACGTGCCTGTTATTGACAAAAGGAACGCCCAGGTGCTGAGCATAACAGGAGACACAGCCCAAGTCATGGACTCAGAGACCTATGAGACCTTTGACCTTGTAATCCCAGAAGACCTAAAAGGTGAGCTCTCAGAAGGAGCAGTAGTGGTGTACTGGGTCATTCTTAAAGACAGGGTTATGAAGCAAATCAAAACGGCTTAGCCGTTTTGGTTGTTCAAAAATAAAAATTTTTGTAACAAATCAAAAATGCTTAAAAGCATTTTTGGTGTGCCAAAAAGCAAAGCTTTTTGAGCACAAATCAAAACGACATAATACTAATGGTAATTAATAATGGCAAAACAACAAAAATCAAAGATTTCATCAAACAATAGTTTGATGAACCAACAAATCAAAGATTTGTTGATTTTTGAGTTTTTCCATCGACTCCATAAAAGGAGGTGTCGCTGATGGCAAAGTTCCCAGAAGCAGAAGCAAGGTTTTTTAGGAATATATTTATATGTAGAAAGTGCAAGTCCAAGATACGCGCACCCACGCTCAAAGTAATGGCAGGCAAGGTTAAGTGCAGGAAGTGTGGGTGCAAGGCTTTGAGACCTATTAAGAAGAAGTAAATTTTATTATTATTCTTAAATAGTAAAGTTACAAAACTTTATAAATATGTTTTATTTTCCCTTCTATAAAAAATGTTAATAATAAGTTATAGAGGAATGATTGAACAAGCTAAAGAAACCTATGAGCGTTTTAACACTGCTTATGATATAATAATGGAAGCAGAAGCAAACAAGAAAAAACTAAACAAGACAACAAAAAGTTTGCTGGAGATAATGATACAAGAAGCTTTTGAAATTGATTCTGAACTAAGAAAAAGCCTGCCAGGACTGAATTATAAACTAAAAGAAATGCTTAAAAAAGGTTATCTAAAACCAAAAGAAGAAGATATTTCTCCATTTGAGCCAGTGACAAGCGAGCTTTTCTATAAGAATTTTTGGAGAGAAGTAGGAAAGGCATTAAAGGGCAATTAAGAAGAAGTAATATTAACCAAAACAATTAAAAAGTCTTTAACCAATTATTTCTTTTAACATGAGTTTTTTGAGCGTATTAATAGAGTATAAGTGGACTATTCTTTTCTATTTAATCATTATATTACTGGTTTATCTTAACAGGAAAAGGTTTGATATTCAGGCCAAGATTATTGCTCTGTACAGGACCAAGATAGGAGTCAGGTTTATTGACAGGTTTGTGAAAGGCAAGGAAAAACTCATTAAAATGCTTGGAACAGGAGGTATTGTGCTTGGATATATAGGTATGATAGCAGTGTTCTATTTATTATTCTTGCTCCTCTATAACACCTTGAAACAACCCACTGTTATCAGTGCTGCTCCTGTTATCCCAGGAGTGCCTCTTGCAGGCACAGGCTTAAAGTTTCCTTTGATTATTGGATGGATTAGTCTTTTAATAATCATTGTAATCCACGAGTTCAGCCACGGCATTGTAGCCAAGGCTTATAAGCAGAAGATTAAGTCAACAGGCATAGCCTTTTTTGGTCCTATCCTAGGGGCTTTTGTTGAGATTGATGAGAAAAAACTTCAGAAACAACCTGACAAAGTGCAGAACAGTGTGTTTACAGCAGGCCCTAATGCTAATATTATAACAAGCATTATTTTCTTATTATTACTCAACCTAGTAGTTGCACCTGCAGCTTACTCTATGATTATGCCCATGGGAGTAGGTGTTGAAGTCATTGAAGGCCTTCCTGCCAATATGAGCGGCTTAAGAAACAATGATGTTATTGTAGGAATCAATAATCACTCCATTACCACAATACAAGACTTTATTGACTTTGGATATGTAGAGCCCAATCAGACTTATACATTCTACACAGAGGATAGTAGGGTTGTAGAGGTAACAGCAAGACCTCACCCTGATAATGAGAGCAGAGGGCAATTCGGCATAAACATGTACACAAAGACCAAGCTCAAGAATCCAACGCCTGGCAATAAGGTGCTCCATGCAGTACTGCTCTGGATAGGAGAACTATTATTTTGGCTCTTCCTCATAGGCATTAATATTGGGCTTATCAACTTTCTACCTATATTCATAACAGACGGTGCAAGAATGCTCCAGATAAGCCTAAGAAGGATTATAAAGGACAAGGACAATGCAAAAAGGGTTTGGCTCTTTATCAATAAATTCAGTTTGCTCATATTATTATTGATTATTGTTATTCCAATAATGATTAATCTTTTTAAATGGTTGATATCTCTTGCTTAAGGTTCTCTAAGGGAATATTGTTTATAAAAACGAACTCTAAACTATAAACTTTTTAAATGAATACGTATTACCCTTTCTTAGAAGAGAGGGGCGTCATATAAAATGTTAAGTAGAAATGGCTCTAATCATCTTATAAGCAATAAGAAGCTAAAAGAGCTTAGCAAGCGGGTTAGACACGCTTATCTTAAACAGGAGAATCTTGATTATCTGGTAGGCTTTGCTGAGAAAGAGCTAAGATTAAAAGAGCTTAGAAGGCTAGGTCTTTTTAATGATGATGATGTTAGGTTCATAGCCCTTAATCTAGGCTATATTAGTGCTCAGCATGGTAAGAAAGAGAGAGACAGTGGAAGACTATTCATAGGCCATCCTATTGATGCAGCCCGAGAATTCATTGATGCATACTTAGAGTACTACAATAAGAGGCAAGGCCGGGTTGATACTGAGATTAAGGTAGCAGATATCAGTACTATGCTTTGTCATGATATAGAAGAGGAAGAGAATTGTTCTTCGGTTAAAATTGCTACACACCTTGAGAACTTGGTAGACTTGCCTTTTAATAATATTGAGAACAAAGACCGTTTTAAACGTATGGTTGTGCCTGTGGTTACAATGCATGTTACAGCTCTGACCAGAAGGGATAATTTTTACCAGGTTTGGCGTGACCTGATTTTAAGAGGTAATAAGAGGCTTATTGCTCACAAGTTATGTGATGGGATTGCAAATGTGAAGGAACTGGAGTACCCAGAGAGCCCTGCAGTCAAATTTTATAACAAAGAAATAAAGGATAGAATTAAAAGATTCAAACCCCTTAAGTATCCTTACAGAAGAGCCTTAAACATTCTAAGCACCACTTCTCATAGGACAGTAGAAAAACTCAAAGACTTAGCCCACCAATATGAAAAAGAAAAAAAATTATACCCTACTCCTAAGATTATCTATGGAGTCTTTAAGAGCTTCATAATAATAGATGCAGCCAACCAGTATATGAAAACATACGGAGAAGATGCTTTTCTAATCACTCTTAAGCAAAGACTTATAGATGAAGCCCTGAAAAAGATTAACAATGCAATGGAGCACACCCAGAAGTATCACTGTGAGGGCTTAAGCAGAGAGTATGCTATTACCAGAGACCAGGAGAGAATACTAAAAAACCCTCTTAGTGTAATTTATGAGCATGACCTTAAAAAGCTGGACAAAGCAGCAAACATTCTTCCTAAGAAAACCTTGTTGTCAGGAAAAGTATTATCAGACCCATTAACAATAGAGAAAGCCATGAGATATTTTGAAAAAGATTATAAAAAGAGAAAGACAGGTGCAAAACTAAAAGTAGGAGACCTTATCTACCTAGAAAAAGAATTCAATGAATACAAAAACACAGATGGAATAAACAGGCTTACCTATGAGAGAAAGAATGGCAGAGACCACCCCTTTGACAACATGACCATGCCTTGGCTTGACAGTATTATCAGAGGGGATAAGAGTGTTTTTGAGGACATGAGAAGGCAAAACGAGGTAAAGTACAAGTTAATAAAAATCCTGGGATACAATCTTCAACAGTACAGAAATAATCACACCATAACCTTTGACTGGGCTAAAAAGCAGAACATGAAGAAGGCAGCAGAAAAGAGTGAAGAGCTAAAAAAGTTTTTTTCTTATCAAACAGGAGGGAGAGCTAGTTAAGTTTTTTTAATTAACTTTTTAAACAACACCCAAATTCTTAAAAAACATGCTCACAATAATCCTCATAGAACCAGAGAATTCTGCTAATATTGGCAGTGTTGCTCGTGTAATGGCTAACTTTGGAGTTAAAAATCTTGTTCTGGTTAATCCTAAGTGTAAGATTAATGAGCAGACAAGAAAACTAGCTAAGAACGCTCAAAGCATTCTTGACAAGGCAAAGATTAATGGTTTTAGTGTGCTTGGAAAATACGATTACCTGATTGGCACTACGAGCAAGCTAGGAACAGATTACAATATTCCTAGGAGCCCTATTACTCCTACACAACTAGCACTTAAACTTAAAGGTGTTAAGAAGAAAAGAGTTGCTCTGATTCTAGGCAGGGAGAGCGAGGGTTTAAGGAACAAGGAAATAAAGCTGTGCGACTTTATGGTAACCATTCCTACGAACAGGAATTACAAGGCTCTTAACATAAGCCATGCCTTATCCATTCTTCTCTATGAAATTTACAAGGAAAAAACCACCAAGGAAACCTTAAAGCCTTACACTCCTATGAGTAGAAAAGAGAAAGAGCAGGTGCTTAAGTTGTTAAAGAGTGCTATGAAAAAAATGGGCTTTGCAAGTGAGAGGAAAAAAGAAACACAGATAAAAGTGTGGAAAAGGATGATAACTAAAAGTTTTCTTACCAAACGCGAAGCATATGCATTAATGGGGTTTCTGAAGAAGATAAAGTAGGGGCTTGAGCATTTTTTTAGGATAAGTTTATAAATAATTCATTTTTACAAATAAAAAAAGAGGTCAAATCCATGGTGCTTCCAACAATAACAGGAAACCTGTTTGACACAAACACCTCTCTTGGAGCAGTAATTACTCCTTTGTTCATTGGAGTAGTCACCATAATAGTAGCTAACCTTGCTAACTATATTCTTAAGAAGGGTTTGAAAACTGCTGAGCACACCCTTGAAAAGCATCATAAGAGATTAGAGGATGCTTATCATAGGAACAAGATTGCTGCTGAGAAGACCAAGTTTACTTTTATGAGGAGAATAATTGTGGGCATAATATATCTAGTGGGCATAATCCTTATCATAAGCAGCATACCCAGCCTGAAAACCTTTTCATACTCCTTACTTGCAGGAGCAGGGGTTATTGCTATAATCATAGGTTTTGCAACCCAGAAAACCCTAGCAAACCTGATAGCTGGTTTCATGATATCCATCAGCCAGCCTTTTCGTGTTGGTGACAGGGTGAGGTTCAAGGAAGAGTACGGAGTAATCCAGGACATAACCCTAAGGCATACTGTTCTTAAGACATGGGATAACAGGCATGTAATTATTCCTAATGCAATGATTAATGAAGAAGTCGTAAATAACTATACTCTTGGTGATGAGAGAATTCTTGCAACTGTTGAGATAGATATAAGCTATGACTCTGACATAGACCTTGCCCGGAAGATTATGACGGAAGAGATTATGAAGCACCCCAAGTTCATTGATAACAGAACAGACGTTGACCTGCTTGCAGGAAAAGATCCTATCAAAGTACGAGTTGTTAGTTGCGGAGACTTCAGTGTAAAGCTGAGAGGCTACTACTGGGTGCCTGACCCGCCAAGTAATCTCGTCTCTGGATATGAACTCATAGAGAGTATCAAGAAGCGCTTTGACAAAGAAGGAGTAGAGATACCCTTCCCATATAGAACTGTTGTTTATAAAAAGGATATTAAGAAACCAAGGAGGTTGGTAAAGGAAAAAAGAGCAGCCAAAAAAGCAGCAAAGAAGACTAAGAAAAAATAATCACGCCCATTTCCTTTTCTTAAAAAACAAGTACATCATAATACCTACTATAAGCATTATTATTAAGATTAGATAGTACCCAAAAGGCCATTTGAGCTCTGGCATGTTCCAAAAGTTCATACCATAAACCCCCGCTATGAAGGTTAAGGGCATAAAGATGGTTGCTATTGTCGTTAGTTTCTGCATCACCTGGTTCATCTTGTTAGATGTCTCTGTCATCTGCTTGGATATAATGGTTGTGTGAGCATCAAAAGCATTCTTCAATAAATCCCTCTGGGCTTCAAGCTCAGAGTAAATCCTCATTAGGTGGTCGTACACATCCTTGAAGTACATGCTTGTTCTTGATTGTATGAATGGAAAGTCTTTTTTGGTAAATTTATTTATCACATCTATTTGAGGCGCTATGCTCTTCCTCATGTTAAGCACCTCTTTCTTTATGCTCATAATCTGCTTCAAAGTATCTTTTTTATGCTTTCCCTGAATAATTTCTTCCTCTAGTTTCTCTATGTGATCCTCCCATTCATCAAGTAAAGGGAAATGTAAATCTACAAAATGATCTATAACCTCATACATTAAGAAGTCTGCTGTGATTGACATACCGTTCTTAGCAGCATCCACCTTTTCTATCATGTGCTCAACACCAGGAGACTTATGATTATGAAGGGTTATTAAGAAGTTATTTCCTAGGAAGAAGTCTATCTCTCTCTTGTTAAAAGCTGGCTTCTCAGCTCTTTCAGGAACACTGTACAATACTATGAAGAGATAAGTTTCAAAGGTGTCAATCTTTGGCAGCTCAATAGCTTTTTTACAGTCTTCTATTGAGAGGTGATGGAAGTCAAAGTTATCCTCAATAAAAACATAATCCTTATCATCAGGCTTTTCAAAATCAACCCAGATAGCTGCTTTCTTGTCCTTTAGATATCTTTGTAGGTCCTTCTGAGAAGGATTCTTGAATATCTTCCTGTTCTTGAATACAAAAATCCTAATCATCTACTTACCTCTTTTTTTGTTCGAAAAACTCTTTTACTTTTTTATCCATCCTTGGCTTAGCACTAGGACCCAGCTTATAATATTTTTTTTCTGCTTCTCCACCCCAGGAATAATTACCTTTCTCTAGTTTTATTGTCTCAAGCTGGAACTCTTTTAAAGCAACCCCTTTTTTCAAATGATAATAAATAACCCTTAAGGTGACTGGGGGAAACAAGGCACAGTAATCCTTGTACAAGTCATAGCCATACGCTTTTCCTCTGAAAAAAAGAATCTCTATAAGGTTCTGCCTGATACTGCTGCCAATAGGCCGCCCCCTTTTTTTCCTCATAAACCTATTTTTTGATTTGTGCTTATATAAATTTTGCGATTAATTTTCAATAAGGTAAGAAATATCCCTCGCGAGCAAAGCGAGCGAGCACAGTTATTATTTTTATTTTAACTTTAAAATTTTAAACAATTATTTGCGCCTCAAACGCCGGCGGGGCTTTAAGAACTCTCCTTGTTGACCTCTTCCAGATTTTTTTCCTCTTGCTTCTCGTCTCCCTGCTCTGCTGACTTGTTCTCCTGCTTTGCTTGTCCTTGCGCTGCTCTCTCCTGTTCAGCTTGTTTCTTAGCCAAGCTCTTTGCTAAAGCAATCCTCCAAGCAGACCACTTTTTTAAAACAGCCTCCTGTTCCTGGTTCTTCTGCTCTAGCAAAGCCTTGATTCTCTCAAGCTGTTGTTTGCTAGAAGACAAAGACTCTGTCTCATTTAACAGCTTCTCGCTGAAATGCTTTAACTCCAGAGACTTCATGGTTAAGCTTATGATAAAGGAATGATTTAACTGTATGACCAGCATGATAAAGAAAGCTGTAAAAAAGAAGAGCAGGCTAGCCACGAAGTTGCTGTACAACTCATGATAGCTAAAACCAAGATAAAAAACATATCCTAAGAAGAAAACAACCATCAAAGCCATCATAATATGGCCTGTTTTTCTATGAATTGGCCTGGTAAAAGCAGTAATCATTCTCCTACAAATAAATATAGAGTAGATTAAGAATACCAGGCTTAGTAATACAAGGATGAAGTTAAAAACATTCATATAATAGAAATTATTGTTCTCCTTTTTATTTGTTTTGATTATTTCTTCTTTTTTTTCAAATCTTCTAAGGTATCTTCCAACTCTTTATTCTTCCTCTCAACAATCTTTTTTACTCGCTCTAAACGCTTCTTACTAGAAGACAAAGTCATAACTTCCTTTAGTAAGGTGTCATTAAATTTTTTTAATTCACGAGATTTCAGAATCAAACCACGAATAAGAGAGAGGCTTACCTGCAATACCAGCATAACAAAAAAAGCTGAAAAAAAGAATAGAATGCTCACTAAAAAGTTGCTGAACAAAAAATCAAAGCTAAAAGCAAGATAAATAATATCTCCTAAGAAAAAAATGATTATTAAGGATAGCATTATATGAGCAGCTCTTCTCTGAATCCTCATAGAAGAAGCCCGTATCAGGTTTCTGCAAAGAAAGATTGAGTATCCTAAGAATACAACGCTTAATACTATCAGTAGGATGGTGAACATACACAGAACATTGTTTTACTAGTATTTATTTTTTTTGATTATTTGTGTTTTTGTTGTTAAAATACGATAAAATTGAGTTACGCAGTTGCTCAGCCATTAGAGAGTTACGCATTACTGTTACTTTCACACCAATTTTTTTCTTAAGAAGATTTATTAAAGAAACCATATCTAAATCTTGAAAACTCTTGGCTTTTGCACACACAGCATCAATTTTTTTTGTTAAATCAAGAGGAGTTTCATATTGAAAAACATAGTCTCTGTACACAGCAAAGTATCTTGCGGTGTTGCCTTCTCTGCTTTTATAGTAAAAGCCTTGGTTCTTAAAATAGTTACCTGCCCATTTATCAAGTTGCGAGCTACCTCCAACTAATGTATAAAATTTCACTTTGAGTTTTTTCATTAACTCATTAATTCTGTTTTCCTCTTCTAAATTACCCACCATGAAATATGCGTGTCCTGCTTTTTGGAGGTAGGTTCCTCCTGGTTCTTCCTCAAACCATTTTCCAATTAGATGATTTAGGAATTGGTCAGTATCTATTAAATTATCAAAGGTGTATATTTTTATGTCTTCTCCAAGGGCTTGCACATCTCGCACTTTAGTCTCAGAAAAATAGCGTTCTTGTGCTTTTTCTGCAAAATCGTGAAGACTCCAAATCCATTCCTTGCTTAATGAGTATTCTTTTCCTTTCTTTTCCACAACCTTATCCTGAACAAGATGATTCACTGCTCTTCTTACACCTTGAAAGGTTACTGATGCAGCAAACTTTCTTTTAATTGCATTTGTGAGTTTTGCCAGTGTTAGTGGATACTCATCTGCAAGCATACTTATTACTAAGTCTTTTGCACTTTTTTTGCTCTTGCCCAGTTCCGGTATTGTTATTGTTAGGCTCATTTAACTATTAGAACAATAATTATTATTTTTAAACTTTTCGTTTAATTTTTAGTGTACCAAACCTTAATTAAGAATTGTATAACTACTTATTAGTAATCACACTCTTCTTTATAAAAAGAGGATGAAAAATGAGAATCATACATGCAGGAAGGGATGAGTTCAACTTTACACACCCTAAAAAAGTACTAGAAGTAATAAAAGAAGTTAATTCAGAAAGTTTAAGATACTACTCAGAAGAACAGCCTCTTATCAATGCACTTGCAAAAAAACATGGTGTTGATAAAGACAGAATCTTTCTAGAATCAGGAGCAATAGGGGTCATACATAGAGTGTTTGATAATGTTCTAACACCACAGAAAAGCATTCTACTCTCAAACCCAGGCTATCCATATTTCCACCAACTAGCCAAACATCACAAAGCAGAAATCAATGCATATCCTATCAAAGAAACAAAAAACTGTTTTAAGCATGATTATGAAGCAATACTAAAAGGACTTAAGCAAAAGCCAGTAATCGCAGTGATAACAGATCCTGAATCACCACTAGGATGCTCAGTATCAAGTAAAAAGCTAGAAGAAATACTCAAAGAAACCAGCACAGACACACTCATCTTTCTAGACCAGGTACATGAAGGATTTAGAAAAGAAAATGTAAAAGATATTGGGGAACTGGTAAATAGATATCCGAATCTTCTAGTAGTACGCAGCTTCTCAAAACTGTATGGATTAGCCTCACTAAGAGTAGGATATGCTATGTGCGGTGAAAAAATAAAAGAAATGATAAACTATCATGAAAAATATCTTGGTTTCTGTGATTTAGCACAAAGAATAGCTATTGCAGCGCTTGAATCAGAAGAATACTATAAAGCCAAGGTAGAAATCATTAATAAAGAAAAGAAAAGGTTCAGTAGAATAATTAATGAACTGCCTGGATACCGAGCATACAAGACAGATCACATGTCTTTGGTTATACGCGCACCAGAAAAACAAATACCCTATCTTAAACACCATGCAAAAGCAAGCAACATTCAAATAGGAAATCTAGAAAAATACCATAAAATACTAGGGGAGAATTCTCTAAAAGGCTTAATCCGAATCACCATAGGTCCAAAAAAAGACAATGATTATGTTCTTGATATGATAAAGTCAGTAGCATGGCTATTTAATTTTAAAATAATAAATGCTGAACAAAGAAATAAAATAAACACTAGAGAAACAGGTTACACCATTAATAGACAAAACTTTTATTTTAATAAATCAAATCTTCCGATGGGATACTACAAAGTTATCATACCGCCAAGGCACGAAGTGCCTGAGCATAAACATGAGGAACAAGACGAGTACTTTCATTTTCTTACCTCAGCAAGGTTTAAACTGAATGATGAATGGCTAGATATTAAACCAGATACTGTTGTAAATGTATACCCTAGTCAAAAACACACAATACAAGCTTGTCCTGATAAATTTGTTCGTTACCTTTGCTCAAGATTTCCATATAAACATGAAGATAAGGTCACATCTAAAGGTGAAAGAGTGATACATAAAGAATAAACTATTTCTTTTTTTCTTTCAAAGCATTAAGTATCTCACATCTCTTGCAAATCTTGTTAGCACAGGGCTCTTTGCACTGCCTGCAAATACCTATGCCTCCTTTTTCATCTTTTACTATATCCTTGTCCTTCATCTTATAAACAGTTCTTAGAAAGAATTGAATAATATTATACTTAATAGAAGGGTGCTTTTTCTCAAAATCATCAAGCATGTCAGCATACTCTTTTCTATAAGCACCTTCTCTGCAAGGGCAAGGCTTATAATTAACAGGGAACTGCATTAGTTTTGAATAAGCAGTTGTCTCCTTTTCAGTGCAGAGATATAAAGGTTTTACCCTCTTCACAAAGTGCCTGCTCTTTCTCTCACCGCTTATCGGCCCCTGCCTCCTAGCCAGAATAAGGTCATTCCTAAATACATTCATGATAAAGCTCTGAGCCTCATCATCAAGGTTATGACCAGTAACAAGGCAGTCAAAACCAAGCTTTTTAGCATATTTATTAATAAGATAACGTCTAAGCACACCGCAGATAAAACAATAAGAATAGTTCAAACCCTTTTTCCTTGCCATTTCAGTTATTTTTTTTAGTGAATAACCAAACTCATCTTTAAAACAGAACTCATAAAGTCTAATGTTATATTTTTTGCAGAACTTTCTTAGGTTTGCAAGGTTTTTTCTTGAATACCCATTAATAAGAGCATTAATAGTAATAGCCTCGACCTTGTAACCAAGCTTCTTCAGAATATAAAGAGCGGTTGTCGAGTCCTTGCCTCCACTAACAGCAACTCCAAGCTTATCCTTTCTGTCAAACAAGTCAAACTTCTTAATAGTGCGTTTAATCTTTTTTTCAAAGTAGCCTTTAAAGTGCTCACTGCACAAATCAGAGCAGTACACAATCTTTTCACATTTAATGCATTTTTTGGGCATAAGAGAAAAGAAATAGGTTGTTTTTTTAAAGTTTTAGAAATTAGAGATGTATTCTTTAGCTATCGGGTAGAATTTATTAGCAAGTTCTTTTCCTTTCTCCGTCTTAACCTTCTTCAACATTCCTTTTATCTTAACAAGAGAAATTTGCTTTGCCTTATCTTTACCATATTTCCTTAATTTTATTTCTAAATATCCTTTGAATGTATCTTCTAAAAACGCAATTCCATCTGCATCTCTAAGGACTTGATCTGCTATATTAACACCTTCTTTGAACTCTTCACCTTTTTGTATCATTGAATGATTTCTGATTGCAGAAATTATTTTTTCTTTTGTGTCTTCATCAATACCCTGTTCAGATAAAAACTTCCCAGCAATCTCTGCACTCTTAAAGGCATGTACATCACCAGCATCTGCACCAATGTCATGCAACAAAGCAGCAACTTCAAGCACTAATAAGTCAGCATTGTACTCTTTTCCAAGAATGAGTGCATATTTTCTTACTAATTCAACATGAGGAGTATAAACACTTGGAGGGCGAGTTTTGGGGAGATTGTTCCTGAAGAAAGCTTCTGCTTTTTTTATTAAATCCTTCATAAGAATTAGTCCTCCTTAAGCCTAGCAATCATCTCTTTCAGCTTCTTAGTGTGCTGTGCATATGCTTCCTTGTTCTCATTAAGAGCATGCTCCTCCATTTTCTCAAGCACTTCTTTTATCTTCATAACTTCTTCTAAGAGGTTTACTTCTTCCTCAACCTTTTCTTCTACTTCTGCTTCTTCTTTCTCTATCTCTTCAAGGAACTCAATATCTTTTTCCAGCTCTTCATCAAGCTCTTCCTCTTTTTCTTTTAACTCTTCTTCTAGTTTTTCTGGCGTTTCTACTACTTTAAGGGTTTCTACTTCTTCTGGAATTTTCTCTGCTTCTTCCTTAGCAACCTCTTCCAAAGCTTCCTTTTTGGATATAATCTTAGGCATCTCAAGAGGCTCTCCCCCTTTCTCTTCAGCAGTAATCACTTCTTCTTTCTCCTCAACCACTTTTCTGCCTTTCTCATCCACACCAACCTCTATTTCTTCCTTCTCTTCCTCTATCTTCTTAGGCTCTGCCACCATCCTACTAGCCAAGCACACATAGGTATAAGCATCTCTTACTCCGAGGTAAAGCTTTAAGTTCTTGCCAATAAAACTCTTAGCCCTCTTAGTAACCCTTGCAACCTCGTATATCTGCTTGTCATCAAGTTTCTGCCTTGAGCCTTGCTCTCCTAGCTCATGCTTTACTAATTCATCAGTCTCAAGATTCTTAACCAGGCTGTACTCCTGGACATTAATCTCTGCTTTTGTTATCATAAGAGTGTCTGCATCTACCTCATGATAATCCTTGCCTAAGATTTCGTGTTCAACTCCAAAATCTTGTAAGCCAGAAAAGCTCTTAACAACAATGGTGTTCTCATCAAAGTCTGAGCATGAGTAAGCAACCGCAGACTTATCCATTCTCTTAACTTTCTGCACAAGCACTCCTGTGCTAAAAGAATCAGATATATTAGCTCTTTTTCTGTACTTAACTGATTCAGGAATAAAAAAAGAAGCCCACACCTTCTTCAAGGCATTTACAAGGACATCCTTGCCTCTTATGCTCTGAAAAAAACCTTCTGTGTCTTCTGTGCTTAAGAGATAAGAAGGGCTTCTATAAAAAGTGACCAAGGGATAATCCCATTCAGAAACAATCTTATTAGCAGTTGCTCCTGGGTCAATAGCCAAGGATTCATAAGCTTCAAAGAGTTCTTCTTCTAACTCCTTGGGAAGAACTGCTTTTTCAAAGAGCTCAACAACCTCTTTGTAGGCTTGTGCATCTTCTTTCTTCTCATAAATCCTTTGAACCTTGGCTTTCAAGCCATTCTCAGCTAAAAAATCCTCAAAAGCCTGATTATTAATAACAAAGGTCAAAGGAATATTAAGCTTCTTCTCTCTAAGAACACTGAGATCTATAGCTCTGAATCCAAGTCTCTCAAGCTCAGAACGCTTCACATTATTCAGAGTAACTATGTACCTCACCTTATCCCCCTAATTTACCCTCCAGAGATATGGACTAATATTTAAATTCTTCGTCAATATATACAAGGATCAAGCCTTTCTCTTCTCAACCCTTCTCTTATCCTTTCTCACACTCTCAAATAGTTTCCTTCTGCTCAAGAGCAGGTTCTGGGCTCCGTGATAACAAATAACAGACTCAGCATTATTAATCGCCATTTTAAGACAATACTCAAAAGGCTTTTTCAGTATAAACCCTGCTACAAGTGTGGATGCAAAGGCATCACCAGCCCCTGTTGTCTCCACTACTTTCAAATCCTTCCGTGGTTGTATGGTGTAATAATAACCATCCTTATAAGCAGTCACTCCTCTCTTACCATCAGTGATAGCCACTATCCTTGGACCATACACAAGCAGCTTTTTTATATTAATCTCAAGCAAATCCTTTCCTACCAGAGTCTCTGCTTCATCCTTGTTAAGCACAAGCACATCTGCATATCTGACCAGGTCAATGGCTGCTCTGGTCTCATTCTCAAGCAGAGTAGCAGAAGGATTAAAAGCCACTTTTATCTTATTCTTATGAGCATCTTTCACTATTCTCTGCATGGTGTGCAGGCTCTCACCCAGCATTGTGGATACATAGAACCACTTAGTCTTAAGATTAGGCTTCTTAACATCCTTGAACCTTAAATCATTGTTACACCCCTTATAAGTAAGAATGGTCCTGTCATGCTCAATAGAGTCAAGAATAATAGAGAAACCTGATTCACCACACTTAGAGCCGATAAAATCAACCTTTTCTTTTTTCAAAGCCTTAAGAATTAACTGACCATTAACATCCTTGCCTATCTTGCCAAGATAAGCTGTTCTTAAGCCAAGCCTTGCAAAGGCCACAGCGCTATTAGCCCCATTACCACCCAAGTTATCCATGTGCTTGGTAATAAGCATCTTGGTGCCAACAGGATAAGAAATAAGCTCTCTCCTACCAGACTTGAAATGAATATCAATAACCCCTGACTGGTCTGTGTGAACAAACAAATCAATACAATTACTGCCCATGGTGATGATGTCATACATGATAAATTTATGAACAGAAAATGGATTTATATAGTTTGTTATAATTAAGATGGGTTAGCACCAATTTGCGAGGGCATACATCAGCACCATAATCAGAGCGGAACAGGGGGACGCCCCATCCGGGGAGGTGGAGCTTTAGGGAAAGGTAATAGAGCCCGAGCCGGTGCTAACCCAACATAAAAATTTATAAGTAATAGAATTAAGAATTAAACCATGGACCCAAAAAAAGTCTCATTAAAAGCTCTCATCTACATCCTCTTAGCACTTGCAATCCTCTTAATAGCTTATGGTATTATCAGAAACCTAGCTGGTCTGACTGGTTCTTTTAGTTAGAATTCATACTCCTCTTGCTGGGTGGAAAGGTCTGCCCCAGTCAGCAGGCGCTTTTAATTCCAAGTACTGTTTTATGGTTTGGTTAAGTCTGAAAGCTGCTGCGTACAAATCATCCCTGTACTTCTTTATGTTCTCAAGATAAAACCTTTGTCTGAACCATTTATCAAAGATTCTTAGAAGAGGGCTCTTTCTCCACTTATCCTTGTAATCCAGTTGGAGCCAGGCCTCAATCCTTAGAATAACATCTCCTTTGTTGGTGCTGAACTTGTGGCCTTTGTGCATTATCTCAATCTTTTTCATGTAAAGGGTTTGCCAGTCAATCTTTAAGAAGTAACGGTAATAATTATTACCTCTTGGCACTTGGATGGCTCTCCACCATATATGATGCTCTTTATCACCTACAGGCTTGGTTCTATCAAGATATAAGGATTCTATTTTATCATCTCCTGTATCAACAGATACAAAGTCCTCGTCTACAAGCCACTCATGAACAAGCTTGTAAAGATTCTTAAGATGAAACACATCTTCATGTTCTATCTCAAACTTGGTTGCCAGGATGTCCCTGTCATCCCCTGGTCTAAGCATTGCGCCTCCCATAATTAATATATTTCAGAAAAGAATTATTTAAATCTTTTGGAATAAGTCATCAAAATCCTCAGGAATCTTTTGCCTTAAACCCAGGGATTCTGGTATCCAGCTCTTGACGATGAATCCTAAAATTCTTCTGGTAAAAAGAACAGGGCTCATTGGCTTTGAAACCAGCCTTACCTTTCTCTTCTTGACTGCTTCTATAACATCGTCCTTGTTCTTGGCACTGTTCACTAAGGTATAAGTCTTGTTCATTTCATATAGCCTGTGGGCGTCAGAGGTGCCTACCAGTGCTTTCCTATATTTTCTGGCAACCTGCACTGCCTTTGAGTTTCCGTTCAGCCATTTGAAAAAAGGAGTTATAAATAAGCTTGTATAAAAATGGCTGTATTCAATGCCGTGAAAAGAATCAATGTGTTTTATCAAGTAGTTTCCTAGGCATTCTCCTTTTAAGAAAAAAGGGTGCGGGGCTATTATTAAAGCCCTGTCTTTTATTTTCTCAAGGTCATCCAGGGTTCTTATTCTTCTCAAGTCGTTGTTAGTGATGTCTATGATAAGAACATCCTTGCCTTGAATCCTGGCTTCTGCTCCTGGGATCAAAAGAATGCCTTTTTTCTTTGCATAGGCCTTAATGTCTCTGTTAAAATATACATGGCAATGATTAGTAATAGACAGTACGCTGAAACCTTTCTTGGCAGCAAACCTAATCATGTCCTTGGCAGTGTAAGGTATATGATAACAGTCATGAGGATCTTCTTTGGTGTGTATATGAAAGTCTGACTTTAGCAAGTATCTCATCCCCCTCTGGTATTAATCAAGCCAACCCTTTGGGTTTTTTATTTTTTCTGGTAAATAATTACTAATAACAAAGTTTAAGCCATGCTTTGCCAATGCCTGCTGCTCAGCCCTTACCCTCATCTGCATTAATTGTTTTAAGGCCTTTTGCCAGGACTTGTGGTGCTGGACAAACGGGTCATTCTTTAAACCATCCTTTAACCTTTTTATATCCACTTCCTTAAGAGGATGCGTTGGTAGTTTGTATTCCACAATGTCCTGAGGTGTTATGCCAATAAATTTTGCTTTTGGAACACAAAAGAACTCATTGATATGAGCAGCATTACCACTACCCACCTTAAAAGTACGATATATATTTAAGTAACCATAAGGGTCTCCATCAGTAAAAACATAAACAGCAAGCTTCTTTTCTTCACTAAGCCTTCTGATGAATCTTCTGCAAGAACGAGTAGGCACTCCTCCCATGCTTACAAGAATACAATTAGCCTTTTTCCAATACTTATGCTTAACCAATCTCTGGAACATACCTGCAGTTTCAATAGCTAATACAAACTTGGCTTTGGTCTCAAATTTTAGCTGCTCTACACTGCTAGGAATAGAATAAGCACCTGAACCAAACTTCTTGCAATCAATCCTAATGTTTTTTCCAGTGCCAGGGTCCTTGTCAATCACAACCAAGTCACCTGCTATTTCACCACCCTTTTCCTCAGGAATAAAACCAATTTGCTCTCTATTAACACCCAACATGGCTTCTATATCATCCATTACAGTATCAGAGTCAACCTGCTCACCAAACCTTGCATCCCCCCAGTTCTTAGAAACATAATAAGCCTCTCTCTTAGTAGCAATATCATCATCCTTGATTAATTCTTTACTCAAAGCCATCATTCTTAAGGTTTGAGCAAAAGACTTAACAGTAGAAGCAGTCAGAGTCCTGGTTTTTTCTTTTCCATTCAACTCAAAAAACCCGTCCTTAACATTATACGTAACATTACTCAGAGAACGAATAGGCGTGCTCAGAGTAGGCTGCTTCTTCCTCCTAATCTTCTTATAAACATCCTCAGCAGTTTTCTTGATTTCTAATAAAACCTTCTTCGCCATTTTAATATCCCCCTCGCGAGCTTTGCGAGCGAGCAAATAATTATTTTTATTTTATTTTTTATTTCCTTCCTTTTTAACTTCTTCCCTTTCCTCTTCTTCTTTTTCTCCTTTATTCTCTTCTTCCTTTCCTTCTCCTTGTTCCCTTTCCTCTCCCTCCTTCTCTTCTTTACCAATCCTTGCAAACTCTTCATCATACTCAACACTTTTGCTTGGGTCAAACTCCAAATCCTCTAGTTTTCCTCTGTGCTTCTCAAGCATTTCTTTAAGGATTTCTTCTACTTTTTCTGTTTCTAATCTCTTTAAGCCAAGGATTTCTTGTAAGCCAATGGCTACATGAGGAATATATTGTTCTATATAACTCCTTTTTTTCAGTTCATCTTTTACTCTTCTCTTTTTTAAAGTATATTTTTGCAGTCTTCTGCCTGCTTCTTGTAATGCTAGTTTTATCTCACCAATGATTTCTGGGTAATGAGCAATGGCTTCTTTACTCTCACTTGTAAAAGGAACCCACACACTAGCTATGTGCACTATTATGGTTACAGGCCCTACTGGTAGTGCTCCATTGCTCTGGTTAAGACCATAAGGCCTCCAATTGGTTGTGGTCACGCTCTTATATATACTGCATCCTCCTTGCTGATAAAGTAGAGGTACACGGTTAGCAAATCTTAGCAAAGTTGCTGATTGTTGAGGTGGCTGGTCTCCTCCATAAGCAACTGCTACTTCTACTTGAAAAGGATTGCCTCGATAAACACTTGGGTTTCGAGTAAAAGCGCAGTAGTATTCTGCATTCACCTCTTTTCTAAGCCCTTTCTCTAACAACTCTTCTCCTATTGGGCTGATGCAATCAGTTGGTGGACTAATGATTCGTGTCTTCTTAATAGCATTAATTAATTTCTCAGCATCATCCCTTGATACTTTGCTAGGCTTGGTATTAGGCGGTACTAGTGCTGTTTCACATATTGCTTTGGCAGTACCACTACCCACTCTTGAGAATTCCTTTATAAAAAATGCTTGTAAGGTTCTGAACTTGGTGTTAGCAAGCATTTTCAGTAATAATCCTAGTTCAACACCATAAGGATGTGGTTTTATCTCTGCTGTTTGCTTAGGCATTTCCTCTGTGACTCTTGGAAAGATTATTTGCTCTGCTTTTGGATTAACATATGTGATGGTTACATGTGGATTAACAATAGCTGTTTGTTTTAGATATGCATCAACGCTTTGTCCTGCTTTTATATAACTGCCTTCCAAGTCCATCTCTATTCTTGTTCCATGAGGCTTTTCCCATTCTTTTATATCATCCTTAAGAATTAATGGCTTGTTCTTAGCAGTGTCAACCTTTAATTCATAGTAATGAGCAGGCTTATCAGGAGCAATCTTTGAAATAATCCTTGAAGCCCTGCCTGTTGTAAGCTGAGCATACATAACACTGGCACTAATGCCTATTCCTTGTTGGCCTCTACTTTGTTTTAATCTGTGAAACTTGCTCCCATACAATAATTTTGCAAATATCCTTGGAATCTGGGACTTGACAATGCCAGGGCCATTATCCTCAACAATAACCCTGAAGCGGTCCTCTCCCATTTGAACAACTTCTACAACTATTTCTGGCAATATATCTGCTTCTTCACAAGCATCCAAGGCATTATCAACTGCTTCTTTCACAGCTGTTAACAAGGCTTTTCTCTTATTATCAAAGCCTAGTAAGTGCCTGTTCTTTTCAAAAAACTCTGCAACGCTTATCTCGCGCTGCTTCTTCGCCATTTCCTCAGCAATGGTTGAAGCCATTATTCTTGCTTTTCCTCCTCCTGTTTTTCGCTACACTAGAATTAAGAAATAAGTTATTTATAAATCTTTGTGTGACAAAGAACACAGATTATTCAAAAAATCCGTTTTCTTTAAGTAAATCAAAGCCTTTTTTTCTTAAATCCTTTAGTCCTGAAAGGGTGTGTGCATCACTATTAACATATATCTGGTCTGCTTTGGAGAGCATGATTTTCAAAGCATTCATATCTGCTTGATGAGATTTGAAAGGCATAAGATAAGCACCATTCAACTCAAAAGCAAGCTTGTACTGATTACCTACTTCTACTACCTTCTCAACATCAATACCTTCAGAATAAGCATAAATATGTCCTATGAATTTTATAATCTTATGATGCCTCTTAATAGCATTTATAAATCCCTCGGTTACCTTGTTCTTATCACCTTTATAAGTGATTGGATGATATGAAAGTATTAAGAAATCACTTTTCATTCCGTGTAGTTCATCACATATATCTCCTTTTTCATTCAATAAATCTCCTTCAATACCAAAAGCCACTTCAACATTATTATGGACATTCTTCCATCTTAATAGTATCTCTCTAGGAGTGTTTCTGGCTATAAACCTGGCATCCACTGCTACTTGGGAATGATCTGTAATAACAATTTTCTTCATGCCTAGTTTGCCAGCAAAAACAACTATTTCATCCACTGTGGCAAACCCATCTGAAAAGTTAAGCGAGTGTACATGATAATCCTCTTGCTCAGTGTTCAAGATTTTCACTTTCAAAACCCCCTCTCATCAGCCTTGTATTTTCTTTTTTGATCCTCTAACCATTTATACACAGTTGCGTGCATGCTGCCTGTTATTAACAACTCTACTGCGCGCTTGGCATACCCAACATCAGTGCACTCCCCTAGTATGCTAATAGTTTTCCCATACACACTAATACTTGTTCCAGTAAGCCCTTCTATTGTTCTACGTGCTTTGCCCTTGGTACCAATAACCCTGGCTTTCACTCTTTTAAGCCTGTTCCTGTTATCAAGCCCATAATCTTTAAGACTAATTATCTCAAGCATGTAATCAGGTTTTAATAAGAGCCTTGCTATGTCAGGGCTAAAGCCCCTTGCAATGGCTTTTATAACCTCTCTTAAGGCATAGAGCTTAACAGCATCTTTGCCAGAAATAGTAACATCTCCTTCAGTAGAGTCAACCTCTATTCGGGCTGATGAATAGTCCTCTAGCTCTTTCTTATCCTTTCCTTTCACACCTATGAGTACAGCAATCCTGTCCTTAGGAATTTTAATAGTGTAGGAGTACTCTTCTTGTGTTGCACTAGTTTCTTTTCTATTTACTTGAGTTCTCCCTTTCTTCTCCTTAAGTCCTTCTTCTTGCTCCTTAACCATAACAAAAAAATCGGAGAATTATTTGTTTTATAAATCTTTGCAACCTGGTTAAAATTTAAATAAAACCACTGCTTTCTAAATGATTAATAACATGATTACCAAGCAAAAACTAGAACAAGTTTTATATTTTTGTGAGCAAAACAACAATCATGCTTATTATCTGTTAGCTAGGAGATGTGAAGATGTACAAGCAGTTTATGATTTTATGAGGAAAAGGTATTATAATCCTTTTAAGTCTAAAGATAACTATATTTCTTTTCCTTTGCTTAACACTTTTGTAAGATGGCTTTTTAATCGTTATTTTAGAAATGAGAACAAGAATTATACTAAGCAGATTAAGGAGCTTTTAGATGTTAAAAATTATTTTGAGATGTACCTTCGTAAAAAAATTGAGCAAGAAAAAGATGATGATTGGAGAAAGGAAGGGTTTAAGAGTCTTGAAGAGGCTATTTCACAGGTAGATAACACCATAGCTACTTATAAATCAATTATTAAGAGAATAATAAAAAAATAGCAGTCTAAGTATTGATTTCATCATAAATCTAGATTTTACTCTCCAAACCAAAAAATTTAAATAATATAAAAACATTACTATAGTAATGCAAACTTTACAGTTAAGATTAACAAAGGAGTTGATTAAAAAAGCACAAGAACTAGTAGATCAAGGTCTGTACTCAAACAAATCTGAAGTTATAAGGGATGCGCTCAGACGACTTGTTTTCAATGAAGAGTTAAAATTAAAAGAAAAGAGAAGTTTCCTTATTCTATTTAGTTCTGATTTCCACGGAAATATAATTCAGTACAAGAAATTCTTTATAAAGGCTTATGAGGACAAGGTTGATGCTGTTATTATAGGAGGAGATATTGCTCCAAAAGACCCAAAGCATAGAATAATAAAACAACAGAGAATTTTCCTAGAGAAACATCTCATCCCTTTAATAAAAAGATTTTATAATAAAAACAATAAAAGGAACCATGCTTGTTTAACCTATCTCATGATGGGGAATGATGATTTTAAAGCTAATATGGCTTTCTTAGAAAAGCACGAGGAAAAGACAGGATTTAAAATAATTCATAATAAATGTTTAAGACTACATGAGAATTTTAAGATTATAGGTTACTCCTATGTGCCTCTTACACCCTTTGTATATAAGGATTGGGAAAAATTGGATTTGACAAATGAGAATGAACACATAAAAAGAAAGGGTTTTATAGTTGAAGGCAAAAAATCTAGAGGAAACCATTATATTAAAGTAAGGTTTGATTTAAAAAAGAGGACTAACACTATTGAAAGAGATTTAAAAAGACTATTGCAGTGTTCATCTCCTAGTAAAACAGTAATGGTTATACACGCTCCTCCATATAACACAAGCTTAGACCTTGCTAGTAAAGGAGAGCATGTAGGAAGTGCTGCTGTTAGAAAAATAATCCAAGAAAAACAGCCTTATATCACCCTTCATGGCCATATTCATGAAACAGTAGATATATCTAAGAAGTTCTTAGAATCAATTAATAAAACCATTTGTATGAGTGTAGGCAATGATTACATGGGAGAAAATGTTGCAATGATTAAATTTAATATCTACAATCCTGCTTCTGCTGAGAGAGAGGTTATTTGATCTTGGACAAATAGAAATTTGTTTTATCTTTAATAGTTTCTATAACCTTAGGACTCATTTTTTCTTTTTTACTAAGAGCATTTAAAATATTCATCTTACTAATATCTATATCACTGTATAATCTCATTGATTCATCATAAAGATTTTCAGCAACCATCTTCCACAACTTCTCTATTTTTCTTGAAACAAACTCATCTTTCTCATACAATATAATTGGATTACTGAGCAGTTTATCTCTATGAATCCCAATATAGTACCTGTCACGATGAATAAATGATATAGGAACTATTGTTCTGACTCCTGGTAAATCAGCTAAAGGAATGTTTTTGATTTTGTAAGAATAGGTGTTTCCCTCAAATCCTTTTAATTCATAAACACCTGTTTTTTCTCCCTGTCTATACACTCTTATATTAGCCACAAAACATTTACTAATAATATCAAATGAGTCTTCACTAAGTACATGTGTGCTTATTGGAACTCCTTCTTTTTCTTTTTTAATGCAATAACCCTCAAAGAATCTCTTTTGAAGCGCATCCTGCTCTACTTTATATTCTATTAAAATAGGGATAATTGGCTTAAGTTTCTTTACTATAATTACTAAATCAACGTCTGATTTTTCTGTGACATTAAGGTTAGGAGAATAAGCAACAGAGCCTGCTAGAATTGCACCTAAGGATATATTTCTGAATTTTTCTAATTCATGCTCTGCTAAAAGTAGTCTTTTCTTAGTTTCTCTTATTGGGTCACTCATAAAAAAAGGATTTTCAGCAAGATATATAAATTTTTTTATTAGGTTACTACTAAAAAGTAGATTTAAAAAACAGAACTTGTATTAATTCTTAATAATCTGGCCATAAACCCCTTCTTCACCAAGCTTTAAGCCTTGCTTATTAAAATAATTCACAATATTCTTGACATCTCTTTTCAGAAATTCCTGGGCTTCTGGGTGCTGAGTAATGGTTGCTTGGCTCCAATCAATGAATACTGGCTCTTGTTCAAAGTTAAGAATATTAAACTCTGATAAATCAGCATGTACCAGGCCTGCTTTGTAAATCTTCTTAATGTTATCTATTATCTTTGCAAAGAACTTCTCAGCACTCGTAGGAGGAGAGTCTTTTAATAGAGGCGCTGGTTCTTGTCTGCCAATAAACTCCATGAGCAATACATTGTCTTTGACTGCAATAGGTGTAGGCACTCTTATAACTTCTCTTGCTTTTAACAAATTCCTATACTCTCTCTGCACCCATGAGAAGATAACTAGTCTTCTCCTTTTCTTCATACCAGCAAACCTAGGGTCAGGAGCAATATATGTATACATTTTATTAAAATTACAGTTCTCAACCCGATAGATTTTTACAATGAGCCTTTGCTTGCCTTTAAGCGCTGTAAACACATTTGCTTCCTTGCCAAGAGCAATAGGGCTTTCCAAGCCATCAAAATGGCTCTGGCTTTGAAGCTTGACAAGATTCAGGATAGTAGCACTATCAAATACGTTCTTATAAACCTTCCATTCTTCCTTGGTTTTTTTGGGCATAAAAAGTAGAAGGATTTAAGAGTTTAAAAAATGTGTGCTTGAGATAGCTAGTCTTCTTTTTCTGATGGTTTAAGATATTGTCTTATAGTTTCTGTTAAAAAATCTATTTTCAAAGCTTTTTGGTTGTGAGCTTTTTCTAATTTAGCGTATATCTTATTAATAACTTCAGGCGAACATTTTTCAGAAGTAATATCCATAACGACGTCCTGCTCTTTACGGGTAGTACCAAAACAGACTATTCTTATATCTGGACCCCAATCTTCGCCGCGTTCATATATAATAAGTCCTGGCATATCAATTATTTTAAGTGCATGAGATTGAGGAACATATTGATTATTCATTTCAGAATGAGGAAAACTAACATGTATATAAATCTTTAGTTAAATTTAATAAAAGAATAAGAATAAAAATAAATAATTTTACAAATCATCACTCGTTAATATAGCTAATCTGCCTGTTGACTTTACCTTGGAGTCCATGGCTACTAGGAAGCTTACATAGGCTCTTTCTGCTGTCATTAAGATGTCTTTGTCTATTACTCCGTCAAACACAACAGCATAGATGCCTGATTTCAGGCTTTTAATGGTTCCTTGTAATTCTGATAATGGAACCTTGCCTAATATATTCAGTTTTTGATCCAAGATGTATGCTCCTCTTGTTCCTATTAAGTCTTCCAGCATTTCTCCAAAGGCTTCTTTTTCTCTTGCACTGGGTGTTTTTGGCTTACCAGGAGGTGGTGCCCTTGGAGGCGGTGAAGGTCTTCTGTCCCTATAATTCCTTGAATCTCTTGCTGGGCCTCTCTTTTCAATAGGTTTCCCACGCTTTTCCTCTACTTGTATCTCTGTCTTGGCTTGTTCAAAAGCAACCCTGTTCCTGATTGCTTTATGGATTTCTTTCTTGGTAAGCTCTTCTACTTCTTTACCATCAGGAGCCTTGGTCGCAAAGTCTAACTCTGCTACTCCACCCAACTCTTTGATTATTAAGTCTCCTCCTCTGTCACCATCCACAAAGGCTGTCATTGTCTTCTTCTTGCTGAGCTCAATAATGGTTTCTGGCACATTGGTGCCGTTCATGGCTATAACATTCTTAAACCCATGCTTAAGCAGGTTCAGAACATCTGCTCTGCCTTCTACTACTATGATCTCATCACTCTCATCAACTGCTGGTCCTGCTGGCAGTCTTTCCTTACCATACTCCTGTATCTCCATTACCCTAACAGCATAAGCTACTTCATCTGCTAGTTCTTGGCTATCAGGCATTACTGATTCTATCAGGTTTTTTAAGAGTTCTTTTGCTCTGTCAATCACAAACTGTCTCTTAGATACTCTTACATCTTCTATGTTATTCACTTTTATCTTTGCATTGCAAGGTCCTATTCTCTGGATTATCTCCAAGCTTGCAGCCACTATGCTTGTCTCTGCTTTGTCTAAAGAACTAGGAATAATTATGGTTCCATTGGATTTTCCTCCTTTGGTCTCAACACTCACTTCTATTCTTCCTATTCTCCCGCTTCTCTGCAGTTCTCTTAGCTCTAAATCACTTCCTAACAAGCCTTCTGTTTGTCCGAAGATGGCTCCTATCACATCAGGCCTGTCTACTACTCCATCAATATTTATCTCAGCATGAACAATATATTTTGCTGATACTTGTGCTATCTTTGCCATTTTTTATCACCTTTGATTATGATCGTTTTCCCTCGCGAACGTAGTGAGCGAGCAATAAATTTTAAATTTAAAATAAAATAATAATTCATTGGTGCTCAATCGCCGCACAGGCTTATCTATCTCTTCTTTTTATTCTCTCTTCAGAAGGAGCTTGCTATTCTAGCATCTGCTAAAAGGAACTTATATATCCAGTTCTTGTTCCCCCTTATGATATTTATAAGCATGTGATACTAGCAAACAAATTTGCTCCCTCTAATTAAGAACAAGCACTTAAAACCTTTTTCACTTCTCTTTTTTCTCTTTCCTTAAATAAAAAAAATCCTTCTTATCTTTCAAATATTTTGATTAAATGAAATGATAATGATAATAAGGCTTTTGTGCCGTTCTTTTCTATCGTTGTGTCAAAAACCGTTTTTGGTTTTTGATGCTCAAAATTTCGTTTTGAAATTTTGTTGGTTGAACATAATATATAACATTGTAGCCCAACACTAACTCACAATGCTCATTGCCGTGAGCTTGTGCGCTTAGGCTCGCATGAGCAACTCTGTGCCGGGCCTTAAGACATGGGAATGATTTAGGGTTTTTAAAGCTTTGGGTTTTGGGTTTTTAGACGAGAGAGTCCCTTAATACAGCTAAATTTGTCACTTTTAAGTGGTTAAAAAGCGAAAGATTTATAAACGGCAGACTCAATACAAACAAAATACATAATTAAGAGGCATCATAATGACCAGCAAAACTGCCAAGCAAAGAATCGCAAGAAACTATTACAGATATCAAAAAGGCATATTTGACCCTATACCAGCTCCTAACCCACTCACAGAGCTTATTGAAACAAGAACAGAGCCAATAAAGGTATTGGTGAATGTTCCAGCTGAGTATAACAAGGGCTTAGTACCTCAGAAAGGAAATGGCAAAGGCAATGGAAAAAGCAATGGAAACAGTATTTCTAAGAACGGAGCTGGCAATTACCAGCACGGATTTACTAATCACAATCACAAACAAAGAATGATCAGAGATGTTTTCTCATTCTGGACTGATTTAAAAGAAAAAAGATGGAATAAAAGCAGAATTGACTATAAGAGGCAAAAACCTTCTTATAGGATAAAATAAGAAAAAATGAATAAGCAATATCTTTCAAAACTAAAGAACCCAAATATGAGAAAATTGCTCTTAGATAAAGAAAATATTCCTGTACTGGAAACTCTATTAGAACAAGCAAACCAAGAATATGAGCCAATTAAAGCCCTAAAGGAAAGTAAAAAACTAGACTTTGGCAAAAAACTAAGTAAAGAAGAATTAAAAGAGACATTTACACAAGTTAGAAATAAAGTTGATGCATTTCTAGGAGTAAGTGATATAGAACCGCCTAAATGCAGTTATTATAGCTTATTTAGACCAGGGATTACCACAACCCCTGTATTACTTAGTTATATATTTTCATCAGCCAGGTATATTGCTAGCATCTCTTCCTCAATGGGTCTCATTGATGTTCCATTTATGAATGTTGAATCATCCACAAGTGCACTGGAAGCAGGTGTAACGCTTAGTCTGACAGTTATTTTCCATGATATGTTTAGAAAAGACACATATATCCCATTATTTGGGGGTCTGGTTAGCTTGGCAAAAAACAAGAGATGCAACCTAATCCCTTCAGCAGGACATGAATATACTCATCATGTACAAAAAAATCATATAAAAAGAGAAATCTTAGACAATATTAAAAGAACATTTTCCATGTTTGATGAGGGACATGCCAGGGGAGTGCAAGAATATTTAGCCAGAACCTATGCTGAAAAAGAAGACAATCCAGCATTTTTATATGATACTTTGGATACTAAGGTTGGAGAATTAAAAAGAACCTATAAATGGATATGTAAAAAACTAGGAGTGCAAAAAAGAGAAAGTCTGCTTAAAACAAAAAGTTCAAGAGATGGTAGTAAAAGGATTAGTAAACCTTCCAAACACGCACTAGGCAATACTTTTTTCTCTATATATGAAGCTAAACGCGGTCCTCAAATTTATGACAATATACTTCATGGTACTTTTCAATTTTCTAGATAAATAAGAAAAAATCATTCACTTGTACTCATCAAGAATTTCTCTTACTAATTTACCATTAATATTAATAGTATTATCCCCTGCTCTTTTGGTAAATGCTTTTGGGCTGTAAATAATATGTGAGAAAACCTTGCCAGCTAGAGTGTTGAGAGCTCTGGCGCCTGTTTTAACAGGACATCTCTTGGCAATAGCATAAGGAACATCATTTGCAACAACCACACCATATCCTCTCTTTCGCAAAACATTCATATATTTCTCAAAGGTGTTGTTCTTTGCAGTTTTAATTATCTGAATCAATTCTTTCACATTGAGGTTATGGAAGGGTGCAAGTACAGGTATTCTTCCTACTAATTCAGGCATTAACCCATATTTAACCAAATCATCAGGCTCTGCTTTTACCAAATATTGGTACTCGTCTGGTCTTTGCTTTTTCTTTCCCTCAGATGATTGAGCATGATTTGGTTTCTTTTTTCCCTTCTCCAGCCTCTCTTTAATTACTTCAGCTAGTGGTTCCTGGTAATCTCCTAATCCTTGGAATGCTCCTGCAAATGCAAATAGTATGTTTTTTGTGTTCAAGGTTGTCTGGATTTTCATGCTTGCCTCAGTAATATCAGTGACTCCAACCTCTGCTTCTTCGAGCCAGCCAATGAGTTCGGTCTGTAACCCAACATCCATGTCAGAACCACCACCCATAAAAACATCAGTGCATAATTTGTCAAGCTCATCAAGGAATACAACTGCATACGGGGCTGGATCCATGGTTTTCTGCCGAACATATTGGAAAATTGATGCCAAATTCTCGCCTTTGATTCCTGTTGTTGATTTTCCTGTAAGTTTGCTTTGAATAAATGGAAGGTGAGCTTTTTTTGCAAGTAATGACAGCATATATGTCTTTCCAACACCTGATGGTCCTAGGAGCAGTATGTTATCCTTGGGCAGGCTGTCATCTTGGGTCATAACCCTTAACATGTAGTTTGAGAATCCAACTGCCACTGCTTTCTTGGCTTCGTGCTGACCAATCACATATTCATCAAGATAATCAACTATGGATTCTGGTACGAGCCAGTCGAATATTTTTTCCTTGGTTATAATCTCTATTCCTAAGCCTTCTGGAACTTGAAGATAACTATCTTTTATCTTTATCTCTGCCTGGGTAAATGACCTTACTGTATCTGTCACCAAACTTATATCTTGAGCTCCTTCTTTTGTCAGACGGAAATCAACTACGGTGAAACTCCCGTCATCACTTTTTGTTAGTGCTCTGGCAAAGGTCTTTTTGTCTTGTTCATAAGTTATCATAAAAGGATGATACACACCAGAATCTCCTATTCCTAAGAAAGTAAAGGTTCTTTCCTTAGGAGATGCAGAGGTTGTTGCTTCTTTTTCAGAATATGTTTTCTGAACAAAAGGAGTTTCTACAAGAGGGATGTAAACAACATTGTCGCTTTGGAGTGCTCCTTCAGCGATTTGAAAATCAGGTGTGATATGATAGTATTTATCTTCAAACACAAAACCTATTTCTTTTTTTACAAGCTTTTTATCGAGCAGAAGGTCTGCGTGCACCTGGTTCCCCAGTAAAGTCTCAACTGGAAGTAAATAAGGGCTTTTTCTTACTTTCTCAAGCATTTCAGAGTCCTTAATCTTTTCAAACATATTAAACTTAATATTAGCTGACCAAGGGATTCCTTGTAGAATGTGTTCCAGCTGCATCTGGACAGGCTCGTCTTTCTTTTTTTTATTTGGCATGATGACTTATTGAAGAAAGACCTATTTATAAAGTTTTCGATTTAATAACTACTTTTAGGTGGTGAAAAAAGCAAAAGATTTATAAAGGAAAAAATTGTAACACTTCAAATGCCTGATACAACAAAAGCTTCTATAAACCAGAACCTTGAAAAACAAATGAAAACAGATAGGTGGATAAACACAGCAATGCATATACCTCTAGCTGCACAGATACTTCTTCCACTAGGTGAAATGCTAACTAAATATCAGAATAGTGCTGTTGCAAAATCATTTTTTAGTGAAAATGACATGATGCCTTTAACTCCAAGAGCATTAATTGGATTAGGAATAGCAGCTCTGGGAACATATCTAAAAGCAGCAAATGATTTCAAAATAAGAGAAATAGCAGAAACCAATGAAAAAAAGATGATGAACACAGAAGCCTATACAATCATCAGGCACCCCTGTTATGCCTCAATGAGAATCATGGGAGCAGGATTCCTGGTCATGTGGCCCACATGGTACACAGCGTTCGCCTATACAGCGTTTTTTGGAATCACTGAATACCTAGCAAGAAGAGAAGAAAAAACCTGTTTGTTAAAATTTGGAGAACAATATATAAACTACATGGAAAAAACTCCAAGATGGATCCCAAAGAGTCTTACAAAACCTATTAAAAACCTCTTCTCTATGTTGAAAATTTATGTGAGTAAATAAAAACAAATGAAACATAAAATAAAGAAATAATAAAAAAATCTATTTCTCACACCCTGTCAAAGCTGCTA
>LSSJ01000042.1 GCA_001595785.1 Euryarchaeota archaeon SM23-78
TGGATAAGGTTAGAGAGTATAATCAATTGAAAGATGATAAGAAGATTTATCTGGAGAGGTTAGATAAAAGCCTGAAAAGATTAGAGAAGAATAAGCCTGATTATGCTTTGGTTGCTATGAATATTATTAAGGGGTTAGAGAAAAGGCTTGATGTTTCTTTAGGTGATTCTTGTATGATTTTAGATTCTAAGGATTTCAAGGTAGGTGACCGTGTTATTGCACAAAAAGATTATCGTGATAAAAAATTAACTGGTTTAAAAGGGCAGATAATTAATTTTACTCGTTATGGAGATGTTGATTTTTTTGGTGTTGAGTTTGAAAAATATATTAGTGGTCATGGTTGTGAGGGGAAGGCTAAGTATGGTCATGGTTATTTTGTTCCAAGATCTTATTTTAAGAGGATAGTTGATATTAAGCATCATACTGATGTTAAGACCAGGGATGATTATGTTGCTTTTACTGAGAGTTTGGTTGATAGAGTGCTTGAAGCTAGCAAACAAAATAACACTGGTTTTAAAAAAGGTGATAAAGTCAGGATTAGAACGGATAGTAAATATTTTAAGGATGAAGGAAAGCATGGGATTGCTGTCATTGATAATGATCATATGGCTGGGAGTGATCATAACTTAAGATTGAAATTTGAGGATGATTATACTAATACTTACAGGTCTCGTGATATTGAGTTTGTTACTCCTCCTAGGAAATTCAGTAAAGCAAGTGTTAAGAGTATGATTGATAGGGTTGTGTTTGGTGTTGAGGCTGAGTTTGGTGTTGATGAGTATGTGCTTAAAAGAGAGGAGTTGATTAAGAAGAGCATTCCTAGGTTAGAGGATTTTAATTTTAATAATTCTGATATTATTAATTATTTTAGCACTAGGTTATCTGATGTGTCTGATGTTGAGGAGGCTTTGAAATGAGCTTGATGGATAAGGTTAGAGAGTATAACAGGTTAAAGGAGAAGAAGGCTCATTTGAATAAGCTAGATATAAAATCAAAAGATTTTTCAGCTAAAGAAAAACAGGTTTGCTTGGATAATCTGGATAAAGAACTAAAAGAGTTAGAGAAGGAAAGTTTTGATTATAAGTTACTGGCTGAAAAGGTTATTAAAGAAGTAGAAAAAAGGTCTGGCTTATCATCTTTGGTTTGTGAAGAGCAGTCTGATTCTAAGGATTTCAAGGTGGGTGACCGTGTTGTTGGTATAAATAATACTTGCACTGTTGGTAATAATAATGTACCTATTAAGGGTTTGAAAGGGCAGATAATTAATCCTATTGGTCTTTTTGGTGGTGTTGTTGGTGTTGATTTTGATAAATGTATTGACGGTCATGATTGTGATGGGGATGCTAAAGATGGTTATGGTTGGTGGGTTCCTAAATCTTATCTTAAGAAGCTAGTTAATACCAAGCTCAGTACTGATATTAAAACTCAGAAAGAATTCAAGGCTTTTACCAATGATTTGGTTGAAAGGGTTGTTAAGGCTAGTAAGGAAAGAAAGGACGGCATATTTAAGATCGGTGATAAGGTAATACCTAAGATCTCATTATTTATATCTCAGAGAGATAAAAGATGTGGTGATATTGCTACTATTACTGAGATAATACCTCCATCTGATTATAAACTAACATTTGAGGATGGTTACTCAAATTACTATGATCGCTGGAGTCTTAAATTGGTTACTGCTAAGGATTTACAGCGTGATAAAGCTGAAAAACTGGTTAATGATGTGATATCCCAATTTACAGAAGTGCCAGATATTGGAGATTATATGTTTAAACAAGCTGCTGCTGTTAAAAAAACTGTTACCTGGTTACAAAAGCTTGGATACAATGAAGATGAGATAGGTGATTTTTTACAAAAGAAGTCTCTTGATGTGCTTGGTGTTACATCTGATAATATTAGAAAAATACTAAATCCTAAACCTAAAAAAGAAGAAAAAACTGAGCAGTATGAAAGAACACCTTTTGTATTGGGAGGGCATCACAGATATGGTTTAAGAAATTGGCTTGATAAGAATTTTCCTTTTCTCAGGCATAAGAGCTTTGGTAATCTTAATGAGTCAGAATTAGATTTGCTTAAGGAAAGGGCAAGTGAAATCATGAATGCTTGCAGAGTGGTTGAGCAAATAGATATTGATGGAGGGTCTGCTTATGTTGATTATTACAAGGAGGATAGGCAGAAGTTAAGAGAGGCTTATCAAAAAAAGTCAAATGGCTAGGGTATTGGATGATTTATTGACAGCTACTGATTGGGAATAAGAGGTGATTAAAATGAAGGATAAAATCTATTTAATAAATGCAGGGCAGGCATCAGAATTTACTAATAATACGTGCGTTGCAGATGAGTGTTATGAAAAAATTATTTTGATAGCTGCTTCTCATGAAGAAGCTCAGGAGAAGATAAGAGACCACTTTACTCTTCTTAAAACAGAAACTGCTAGAGACAAATGGTTCATTACTCAATCTCATAAAATAGAGCTTAGTGATCTGCCTGAAAAAATATCCTTTCATGATGTGATAGAAGTCCTGGTCCTGGCTGGTTACAGGTTTTTAAAACAAGCAGAGCCTATTAAGGCTACAACAAGAGCGCCTAGAAGAAGGGTTGCCTTGTCAAGGTTAAAAGAAAAATAATAGCAACAAACTATATAAACTTCTCTTTCTTATCTTTGTTTATGAAGGGCTTCATCATCCATTCTACTTATGTGGTTAAGGAGGGTAAGGCTTTTGTTCACTTATTTGGCAGATTAGAGAATGGAGAATCCTTTTTAGCTGTTAATGAGTTCAAGCCTTATTTCTTTATTAGAAAGGATGACCTTAACAAAGCCTTAAAAATCGAGAAGTTTGATTATGAAGCTACTCGTCTGAAGAACTTTGAAGAAGAGGTAGTTGCAAAGGTTATTATGAGTGTTCCTCCTGACGTTCCTAAGCTTAGAGACAAGTTTTCTGAGCATAACATTAAGCACTATGAGGCTGATGTAAGGTTTGCTTACCGCTTTATGATTGACAAGCTTATCCAGGGAAGTGTTGATGTTGAGGGTAAGTATGAGAAAGGAGAGCTTATCAACAGGGTGTACTACAACCCACAGCTTAAACCAGCTGATTATTTTCCTAAAAACCTCTATGCAATTGCTCTTTACTCAAAGGATTATAAAAAGGTATTAATCAGAAGCAAAAAGAAATTAAAAAATGCTATTAGTGTTGAGTCAGAGCAAGACCTTCTGCTCAAGTTCAAGGAATTAGTGCTTAAATTAGACCCTGATGTGATTATTGGCTGGAACTTCATAGACTTTGACCTTAAGATTCTTGACAGAAAGTTCAGGGGATATAAACTGCCTTTTATCCTTGGAAGAACAGACAAGCCTTGCAGACTAAGGATTTATCACTCCTTTTTCCAGGACTCAAAAGCAGACTTTCCTGGTAGAATGGTGCTTGACGGCATCCATGTATTAAAAAGCAACTTTATTGATTTAGATTTAGATGATTACAAGCTAAGCACAGCAGCAGATGTTTTTTTGAATGATAAAAAAATTTTTGAAGGAGAAGAGCGCTGGGAATTAGTAGAAGATGCTTTCAAGAACAACCCGCAATTATTAGTTGATTATAATCTTAAAGATGCAGAGCTGGCATACAAGATTCTTGACAAAAGCACAGCCTTTGAATTAAGCATTCAGCGCTCATTAATCTCAGGCATGCCTCTTGACAGGATAAGAGCAAGCATTGCAAGCCTTGACTCTCTTTACTTAAAAGAGCTTAGAAAAAAAGGCTTTGTTGCTCCTAGTGCTGGTTTTGGAGTAAGGGAGGAGAGAATAAGAGGGGGTTATGTTATGAGCTCAAAACCAGGCATATATGATTATTTGATTGTGTGTGATTTCAAAAGCCTGTACCCCAGTGTTATCCGGACGTTTAATATTGATCCTTTGAGCTATGTTCCCAGTGGCAAAGGCAAAAACCTTGTGAAGGCTCCTAATGGTGCTTGTTTTAAAAATCAAGATGGAATACTTCCAATGCTTATTCAGAAATTATGGGTGCAGAGAGAAAAAGCAAGAAAAGAAAAAAATGAATTAGCAAGGCATGCTATCAAGATATTAATGAACTCATTCTTTGGAGTGTTTGCAAACCCAACCTTTAGGTTTTACAGCAGAGACATAGGCAATGCTATTACTTATTTTGCACAGCATATAATAAAGACAACAGCAAAAAAGATTGAAGAGATGGGATATGAAGTGATTTATGGAGACACAGACAGCGTGTTTATTAATCTTAATGTTGATAACTATAAAGATGCAGACAGACTGGGCAAGAAGATAAGCAGAGATATTAACAAGTTCTTTGATAATTATATAATGAAAGAATATAAGAGAAAAAACTTTACGGAGCTAGAGTTTGAAAAAGTTTACAAGAGATTCTTAATGCCTAGGATAAGACATGCTGAAACAGGCAGTAAAAAAAGATATGCAGGCTTGTTGGTTGATGCTAAGGGCAAGGAAAAAATAGATATTGTTGGCTTAGAATTTGTTAGAAGAGACTGGACAGATATTGCAAAAGAATTCCAGCAGGAATTATTAAAAAAGATTTTTCACAAACAAGAGGTAGCTGAATACATTAAGAAGATTGTTAAAGAAGTTAAAGAAGGTAAGCATGACAAGCAGTTAATATATAGGAAAGCCATAAGAAAAGAAGTAGACGCATACATAAAAACAACTCCTCCGCATGTGAAAGCAGCAAGGCTTTTAGGTAAAGACTTAAAGAGCACGCTTATAGAATATGTGATAACAACAGCTGGTCCTGAGCCCATCCAAAAACAAAAACACAAGATAGATTATGAGCATTACATTGAAAAGCAAATCAAACCAATAGCAGACGCAATCCTAGTGTTCTATGACCAAATCTTTGATGAAATGATTAAAGGGACTAGTCAGAAGACGTTGTTTGGCTTTAAATAAGAATTTAAGAATAAGTTCAAGCCCTCCTTATAAAACCTTCTTCCGGCTCTATTATCATGTGGTCGTCTTTTAGGGATCTGATTACTCTATCTACTTCTGCTTCACTCATTCCTTGGGCTTGGGCTTCTAATAGAACTGCTTCTTTGTGTACTTTCTTGTTCTTGTCTGTGACCAGCTCGTTGATGATGTCCATGAGTTTTATCTTGCTGTCTGTTTCGCTTTCACTGGCCACTCTTCTAGCCATCATTCTCTGTATTCGCATTAGCTCTTCAAAGTCTGCTTCATCCATTTTATTTTAATGTATTATTATCTATGTGGTGTGTATTACCTCCACCCCCTTGTATAAAAAGAACAAATTAACCATATAAATACTTTTCGCTATTAACATACCTTTCTGTATATCTGGTAGGGTTACGTTTAATTCTTGCTTAGTTTAAACTTAAGAGTAGTTCTAAAAACAAAATATTTTAAAATTAATTGATTTTACCATCAAGCACTTAAGGGGTTTTTTAATATGAAATTAAATTTCCTAAAATATATTAGCCCAGGATATTATGCTATGAAAGGTTCTCAAGAAGGATTAGATTATATAAAAGAGTTTGAAACAAAAGTCAGTGATGTAAAAAACAAGGAAGAGATAGAAACTTTAATACAAGAATATGAAAAAAAGATTGATTCAATTCCAAAAAATACTGCTCCTTTTTGGCTGAGCATAGTAACACCTCTTTTACCTGCTTTTGCAATACCAAATGGTAATATTGCGATATTCTACATAGTGGGTGTTGGCAGTGTTCAGCTATGGGAGTGGACAATAAGGGTTAGGAACTTCAAGGCTGAGAATGATCTTTGGCCTGATAGGTGGACTAGCGTGTATCCTTATAAGAAAAAGTTTGAAGAGAAAGCTAAGCAGCTTCTAGAAGAATACCTTTAACTTAAATCTCTACTGTTCGGGCGTTCTCCTAAAATTTCTCTACTCCGCAAGGTTGGTGTTGTCCCTAGGATAACTCAAAAATTCCTTGAATTTTTGTTGCCAGCTTAGGCACGTTTACTTAACCGAGAGCTCCGTATCCCCGTAACTTTTTCCGCTACGCGGAAAACGTTAACGTGCTCAAAAACAAAGTTTTTGAGCATGAGAGCGAACGAAGTGAGCGGGCGAAAACCTTTGGGGCAACCCCCTACTCCGCTTTGATTGTGAAGTTGATGTATGCCCTCGCAAATCGGCATCAACCAACCTTGCTGCGCTAAATTACTTATTTTTTAATAAAATTTAAAAATAATAAGGGTTTTGTGGTTTTGGTTTGGGGTGTGAGTGTGAAATTTATTACTCTTGATGAGAAGAAGAACTCAAGAATCTATAATTTCATAACCATTAATGATAAAGATAATTCTTTACTGCACACGCAGTTTGAGAATCGCAATGGAAGAATCTTTATGCGGGCTAAGCGTCGCTCTTTGCAAACCTAATAGTAATTGGAGACTTGAACTTTCTTGTTTGCTCATCTACTTTTTTTAGAGTGCTTTCTTCTTCTGTATCATTACTATTAAGCACTAATTGTCTGGGCTTGTTCACAAACTCTTGTTCTCTGAGATGCTCCATTAGTCTTAGAACATGGTCAAGCTCTTTGATGGCTCCATATATCTGGTGTTGTTTCTCTAGTTCTAAGAAATCCCTCTTATTCTTTAGTGTGTATATCAGATTTTCTTTTCTTGTTTCAAGTTCTTTTCTAATTCCCCACATTTTTTTACCTCACAAATTCCTTTCCTTTTTTATCATATTTAAAAAATATTCCAAGCAGTCAAGAGCGCAAAAACTGGCTTTTTTTCTTAGTCCTTTAGGACCAAATACCAAGATTAAACTTTCCTCTCCTGTTGGTGTGTGACACACAGGACACACCTTATTCATATCAGCTTCTATTTTTTCTTGGAGTTTCTTATTTATTAATCTTTCTATATGGCCAGCTTTTAAATCCTTTTTTATTAATTTTAAGTCTTCTTCCTTAAGGTTTTCTAAGAGTTTTGTTAATTTGTTCATTTTGGCAGGCTGTTTTTATTCATATAAATTTTTCTTTTTTTCATATAACTTTTTCTTTATAAGTTATATTTTTCTCTTAGCTCTTTTAAATTATTTTTTTTGTCAATGATTTCCTTACTGTTCTTTACAAGATTAATAAAATATTCTTCTTTCCTCTCCAACCCTTCTTCTATTTCTTTCTTATTGTGACTCCAGCTTATAATCTTTTTGGTTTTTGCATCAAGCCCTTGTATGCTTATGTTGCTATGCTTCTCTCTTACATCCTTAACATGCTCTGTTATTATCATTATCTCTATCTCTTTGTCATCTGATTTTAGGTATGTTATGGTGTCTGCTTTTTTTATCATATCTGTCTCGTATATGAATTTGATTAAGTAATAATGGTCTTCTGGTTTTAATAGAAAGAATATATTTAATAAACATTTGTGACAGTCATCTGCTTCTTTTAGTTTTAGTATTTTTTTTTCTGCTATGCCTGGCTTTAACATGCTTAAGCTTACTATTTCTTGGTTTAAGGCATATGGTGTTTTTGGCTTGCCTGGTTTTTTCTGTTTTTCTTGTTTTGTTTTTTTCACTAAATTATATGCTTCTAGAAGTTGGAGTTGCTGGGTTACATTTGCTATGCTCTGATTTGTTTTCTTGGCTATCTCAACAGCTGACTTTTCTCCTTTACTTAATTCTTTTAAGATATTCCACTTGCTTTTTATTAACAGGTCTTCAAATTCCATGTTATGTTCTTTTCTTTCTTTTACAGCTTTATAAATTTTTCTAATATTGTTTTAGTTAATAACTTAAATAATATTGAACTAATTGTGTGTTTGGGTTTAGAGGAAACATCCAAATATTTATACAAACATTTATAAAGAATAAAACACACATAATATTTTTAAGTCTAATAATTGAATGGTGAGGAAAAGATATTTAAATGAGTTGCAAATCTGTCTTTAAAAAAATAAATATTGGATAACAATTTAGATAAAAATACATCAAAAAAATATATCAAAAAATATATCAAAAACTAACTCAAGCAAAGTTTAAAAAAGTCAAAAAAACAAGTAAAATTAATGAGAAATTATGTGTTTTTTTATCGACGATAAAAATACAAAAAATTAAAAAGAAATAATAGAGAATTTTAACAAAAGATAGTGAGAAATTAACAAAAAATCAGGTGAAAATTAAAAGAAAATTCACATAAAAATTTTACTTTGCAATCTTAAAAAAGTAGTCATAATCCAGGTTTTTCCTGTGGAAAAAGAGGGTGGAAAAAACTTGAAAGTTTTAATGTTAGGATGGGAATTACCGCCTTTTTTTGCAGGCGGAGTAGGAGTGGTTTGTTATCACTTATCCCGGGCTTTGTGTGAGCAAGGGTTAGACATAACCTATGTCATGCCCTTTGGGCCAACAATGGCACGCAGTGATTATATGAAAGTAATGGTAACAGACCACCTATTTCCCAAGATGAGATTCAGGCTAAAAGAAGTAGACTCTTTGCTAGGAGCATATCTAACACCAGAAGACTATGATGAGGAATTCAGAAAATACCTGATGTCATTGTCACCAAAGGAAAGAGCAAAAGCCTTGTATGGACCCAATGTATTTCAAGAAGCCTATCTTTTTGCCAGAAAAGTAAGATTAATAGCAATGCAAGAAGACTTTGATATAATCCATGCTCATGATCACTGGACCTTTCCAGCAGCAATAGCAGCCAAGGAAGCAACAGGCAAACCCTTGGTAGTGCATGTTCATATAACAGAGTTTGACAAAACAGGAGGCGCCAGTGTTAACCAAAGAGTGTATGATATGGAGCGTGAAGGAATGTATGCAGCAGACTTAGTGATAGTGGTTAGTAATTTCATAAAGCAGAGACTTATCGATAACTACGGAGTGCCAGAGTGGAAGATAAGGGTTGTGCACAACGCTGCTGAACCAATGGATAAAAGCATTTTTCATGATGCAAGTAAGATAAAAGAAACAGATAAAATTGTGTTATTCATAGGAAGAATAACCTTGCAAAAAGGACCTGACTATTTTGTTGAAGCAGCAAAAAAAGTGCTTGAAAAAGATCCTAATGTTAAGTTTATAATGGCAGGCACAGGTGACATGTTACCCAGAATTATTGAGCGAGTAGCAGAGCTGGGCATAGCAGACAGGTTCATCTTTCCAGGCTTTGTGAATAGGGAAGAAGTAGCCAAACTAAACAAGATAGCAGATGTATTTGTAATGCCCTCTGTGTCAGAGCCCTTTGGCATAGTACCTTTAGAAGCCATGTGGCAAGAGACACCAGCAATAATATCAAGACAATCAGGGGTTTCAGAAGTGCTTAACCACGTGCTAAAAGTGGATTTCTGGGATATTAGTGATATTGCTAGCAAGATACTTGCATTACTACACTACAGAAGTCTACACGACCAGATAAAACATCATGGTTCCTTAGAAGTAAGAACCTTGACATGGGAAGGGCCTGCAAAGAAGTGTATAGAAGTTTATAATGAGTTAATAAATAAGGGAATGTAAGCAAAGAGAAGCAAAAGGAGAGATAAAAAGAGAGATAAAAAGAGAGGTAAAAACAGTATGGTATCGGTTTGTTTTTATTTCCAGGTTCACCAGCCCTTTAGGCTGAGGAAGTACTCTGTGTTTGACATAGGTAATAATTCTGAGTATTTTGATGAGTACAAGAATAAGGAAGTAATAAAAAAGGTTGCAAAAAAATGTTATCTACCAACAAACAAGTTGCTCTTAAAATTAATCAGGAAGCATAAAGGAAAATTCAATGTAAGCTTCTCACTCTCTGGTGTTGTGCTTGAACAATTTGAAATGTATGCACCAGAAGTGCTTCATTCATTCAAGGAACTAGCAAGAACAGGGTGTGTAGAGTTTCTTAATGAAACCTATTATCACTCTTTATCCTTTTTGTTTGATAAAGAAGAATTCAAAGAGCAAGTAATGTTACATAAACAAAAAATCAAGGATTTGTTTGGCCAAGAAGCAAAGGTTTTCAGAAACACAGAACTCATCTACAACAATGAACTAGCCAACTTTGTGCAAGGCCTGGGCTATAAAATCATACTAGCAGAAGGAGCAGATCATATATTAGGTTGGAGAAGCCCTAACTTTATCTATATTCCAAAAACAGCTGAGAACATGAGGCTCATGCTCAAGAATTATAAGCTCAGCGATGACATTGCCTTTAGATTCAGTAATAAAGGCTGGATAGAGTACCCCTTAACAGTAGACAAGTATGCTCAGTGGATATCAAGAGCCAATGGCAATGGATATGTGGTTAACCTGTTCATGGACTATGAGACCTTTGGAGAGCATCAATGGGAAGACACAGGTATCTTTGAATTCTTAGAGCACTTACCTAAAGAAATACTAAAACACCCTGATAATAACTTTGTTACAGTAAGCGAGGCCGCAGATAGGTATGACCCAGTTGCTGAGCTTGACATTCACCATTTTATGTCCTGGGCAGATATAGAAAGAGACCTGAGTGCTTGGCTTGGGAATTCATTACAGAATGCTGCTGCTAATGAGCTTTATAGAATAGGAAGATTGGTTAAAGAAGCAGGAAATCCTAAACTCTTAGAGAAGTGGAGAAAACTCACCACCAGCGACCATTTCTACTACATGTGCATCAAGTGGTTCTCTGATGGAGATGTTCACAAATACTTTAATCCTTATGACACACCTTACGAAGGCTTTATTGCTTTTATGAATGTGTTGAATGATATTGTTATAAGAGTTAGGGATATTAAAAAGCAAAAAAAAGCAGTTGCTAAGCAGAAGCAAGAAGCCTATACACACCAAGCTGATACTAGCTCATTCGCTCACAGCTTTATAAGTGAGCATCCAAGTGAGAACCTACTTGATATTGATTTTACAAAGAAATGATATAAAAAAGAGGTAATAAAAAAGCATACAAAAAATACCATGACTGAACAGGCTAATGAAGAAAGAGGAAAGAGAAAAAGGGGAAGGCCTCCTAAGAAAAAACCTGGGAGAAAACCTAATAAAAAGAAAAAATTAAGAAAAATTGCGCCTAAAGAGAAGTACTTTATCCTATGTAATGGTAAGCCTGTGAAGAACATCAAAGAACTAGCAGATATATTAGAAGAGCTTGAAGATAATGTCTTTAATCATCACGTAAGAGTTGATGGTAATGATTTTGCCAAATGGGTTGAGGATATCTTTAAAGATGTAGAATTAGCAGAGAAAATAGCTGGAGTGAAGGATAAGAAGCACATGCAGCTTGTTATTTATAAACATATAACTCATAAGTTATGGTAATAAGTTCACGTCTTAAAAACTAATCAGTCAAATCAAAAAAGGGTGGTTTAGGTTGGGTAAAAAAGCAGAAGGCAAAAAACTATCAAAAAAAGAGATTAAAAAAGTAGTTAATGATGCTAGACAAGTATTTAATGATAATAAAATGAAAGAGGTAGCTAAAGTAAAACCCAAGAATTATTTGCTAGAAGACCATTACAGGTTTGTTGAGCACCGAATGTATATTGTAAAGGAATTTATTTATGGCTTCCTTATGGGGCTTGTCTTTGGCATGATAATGTTTGGTATCCTTTTTAACCTGAATTTATAAAGCTGACGAAGTTGTGTAAAAAAGGGGGAGTTTAAGACAAAGTGATAAGAGCAAACGCAGATTATGTTTTTGAAGTATCCTGGGAGGTTTGTAACAAGGCAGGAGGAATAAATACTGTTATAAAAACAAAGGCTCCTTATATGCTCAGTTACTATACCAATTACTTCTTAATAGGTCCTTATTTTAAACAAAAAGCAGATGTTGAGCTACGCCAAGAAGAACCACCAGATTTTCTTAAAGACGTCTTTTTTGACCTAAAAAGCCATGGTATAAAATGTTATTATGGTATATGGGAGATACGCGGAGAACCAAGGGTAATCCTAGTGGATTTTCAGAGCTTGTTCTCTGAGAAAGACAAGATAAAAGCAAGAATGTGGGAAAAGTTCAAAGTAGACTCACTGAACGCGCCCTATGATTTTGATGAACCCTTGGTCTGGTCATGGTGTGTGGGGATGCTACTAGAAAAAATAGGCCAAGCCTTTAATAAGATGAAGATAATAGCTCATTTTCATGAATGGCTCTCAGGGGCAGGGTTGCTCTACTTGAAAATTAATAATTCAGGAATAAAAACAATCTTCACAACACACGCCACAATGCTTGGAAGAACCCTTGCAGGTAATGGGTTTAAACTATACCATGAATTAGGCAAGTTTGACCCTATCCAAAAAGCCAAGGAGTTCAACATACTTGCCAAGCACACCATGGAGATGGCTTGTGCTCTGAACACAGACATATTCACAACTGTGAGTGAGATAACCAGCCTGGAAACCGAGAAATTACTTGGAAGAAAAGCTGACGTGCTCCTGCTCAACGGCATAGATGTTGAGAGGTACCCTACAATAGAAGAGACCTCAATAAAGCATGTAACATGCAAGGATATAATACGAGAGTTCCTGACCTATCACTTCTTTCCTTACTACACCTTTGACTTAAAGGACAGCTTAATATTCTTTTTTGCAAGCAGATACGAGTTCTCTAATAAAGGCATGGATATCCTCATAAAAGCCTTGGGTATTCTTAATAAAAAATTAAAAGAAGAAGAAACTTCAAGGACAGTTAGTGTGTTTTTCTGGGTTCCAATGAGGACTAATGGTGTAAAAGTAGAGCTGCTTGAGAATAAAAATTATTACAGGCATATCAAGAGCCTGGTTGATATGAAATCTAACCAGATTCTGCAACAAATTGTTAATGACTTTATCTCTAGAACTTTGAGTGTTGATGAAAGCTTTTTTGAAAAAGACTTTATGAGAGAACTAAGGACTAATATATTATCCTTTCAAAGAACAGGAAACCCCACGATACTTACCCATAACATTGACAATGAAGCCAATGATCCCTTGGTGCATGGCTTACTAGCAGAAGGACTTGATAACAAGCCTAATGACAAAGTAAAAGTGATAGTTTACCCTGTTTATCTAACAGGTAATGATGGATTGCTCAACTTATCTTATTATGATGCAATGGCAGGCTGCCACTTTGGTCTATTCCCATCATACTATGAGCCTTGGGGATACACTCCTCTAGAAGCAGCAGCCATGGGCATAGCTTCATTAACAAGTGACTTATCAGGCTTTGGGAAATACATCCAGAACAAGCTCTTAAAAGAGCACTCAGGCATATATATCCTAAAGATGTTCGGAAAAACCAAAGAAGAACAGATAAAAGCCCTTGCAGATATAATGTACAAATATGCAAATCTTGACCATGCAGAGAGAGTGCAGAACAAGATAAACGCAAAGTATATATCTAATCTTGCAGACTGGAAGCACTTTGTGAAATTCTATATTGTTGCGCATAACAGGGCGCTGGAGAAATAGGCTATATATCTAAAGCTTTATAAATTCTGTACCATTTAGATATAGTTTAATGATTAGAGAAAAAGATTACAAGCAATGCCTTACTTACATTAACAATTACTGGAAAAAAATAACTTTTTTTCTTCCAAGAGATAAAAAAATTCATATAGGATTACCACATAAGTTTGTAGCCCCAAATAATGTTATTTTCAGAAATGACCAGTTTTACTGGGATAGTTATTTTATTATCCTTGGTCTTGTTGCTTCTGAAAAGATTTCTTTAGCAAAGGGCATGGTAGATAATTTTGTTTATCTTTACAAAAGGTTTGACATTATTCTATCTAGAAACAGGTTTTTTAACACAGGCATCTCTCAATTGCCTTTTCTTACCTCTATGACAATGGAAGTATTTAATGTAATCAGAGATAAAAAATGGCTGATAAAAGTTGCAAGTGTTGCTGAAGCTGAATTAAAAAATTATTGGATGGATAAAGACAAAGCAGAGCAGCATCTTGTCTACCAAGGCTTGTCAAGGTACTGTGACCATTTTGTTAATCATATAACAGCAGAGCATGAGTCTGGTTGGGACATAACCTCTAGATTTAATGACCATTGCCTTGATTACTTACCCATAGACCTAAATTCTTGTCTTTATAAGTATGAAAAAGACCTCTCTGAAATATATCACTTTCTAGGAAATAAGCAAAAGTCAAAAAATTATTTAGAAAAAGCAAATAAGAGGAAAAGAAAAATTTATAGACTGATGTGGAATGCAGAAAGAGGTTTTTTCTTTGATTATAATTATAAGCATAAAAAACAGAGTCCTTTCTATTCAATGGCAGGTTTTTATCCTTTATGGGCAGGACTTGCTTCAAGCTCACAAGCAGAAAAAACCAGGAAGAATTTGAAAAGATTTGAGTACAAAGGAGGAATAGCAAACACTCAAAAAACAGGATTATCAAAAGAATTTAAGCAGCATGATTACCCTAATGGCTGGCCAAATCAGCAATGGATTGTGATAAAAGGGCTGCTGAACTATGGTTTTAAAGGGGATGCAGAAAGACTGGCCAGGAAATGGTTAGACATGAACAAAAAGGTTTTCTTGAGAACAGGAAAATTCTGGGAGAAATACAATGTTGTAAAAGCAGATATAGGCAAAGCAGGAAGATATCCTAATCAGACAGGCTTTGGCTGGACAAATGCTGTTTTTGTAAAGTTAGTGCAAGAATTTTCTAAATAAGCTTAAAAATAACTCTTTATCTTCTCAAAAACCTTGTAAGGGTCTGTTTCTATCACATTGCTTCTGGCATACATCTCCATGCCGCCAACATCCACTGTTTTGTTGCTGAGTTTGCCTCTGTCAACAATCCTTGCAATAACTGGGAAATCCTCCCATCCTTCATCTTTGTTAAGAGGAGGAAAAATTATTCCTATGTTAAAGCTCATAACACCAAAATCTTTTACTAAGCAATTAGCAGCTTTGTAAACTGCACTGATAAAATTATTATCAGGTTTTTCTGAGATAATAGTTATTTCTTTATCCTTTCTAGGAGCAATATTAGTGAAGACTCTTAAATTCTTTCTCTCTAGCCCAAGCCCAATAAGTTCATGCAGCTTGTAAAAGTCAAAGAAATAATCACTTTTATACTCATTATAATACCTTTTTCTTGTCTCATTGTACTCTTCTGCCTCTGCATAATGTTTTCCTTCTCCAAGCACAAGCTGGAAGTGGCCGTGGATAATACTGGCAGCTGCTCTCCATAAACAGTTCCAGAGCAAAAAGGGATAAGCTGCTTCCTTATTACTCTTGTGAGCCTTGTCAAACCACTTCAATGAAGTATGAAAATAGTCCTGGACTTCTTTCTCAGTGAAGTCTAGTGGATTATGTTTATTAAAGATGACAAGGCCATGAAGCCCATCATACTTTGCAACATTACTGGCTGTGATGCAGAACTTGCCTTTTATCCTGCCAAAACTGTCTGCTGGCGTCATGCTTAAGGGTTTGCAGAATGGGTCCCCAGCACTCTCATTTATTTCCTTTGTAACACTATCATCAGTCTTGGCTTCTATGGGTCTTTTTGCTCTGAGCTCATTAAACATAGCACTCTCAAAGGTTACTTTGTTAAATATCTTGATAATCTTCTGTTGCTCAACACTAGCAACACCTCCAAAAGTCTTCTCAATCCAGGGCTTCATCTCCTCTGGTATAACCATTTTTCCAATACTGCCCCGAATATCAAAGAAACGGTTGAATAATGCTTTTCCTTCATCACTAAGCTCAGAGATAGTCTCTGGTAGTTCAATTATTGATGGCATATACATACTTATGAAATCTTATTATAAAAAGTTTGTGTTCTACACAAGAGTAGTTGTATATACCATAATGTTTATAAATGTCCTCTAGTTGTTCATACTAGAATTATCGGGGTGAATGTGTTTGAAAGTAATAATACCGTTGGCGGGGGAAGGTAGAAGAATGAGGCCCCATACTCATACCAAGGCTAAGCCTCTGCTTAGTCTAGCTGGTAAACCAGGTTTAAGCTATATTCTTGATGACCTGAAAAAACTGGATGTTTCTGAGGTTATCTTTATAACAGGGCATTTGAAAGAGCAAATAGAAGAGTTTATTAAGAAGAATTATGATTTTAAGACCAGATTTATAGAGCAGAAGGTCAGGGATGGCTCTGCAGGTGCGGTTCTACTAACAGAGAAGTATATTGATGAGCCTGTACTCATAATATTTGCTGACAGTGTATTTGATGTTGACCTAGCTGAGATTGATAAATTAAAAAAAGATGAGGACGGCATTATCTGGGGTATGGAAGTGCAAGATTACAGGCGTTTCGGAGTTCTGGTAACTGGCAAGAATGGTTACTTGGAGAAAATGGTTGAGAAGCCTGACAAGCCCATCTCAAATCTGGCAAATATTGGGGTTTATTATATTAAGGATTACAAGTTAATGTTTAAGGGCATACGCTACTTGTATAATAAGAAGATAAATATTAAGGGAGAATATTTTCTTCCTGATGCCTTTGCTTACATGATAAATAAAGGAGCCAAACTGCTTTGTCACAAAGTAAAAGCCTGGCATGACTTTGGAAAGCCAGAGACCATGATTGAGTCCAATCGAGAACTCTTAAAGAAAGGCAGGCATAGAGAGATAAAAACAGAGAACAGCCTTATTATTCCTCCTGTTCATATAGCTGATGATGTTAAGATAAAAGACTCTATAATTGGTCCTCATGTTACTATTGGAAGAGGAGCTGAGATTATTAACAGCATTGTAAGGGATAGTATTATTGGTGAGAATGCAAAGATAAAGGATTTGTTGCTCGATGAATCTATTGTGGGTGATGAAGCAGTTGTTAGTGATGGGTTCAAGCACCTTAGTGTAGGAGACCATTGCGAGGTTAGGTTTAGAGGGAAGGATAAATAAAAATTAAGAAAATAATTATTTGCTCGCTCACTTTGTTCGCGAGGGAAAAACTTGTAAGGAAAGCAAAAAGAGGTTGATGTTTTTTGCACATAATCCATTCTTTAAACAATAACACTGTTGATGAGCATATTAATAGAAATACTGCTTTTCTCATAACTAATAAGAAGGGTAACTTTCTCTCTCTTGGTAGAGAAAACTTTACTCATATGCAGGGCTTGTTTTTCTTTGACTATGATGAGTGGGTGCCTTATAAAACTGTTGAGAATATTATGCTTAATCAGGAGATGACTACTATTAAGAACAACTTCTTTAATGTTAAGAGGCTTTACAAGGATGGGGCTAAGGAGAGTTTTAACTTGTTCAATGAGTCTCTGGTTTATTCTGTTAAGAATTATAATGGAAAGATAGTTTTAGAGCTTGATTTTAGGGGCATGTTTGATTTTGATGATAAAGGAAGAATATATACCATTACCAAGGAAGATGAAGATTTTATCATAATAAAGTATGAGAAGTTCACTGATGATTCATACTCAAGAATTGATAAGACCCGGTTCCTGGTTATAAAAGGGGTAAAAGAGTTTAATCTAATAAAAGATTGGTTTAAGAAGACTTATTCTTATGATGCTTGGAGAATGACTAAGTCAGAGTTCTATGTGTACAAAGCCTTGAGCATAAAGGTTGATAATAATCTTGATTTGGTCTTTTCTTTTTCTGATGATAAGAAAAAAGCCAAGGAGCACGCACAAAAGGTGTATGATAACAGAGAATACTTTACCAGTTCTATTAAGAAATACGTGGCTCATACCTTTACTATCAAAGACCTTGCTCTTAGCACTGCTATGAAAGCCCTTGATGATTTACTGGTAAGCGTTGAGAGCAAAGAAAGAAGAGTAGGGGTGTTTGCAGGTCTGCCCTGGTTCTACCAATTATGGGCTAGGGATGAGCTCATAAGCTTAAAAGCCTTTATGTTTCAGGACAAGCACTACTTGGTTAAGAGCATTCTTTTTAAATACCTGGATAACATAGGAGGTGATGGCTTGTTACCTGCTCGTTTGCCTGCTGGTGAGGGTGATGTGAGGAGTATAGATGCTGTTGGCTGGCTTTTTCTTAGATTAAAAGACTATATCAGTTTTCTTTCCTTGAAAAAAATGTTTAATGAGTACATGTCGGTTTATGACCTTGTAAAAATAAAAAGAACTCTGGAAAGAGTAATCCTGGACATGGCTCACAAGCACGCTGTTAATGGATTAATTGTTAATAATGAGCAAGAGACTTGGATGGATACTAAGCCTGCCAAGAGGAAAGGGGCGTGCATAGAAATACAAGCCTTGTTCTTGGCAATGATTAATTTTCATAACTATATTGCTAGCATTACCAAGTCAAAGCAGTTATTTAAGAGTCTTGAGAAGGAACACAAGGAAAGGGTTAGAAATGAGTTTTTTAAACAAGGAGTGCTTTATGACAGAATTCATGAACAGGTGCTTGATACCACTGCTAGACCAAACATCTTCTTAGCATATTATATTTATCCTGACTTGTTAACCAAAAAGGAGTGGATGCAGGCTTTTGATAATGCTCTAAAAGATTTATGGCTGGGCTGGGGGGGTTTATCAACTATTAGTCATACTAGTCCTTTGTTCAGAGTAGAATACACAGGACAAGATGATGCTAGTTATCATAATGGTGATTCCTGGTATTATATTAATAATTATGCTGCTCTTGCAATGCACAGACTTGATAAGAACTACTATGAAAAGCAGATAAAAAGTATTTATGAAGCCAGCAAGGAAGAAATGCTTTTCTCAAGCTTTATTGGGTGTTGTGCAGAGCTTAGCAGTGCAAAGCACATGAAAAGTGAGGGATGCCTAAGCCAGGCTTGGAGTGCTGCAAGCTTTATTGAGCTTTGGCATGAGATGAATAGATAAGCATACATAAAAACTTTTTAAATAAGAGTTTTTTCTTCTTTTGTTATCATGAACTTAAAAACCACTTGTTTTGAAAGAGCATTATTCTTTAGTTGGTATTGTGCTGTTGGTGACTGCACTTACTGCTATATGTCAACTCAGCCTAAGTTTAACAAGGAAAAACTTGCGCGAAGAACAACAGAGTCTTTACTTGCAGAAGTGATTCTTTGTAAGAATCTTGGCTGGGAGCTGGGCTTTGTGTCAGGAGGTCAAAAGGCTTATAAAAAAGTTGAGTTCTTAGAGTTGCTTAGCAAGATAAAACAGGTGTATGGTAAGAAAGTATGGATTAATGTTGGCGCTCTTAGCAAAGCAGAACTTATTCAAAACCAGCCTTATATTAAGGGGGTTGTTGCTTCTATAGAAACAATTAATTATGAGTTGCATAAAAAGGTGTGTCCTTCAAAGCCTATAAAGCCTTTTGAAGACATGCTTGTAGAGGCGCAAAGGCTTGGTCTAGAAAAAGGAATGACCTTGATAGTTGGGCTTGGGGAAACAATTGATGATTTTGAGTTATTAAAGAACTTTATCAAGAAATACAGCATTACAAAGATTCATATCTATGGCTTGAATCCTCAGAAAGGAACCATGTTTGAGAACTCAGAGCCTCCTAGCGCTGAGTACCAAGCAGAATGGATAAGAAAAACAAGACAAGCCTTTCCTGATATTGATATTCAGTGCGGTATTTGGGTTGATAGAGTAGGTTATGTTAGTACCTTATTAAGAGCAGGAGCTAATAGTATTAGCAAGTTCCCTGCGATAAAGTATTTTGGTTCAAAACAAGCAGGAGAGGTTGAGAGACAAGCAAGGCTTGCTGGCAGAAAGTTTAAAGGAACACTTACAAAGCTTCCTGAAGTTGATTGGGATAAAGAAGTTGATAAGCTGGATTTAAATGATGGATTAAAAGAAAAGATTGAGCAGAAATTAAGAGCTTACTTAAAGAAGATGAAGAGCCATTAACCTATGCTTTAGCCTTCACATAATCC
>LSSJ01000043.1 GCA_001595785.1 Euryarchaeota archaeon SM23-78
AGTTAAATATAATAATATAAATAAAATAAATACGGTGAATGAAAATGAATAAATAAATAAATTTTTCAATATCGAAATTATTTCATTAGGAACAAAACGAGTTAAAACAACAAATGGAAAATAAAACCAAAATGACTCTAACAATTTTCTAGAAGAAACAAAGGGGTCAGACCCACAACCCACCTTTTCTTTTAACCACTTCAGAATAGTATCAAAAACGAAAGATTTATAAATAATTCACCCTTCCTTTTCTTCACCAAGAAATAGTTATTCGTCAAAACAATTAAAGGGGAGATGTTAATGATTGTACAAGACGCTTTTTTAAAAAAAATAAAGGATTTCGGTCTTAACAGCTACGAAGCAAAGATATGGACGGCTCTTTTGTCAAGAGGAGTTTCTACAGCAGGAGAACTAAGCGATATAGCAGGAGTGCCTAGGAGTAGAAGCTATGATGTTCTGGAAAGCCTGGAAAAAAAAGGCTTCATTATAATGAAACTTGGGAAACCAATAAAATACATAGCAATCCCCCCGGAAGAAGTGATGGAGAGAGTTAAGAAAAGAATATCTATGGAAGCTCAAGAAAGATCAAAAATTCTAGAACAACTCCAGGGATCTGACATTCTTAAAGAACTAAACACTCTGCACACCCAAGGAATAGATATGATTAATCCATCTGACCTTACGGGGGTTATAAAAGGAAGAACACAAATATATAATCATCTTAGTTCAATGATAAAAAACGCAAAAAAATCAGTTGTTCTGATGACTACAGAAGAGGGTTTAATAAGAAAACACAAACACCTGAGCAAAGTCTTTAAAAAAGCTAATGAAAAAGGAGTTAATGTAAAAATCCTATCTTCTCTAACAAACAAGTCAAAAGAAGTTGTAAAAGACCTGAAAAAGTACTCGGACGTGCAAAATATAAAAGGATACAACGGCAGGTTCTGCATTGTGGATAACAAAGAAATTGCATTCATGATTTTGGATGATACAAAAGTTCATCCTTCGTATGATGTGGCTATCTGGGTTAACACACCCTTATTTGCATCAACCTTAGGAAAAGTAATAAACCAATGCCCTTTGTAAATACACATAATTGATATTCACTCACCTCTTTTTCCCAGGAAGACCCCTTTTTCTCGGGTCTTCCGGGGTTTTTAATCGTTATTAAAAACAATACTTATTAAAACCAGCCTTGTTTTCTACATATAAAGGTGGTTTTGTTGCGAGGTGATTTTTTTAGTAAAATAAAGACTGGTTTTGGTGGTTTAAAAGGAGATACCGCCCTCTATTATCCTGGGTGTATGACTAGATATTCTCTTGTAGAGGTTTTAAATAACTACAAAGCAATCCTCTCAGATTTGGGTGTTGATTTTAGGACCATAAACGAGCTAAAATGTTGCGGTTCCCCTTTATTAAACGCAGGTTATAAAGAGGATTTTGAGAAAATAAAAGAAGAAAATCTTAAGATTTTACAAAGGAACGGCATTACAAAAATAATAACTAACTGTCCTCATTGCTATAATATTTTTAAAAAAGAGTACGGTGTAGGGGTTGAGCACATAACCCAAATCTTGGCGGCAAACAAGCACAAACTTGTATCTGGTGAAAGCGGAGAAGTAACCTATCATGACCCTTGTCTTCTAGCAAGAAAGAACAACATCATCAAAGAACCCAGAGAAGTTCTAAAACAGGCAGGCTTCAAGCTAATAGAGCCTTTTAGAACCAAAGAAAGAACCTTTTGTTGCGGTGCAGGAAGCGGGGTTAAGCAGAACAGTCCTAAAATAGCTAATAAAATAGCAACAAGAAGACTGAATCAATTAAAGTCAAAAAAAATAATAGTGTCTTGCCCTTATTGCTATGCTCATTTAAAAGAGAACGCCTCTAACAAGAAAATTATTGAGCTAAGCGAGACTATTACAGAGGATTAAACAATGAAAAAAAAGATTTCAAATCTCGTAGGGTCGGGAAAGGCCTCTGACAACTCGGTTGACCTAGAGGCATATAGTTATTGTAGCTCTGAAACAGAGCTAAAACCAGGCCTGGTTGTTTGGCCCCAGAACATAGAGCAGATAAGACGAATAATGCTTTATGCAAACCAATCCCACGCACCAATCATAATCCGTGGTTCAGGAACCAGTTTAGTGGGTGGTTGTGTTGGGGGGAACAACACCGTCCTTTCTTCAGAACAAATGAATAAAATTACCAAGCTTGATTTAAAAAACAAAGTTATAGAAGTAGAAGCAGGGATAAGAATAAAAGACCTTAATAATGCACTCTCTGAGTTCAAACTCCTCTTTCCTCTTGTTCCTTTTAACCCTGTAAAAACAATAGGAGGGATGATAGCTTTGAATGCAGTTACCAAGGAAAGCCAGCAACTAGGAAGAATCAGTGAATGGGTTGAAGAGGCAGAATTTGTTGATGGCACAGGAAAATATTATACAACTAAAAAAAAGGATGTTGTTATTGGAAAGGAAGGCCTAACAGGATTCATAACCAGGGCAAGACTCCGACTTATAGAACCACCAGCACTTTCAATTGATATTTTCACTTTTAGTGAACTCTCACAATTACTAAAACAAGTAAGGCTCTTACAAAAAGACGTTGAGGTCTACTTCCTGGAGTTCTTTGACAAAAGCATAGCTAAAGAGATGGGTTTTGAACAAAGATACTTGTTAATAACTTCCTATACAAGTCTTAAAGGAAAAAACAAAACAGTTCTTGAAGTTAGAAAGATACTTGAAAAGCTTGACTCTGTTCACCCCTTACTTAGAAGCAAAGGGTATTATCATCTCCAAGACCCTGCTGTTAGTATAGAAAAAACCTATGATTTGATTGATTGGTGTGAAAAGAAAAAGGTTGGGTTGCACGGCCACATAGGTCTTGGCTTGTTTTACGCTTACTTTTCAAGAGAAGACAAAGACCTTATCAAAACATTCAAGTCATTTATAAGAAGGATTAATGGGTCTTTTGGCGGGGTGTTCGGCATTGGCTCTGCAAACAAGGATTTTGTGAATCCTGTTAAGAAAAAGGAGTTTATCAAACTAAAAGATGAGTATGATTATAATAACATCCTGAATCCTGGTAAGATTATTAATTATAGATGAGGTTCTCAAATAAAGGAAGGAGATAAGTAAGCCCGTCCGGCGATTGAGAACTCAAGACTTAAGTTAATTTAAATTTAATTTAAAATTTTAAAATAATTCATTGCTCGCTCACTATGTTCGCGAGGGGGAAAAGCTCGAGAGGAGAAAAACCTAACGCAACAAGGAAAATGAAATCCGACAAAAACAAAAAAGTTGAAAACTGTAATCTTTGTGGTTTTTGTAATCTTAGCTGCCCCACATATAAAGTATTGATGAAAGAGTCTGCTGGGCCTAGATTCAAGGCTTTTCTTGCAAGAAAAAAAGACTATAAAGAAGTGTTCTTCCTATGCACAGAGTGCGGTGCTTGTATACAAGAGTGTCCTGCAGATGTTGAGCTTGAATGCTTAAAAATACGAGAGGAACTAGTGAAAAATGGATTTGAAACTCCGGCTAACAAAGTTATGCAGGAAAACATAAAGCTCTACGGCAATCCGTTTGGCGAGATCAAGAAAGGCAAGAAGATTAAGCAGTATTATACTTAAAATAAGCTTAATTTCTATAATGTTAAAATGTTGAAATACAAAAATCTGGTGATAATAGGAACCTCGCACATAGCAGAGACTTCTCTGAAAGAAGTTGAAAGTGTTTTTAGGAAACAAAACCCAGATATTGTTGCTGTTGAACTAGACCACAACAGGTTGTACGCCTTGCTTCACAATAAAAAACCCAATTATTCACCTGCACTAATACCTCAGCTAGGCTTAAAAGGCTACTTGTTTGCTCTTATAGGCAGCTTTTTACAGCAAAAACTAGGCAGTATTGTAGGTATAAAACCAGGTAGCGATATGCTCAGAGCTGTTGAGCTAGCCAGGGATAATAAGAAGAAAATAGCTCTTATTGACAGGGATGTGAGAGTAACTCTGACGAGGCTTTCAAAAGCAATCAGGTGGAGAGAAAAGCTTAACTTCTTTGTAGACTTGATAAGTGCGCCTTTCTCAAAAAAGATGACCATAAACCTAAAAGAAGTTCCTGAGAAACAATTCATAAAAAAAGCATTAGGGTTGCTTAAAAAAAGATATCCGGGGCTTTACAAAGTGCTCGTAACTGAGAGGAACAAGATAATGGCTTTGAAACTAAAAATCCTGATGAAAAACTATCCTGAGCAGAAAATACTGTGTGTGGTAGGAGCAGGGCACGAGGAGGATTTGCTGGGATTGGCTAAAATAAAATCTTGAATTCTTTTATAAGTACTATTAGATAAACTCTGTTAGAGGCAAGGAGCAGAGCGATTATGAAGTTGCGTAAGCTTTATAAACTTCAGGGCGGTTACTTTTACAAAAATGTTGTGTTTTAATCTCCCACTTCCCAAAGGGTATTTTACTAATAAAGCCAAGATAAAAATGGTGCTTGAAGATAGAATGGGGGCTGGCAATAGAGATGGTATTTATGATCCAAATAAAAAAGGGGGAGTTGTTATGAAAATCGCAATTGTCGCCGATGATAATGATGGGCAACGTTACGGCGCAATTATTAAAGCAAAAGGAAATTTGGATGGATTTGTAAATACCTCTCGTGTCCCTTCAATAGATGAGGTCTGTAATATACTACATAAAAAAGAGACATTCTATGATGAAGGGCGACCAACCGAGGCTTATGGCATATCAGCGATTTTCGACTTAGATGGAAATTTATTGTACCACAAGCAGACAGATTCTTTCATTCGTAAATTACAAGAAGCAACCCTAACAAGATTAAAATTAAATACTAATTCTAAGTAAGAATGCTGTTTATTAAACAAATCTTATTTCTGCTTTTTTCTGTGTTATTCTTCATTATTCCTACGAAATCTATATAAAGAGCAAAGTCAAAAACTCTTTCTATGAACGAACTACTCACCAGATGCGAGAAAAGGTTTCGCTTTTCAAAAAGAGAATTATTTCAACTTATAATAACTGTGCTTGTGGCTGCTTTTGTGCTTTCCTTTAGAAACTGGGGTGTTGGTGAAGAGTTTAGTTTTGATGAGGGCCTTACTAATCTTTTATTAACAGCAATAATTGTTTTCATATTCCTTATAATTCACTTCTCTGTGCAAAAGATTGTTGCTCTTAAAATGGGTTATAAATCAGAGTACAGGTATTGGATTAATGGCTTTCTAATAAGTCTGATAGTGGTGTTTCTTACAGAAGGGCATTTCCCTCTTTTCTTTACAGGCTCACTCTGGCATGAAGTCATACCCAAGCTCAGAGTAGGTGTTTTTAGAGGAGGTGCCAAGCACAAAGACATAGGAATTATTGCTTTTTCAGGACCCTTAATTAACATCCTTTTGGTTGGATTATTAGCGCCCATCTATTTAGCAACAGAAAGCTCGTTTTTGCATAGCATCATATTTGTCAACCTATTAATTGCGATTTTCTCATTACTACCCCTACCTACTTTTGAGAAGCTGAGACAGTTTAAAGGAGGAACCACAGGGCTTTACTTGTTCATAGCTTCAAGATGGGTTTTTGTCCTGGTATTTGTAACAACCCTGGCTTACACAGTATTAATCCTCTTAGCCAATGTTTTCTCCTATATAATAGCCTTAGCCATAGGCATAATAACTACTGTTGTGTACTACTTTGTATATGAGTCAAAATAATGGCTTTTAGCACGTTTTTCTCTGGGTTTTTAAATGTTTCGTCGGAAAAACCAAAAGATTTAAGAATGATGAGTGTATTCACCTCTATAAAAATTAGTAAATACCTTATGTAAAGAGTTAGGGGGTGAACTTCTATGGCAAAACAATTGGTAGCCAAAGTCGGTGTAAAGAAAGAGAAAGGCTGGCTCTACTTTGTGGATAAAAAAGGAAACGTAGCAAGAGCCAAGATGGCAAGAGGAAGAAAAAAACCAAAAGGAGCGCCACAAGTAGTGGCCAAAGTCGGTGTTAAGAAGAAGAAAGGATACCTCTACTTTATCGACAAAAAAGGACACATTTCCTGCGCCAAGATGGCAAGAGGAAGGTGAAGTTTTCTTCTAATTTTTATTTTTTTATTTTGTTTTTTTCTCATTTTAATTTTGTTCTGTTAATTTCATAAGCATTTATAAACCACCTTATATTTCTCTCTAGAATGATCCGAGGCTTTGAACCAAGACTTTATCAGCAAACTATTCTTGACACTGCCGTTAAGAAAAACACACTAGTAGTTTTACCTACAGGTCTTGGTAAGACCAACATTGCTGTTTTGCTGGCTGCTAATCGTCTGACTAATTATCCTAATAGTAAAATTCTTGTTCTTGCTCCAACCCGCCCGCTTTGTGACCAGCACGTTGATTCTATGAGGAGTTATCTTGATGTTAGTGAGGAGGAAGTGCAATTATTTACTGGCATGATAAGACCTGTTAGAAGAGCAGAGCTATGGAAGACAAGCAAGATAATTGTTAGCACCCCCCAGGGCCTTGAGAATGATATTATTAGTAACAAGATTTCTTTAAAAGATGTTAGTTTGCTTGTTGTTGACGAGGCTCATAGAAGCGTTGGTGATTATGCTTATGTATTCATAGCAAAGCAATATAACAAGAAGGCAGAGCATCCACGAATTCTAGGGTTAACTGCTTCTCCTGGCTCTGACCAGGAAAAGATAAAAGAGGTGTGTAAGAACCTTTTTGTGGAGGAAATCGAATTAAGGCACTATGATGACCCTGATGTCAAGCCTTATATTCAACAAATTGATGTTGAGAGAGTAAGAGTTGATTTACCAAAAGACTTTGAGCAGATAAGGAATTACCTTAGACAAGCATTTGATAATAAGCTTGAAACCATTAAGAAATTTGGTTTTCTCTACGGCAACATATCTAGTTATAGCAAGACCTCTCTTTTAGAACTGCAAAAAGCCATGTTTGCAAAGATGAGTTCTGGAGAAAAGGATTATACTTTAATGAGAAGTGTTAGTCTGCTTGCAGAAGCCTTGAAATTACAGCACGCCCTTGAGTTAATCGAGACTCAGGGCTTAAAGCCTTTGATGGAGTACTTGTCCAAGCTTGAGGAAGAGGCTAGAAAAACCAAGGTTAAAGCAGTTCAGAACTTGGTGCGCGACCTGAATTTTCGTTCTGCCTTTGTAAAGACCAAGAATTTGCTGGCTGCCGGAAGAGAACACCCAAAGATTTTTGAGCTTAGAAGAATAATTACAGAAGAACTCGAAAAGAAAAAGGATGTTAAGATAATTATTTTTAATCAGTATAGAGACTCTACTAGCAAGATAAAAGAGGTGCTTGATGCTCTTAATATCAAGTCAAGGATTTTTGTTGGTCAGGCAAAAAAGAAAGACACTGGCATGAGTCAAAAAGAACAAAAAAAGATTATTGAGCAGTTCAGGAGCAAAGAGTTTAACTGCCTTATAGCCACCAGCGTTGCAGAGGAGGGTCTTGACATTCCTTCTGTTGACCTAGTGATTTTTTATGAACCAGTGCCCTCTGCTATTCGTACAGTGCAGAGAAGAGGGAGAACAGGAAGACAAGAAAGAGGAAGAGTAATTGTTCTAATAACAACAAAAACAAGGGACGAAGGCAACCTCTGGGCTTCTGTGCACAAAGAAAAAAGAATGTACAGGGTAATTCATGGCTTAAAACAAGGGTTCAAGTCAGAATTAGCAGAACCGTCTGAAGAAATCGAGATAATGGAAAAGGCTGAGAAGCAAACCCGCTTAGCAGGAAGAGAAGCAGAAACCTTTGCCTCTGACCTAACCATTTTTGCTGATTACAGAGAAAAAGGGTCTGGAATAATAAAAACCTTGGCTGATCAAGGCGTGAAAGTAGAGTTAAGCAAATTAGATGTGGGTGACTACTTGCTAAGCGAAAGAGTGGTTGTTGAGCACAAAACAGCAAAAGACTTTGCAGACTCAATAATAGATGGAAGACTTCTTTCACAATTGGTTAATCTAAAAAAATATGAAAGACCAATAGTGGTGCTTGAAGGGGAAGAGGATGTCTATTCTCAAAGAAAGATTCATCCCAACGCCATAAGAGGAGTTTTATCTACTGTCATTATTAGCTATGGCATACCTATACTTCAGACCAAGAATTCTAAAGAGAGCGCTGCCTTGTTCCTAATAATTGCAAAAAGAGAGGCAGACCCATCAAAAAAAGATTTTGCCCTTCACACAGCAAAGCCTTTGACAGATGCTGAACTACAAGAATACATTGTAGGTTCTTTTCCAGGCGTAGGCCCTGTGCTTGCAAAACCCCTTCTTAAAAAATTCAAGTCAATAAAAAAAATTGTTAATGCAAAAGAAGAGCAACTGAAAAAAGTTGAATTAATAGGAGATAAAAAAGCCAAGCGCATAAAAGAGATTGTTGAGAAGGAGTATGGTAAGGATTAAAATTAATTAAAACCTTTTTATTTCTTTTCTTCCTCTTCAGATTCTTCTTCAATATCGCTAACAAGCAGAACCTCTGTGTTTCTAATACCTTCAATAATCTGAACCTTGTTCTGGATAAAAGCCTTAAGTTCTGTGTTGTTCTTGGTCTCAACCTCTGCAACAATATCAAACCTACCATAAACCTCATGAATTTCTATGACTTCCTTGAACTCTTTAAGCTTAGAACTAGCAATCCTCATCTTTCCCTGTCTTGTGTTAATAAGCATATAGGCTTTTTCCATGCATAGAGGAGAAAGAGGCGGGTGTATAAAAAGATTTCGCATTATTTTCCAGAAAATTTACTTAAATAAGTGATTAGCCCCTCTATCTGTCTTAGCTTTGTCTTGAACAACAAGTTCCTAACTTTATCATCAACAAAAACTCCTCTTTTGTTCAAATCCTTTTTTAGCTTACCATAGATTTGTTTGCCTTTTTTATCTAAGTCTGTGAGAACCACAACTTTTTTATCAGTTATTTTCTCAACAACTGCAAAAAGAGGCTTGTCCAGAGTAACAACGTTCTTAAAACCTACCTCTTCTAAGGCTTTCTTATCTTTTTTTCCTTCTACAATTACACGGACGTTCTTTAATTTATCAATTTCTTCATACAACTGTTCTATAATTCTTTTCTCTTCGTGATTCATGGAATGCGGGGGACGTGATTCGAACACGCGTAAGCACTACTCCAAGGCTGGTACCTTGTCCTGCCAAGGCCCAGGCCTTGTCTAAGCTAACAGGCTCTGAACCTGTCCCGTTTGGCCCCTTGGGTTTGGCCGCTCCGGCACCCCCGCGTCAGTCGGGCGGTGGCGGCCCAAAAATTTCGTTCCGTGGAATTTTTGATTGCCGGCACCCTCGCTTATAGATTAAAAGAAATAAACTTTGTTTATAAATGTTTTAGTTGGCTAGAAAACATCTTTTCTTATTGACAACTTTTAAATATTAGTTAACCACCCCTAATCAAGCAAAATGGGGGATGAAGTTAATTTAGATGTTGTGGCTGAGGAATTATTCCAATATGTTAAAGAACACAAAATTCTAAAAGAATCAGATATTTTTAAAATATATTGGGCAAAACATGATGATGGCCTTACTGGGCCACAATTAAGGGTGTTTTTGAATGAGTTAGTGATACAGGAAAAACTAATCGACCTTTATCCTAGGAATGAAAGCCCAGACAGTGCGCCAAGTGGAAGGCGATATTATATCATTGCTCCTCAAAAAGAATAATTCAAAATTTTATTTTGTGATATTCTGAAAAACAACATTCTTTAAATACACTTATAGATTACCAAGGGTTAACATGATGTTCCTTGCAAAAACCTTATCTTTCTATAAGAGAAAAGATATTCAGGAAGAGCTTGTAAAGCATGCCAAGGACAAAGAGGTGGCTTTCAGGTTTGACGAGAGGTTTGGCAAGCGCCCAGAAACCCTTTCTTATCCTAATGATGTGCTTGAACTAGCCAAGCAAAGAGTTACTAGCTTCCATTGCTCAGAAGAGCTATGGACTAATCCTTTACAGTTAAGGACTGATATGAGGAGAAAAGAGCAGGACGAGTTGAGAAAGGGCTGGGACTTGGTTTTTGATATTGATTGTCATTTCTTTGATTACAGCAAGATAGCTGCTTATTATGCTATTAGGGCTTTAAAACACAACGGCGTTAAATCAATAACAGCTAAGTTTTCAGGCAACAAAGGGTTTCATATAGCGGTTCCATTTGAAGCCTTTCCAGAATCAATCGATGGACAACCCTTAAAAGATTTGTTTCCTGAAGCGCCCAGAAGAATAGCAGAATACATTAAGTTCTTAATACAAGAACCTTTGAGTAAAGCCATTATGAAAGTTGAGAAAAAGGATTTTAATAAAATAATTAAAAAGACAGGGCTAAAATCAGAAAGAATAATTCGTTATGATAAGAACGAGTTTGGTGATGAAATACCCAAACTGAATGTGGAGAACTTCTTACAAATAGACACCTTGTTGCTTAGTTCAAGACACTTATATAGGATGCCTTATTCCTTTCACGAGAAGTCTCAATTAATCTCTGTGCCTGTTGATATAAATAAGATTCTCAATTTCAAAAAAGAGTTTGCAGAACCAAACCAAGTCAAAGTTGAGCATCCCTTTCTTAATAGAGATGTTAATCTTTGCAATGCAGAAAAACTATTAAGGAATGCCTTTGACCATAAACCAGCAGGCAGGATTATTGAAGAAGAGGAGAAAAGAAAAAAGAAATTTGACGAAAAACAAAAAGCTTATTCATTACCAGAGAAAGCCATTGGTGAAGAAAACTTTCCTCCTTGCATTAAACTAATCCTTAGCGGTCTTGAAGATGGTCGTAAAAGAGCAGTTTTTATTCTTATAAACTTTCTTGCTAGTTGTGGCTGGGATTATGACATGATAGAGAAGAGATTAGTGGAGTGGAATGAAAAAAATCATGAACCTCTAAGACAGCAATATATATTAGGACAGTTAAGATATGCAAAACAAGGCAAAGAAATTAAGTCGCCGCCTAATTGCGACAACCTGGGCTATTACAAAGGCTTTAATGTGTGCAGACCAGAAGAGCTGTGCGAGCAGATAAAGAATCCTTTGCAGTATGCTAAGAGAAAGGAGCGGAGCACCATACACTTAAAGAAGAAAGTAAAGAAAAAATAGTCTTCTCCTTATTATCTAATCATAAGATTTATAAATACTCTGCTGTTTTTCTCCTCTTGTTTGGGTGGTAATGAACCTAAACCAGGAAAAAGCCTGAAAAGAAAGCCCTTTTCAGTACACAAAGAGCACTTTTTTGTTCTTAGTGTCTTCTATATGGGTTTTCCAAAAAAGGCTTTTAGTCATACACATAAATCATTACTCCTAGTTATCCAGGAGGGTATGAATCAATACATGTTATTAGAAGTGATACAATGCCACGAACTATGAAACCAAGAAAGGGAAGCATGGCTTATTGGCCTAGAAAGAAGGCTAAAAAGATTTATCCTCGAATCAAGGGCTGGTCAAAACATGCTTTTGATACTTCTTCTCTTCTTGGCTTTGCTGGTTACAAGGCAGGGATGACACATATTCTGGGCGTGGATAATAAAAAGACCTCGCCAACCAAGGGCGAGGAGATACGCTTGCCTGTTACTGTGATTGAGTGCCCGCCGCTCAAAATTTTTTCTGCTCGCTTCTACAAAAAAAATGCTTATGGTTTGTTTGTTGCCAAGGATTTCTTGTTCAAACCTTCCAAAGACCTTCAACGCAAACTTTCTCTTCCCAAAAAGCTTTCTGACATAAAAGAGTTTGACAAAATCAATCCTGACGATTATGCTGATATCACGATTCTTGCTTGTACCCAACCAAGACTTGCTGGTATTCCAAAAAGGAAACCAGAAATCTTTGAGCTCAAGCTTAGTGGAACTAACAAGGATAAGCTTGAATTCATAAAAACGCACGCTGATAAGGATGTTTCTGTTGAAGAAGTATTTAAAGAAGCCCAGATGATTGATGCTCATGCTATTACTAAAGGAAAAGGAACCCAAGGTCCTGTTAAGAGGTTTGGTATTGGTTTGAGACACCACAAATCAGAGAAAGGAAGAAGAAACCCTGGTAGCAGAGGCCCTTGGAAGGCTCAGCAACACATAATGTACAGAACCGCTTATGCTGGCCAGACAGGTTTTCAGCAACGCATTCAACTAGGCCTTCAAATAATCAAGATAGGAGCAAAGCCAGAGGAGATTAACCCAAAGGACGGCTTTCCCCATTATGGCAAGGTAAGGACCACTTATCTGCTCTTAAAAGGCTCTGTTCCTGGGCCAAAAAAAAGGATGATACTCTTAACCCAACCCCTGAGGCTGCCTAAGAAAGAGGCGCCTCTCCCAACTATTGTTCAGATTAGTGTGCAATCAAAACAAGGAAGATAAGGTTATGCTAGAATGAAACTAAAAGTTTTAAGCAGGACAGGGAACGCGCTTGGTCAGGTAGATTTGCCTGCCCAGTTTTTAGAGCCAATAAGAGAGGACCTTATTAAAAAAGCAGTTTTGGCTATTCAGAACAATAAAAGACAAGCGTACGGTGCTTACGAAGAAGCAGGCAAGAGGCATTCTGTGCAACTCTCAAAAAGAAGAAGGGCTTTTCGAGGCTCTTATGGTCATGGTATTAGCAGGATTCCCAGAAAGATTCTTTCCAAAAGAGGAAGACAGTTTTACTGGGTAGGGGCTTTTGCACCAGGTACTGTTGGTGGTAGAAAAGCACACCCTCCTAAAGCTGTGAAAAAATGGGGGTGGAAGCTTAACACCAAGGAAAGAAGAAAAGCAATTCGCTCAGCCATGAGCGCTACCATGGATAAAGAGCTTGTTATGAGGAGAGGACACAAAGTCCCTGATACTTATCCTTTCATCCTTGAAGAAGGCTTAGAAAAGACTATCAAAACCAAGGACTTACTTGGGATTTTAACCAAGCTTGGTTTTAAAGAGGAGTTGATAAGAACAGACAGCACAAAGATGCGTGCTGGAAAAGGAAAACGCAGAAGCAGAAGAAAGGTTACTAAAAAAGGCGCGCTCCTCGTGGTGTCAGATGCAAAACAACTAAGACAAGCAGCCAAGAATATTCCTGGCATTGAAGTTACCAATGTTAATAGACTAAACACAGAAATGCTTGCTCCAGGAGGGCATCCTGGCAGAGCAACTATTTTCACAACCAAAGCAGTTGAAGTGTTAAAGACTGGCTTGTTCACGAAAGATTACCAAGGAGAACCTCAGAAAAAAGAGAGGAAAAAAAAGAAAGAAAAGCCAAAGAAAGTTGAGAAGAAAAAGGAGAGGAAGGTTAGGAAAGAAAAAGCTGTTAAGAAATCACAGAGCTCAAAGAGCTCTGGGAAGTTAGAGGCTACGCCTCAAACTAAAGAAAAAAAGAAACCAGAAGCAAAGAAAAAAACAAAATCCGAGGCTAAGAAATGATAATCAAATACCCTTTATCAACAGAGAGAGCAATAAGACTTATGGAAGCTGAGAACAAGCTAGTGTTCATAGTGGATAATAAAGCCAATAAGCAAGACGTGAAAAAAGCAATAGAGGAGAGGTTTAATGTAAAGGTTGTCCAGGTCAGAACCTTGAATGATTCCAAGGGAAGGAAAAAGGCTTATGTGAAGTTTTCACCAGAAACACCTGCTATTGACCTGGCCACAAAGCTTGGATTAATGTAAGTTAAGGTAAGTATGTATATGTAAAGAGCGTGATAATCATGGGAAAAAACTTGACTCAACAGAAGAGAGGAAAGGGAAGCCCTACTTATAAGAGGCCTAGTTTTAGTTTTAAAGGAGAGAACAAGATAGGCAGGGAGGGGTCGGTTGTGATTACAGAACTCTTGGGCTGCAGAGCACACACCGCTCCTCTTGCAAGAGTGAAATATGAGGATAATGTTACCTCCTTAATCATTGCTCCTGAAGGCGTAAGAACAGGGCAGGCCTTAACCATTGGTGGCAAAGAGATAAAGCTAGGCAATATTTTGGAGCTTAAGAACATTCCAGAGGGAACCTCTATATTTAATATTGAGAATAAGCCAAGAGACGGCGGCAAGTTCGTAAGAGCCTCTGGTATGAGTGCAAGAGTGGTTGCTAGGACAAAGTTAAAGGTTACTGTTCAGTTACCCTCAAAGAAGTACAAGCATTTTAATCCTAATTGCAGAGCGTGTATTGGTGTTGTGGCCGGAGGGGGCAGACCTGAGAAACCCCTTTACAAAGCAGGCAAAAAGTATCATAAGATGAGGGTAAAAAATAGATATTGGCCTATTGTTTCAGGCACCAGCATGAATGCTGTTGATCATCCCTTTGGAGGCACCAAAAGCAGTCACAAGGGAAGACCCACCATTGCTCCTAGAAATGCTCCTCCAGGAAGAAAGGTTGGTATGCTTCGCCCCAGGAATACAGGAAGAAAGAGGGGTAAGAAGAGATAAATGTTAAGAGATAGATGTGTGTAAGATGAGGATGATAAGATGATGCGAAAAGGCTTTACTTATCGAGGGAAGTCTTTGGAAGAGCTCAGAAAGATGAGCTTAACAGAACTAGCTGCGCTTATGCCTAGCAAGGAGCAGAGAAAGATAAAGAGGCTTACTGAGCAGGAGAAGAAGTTGATAAAGAAAATACAGACTAGTAAGAAGCCTGTCAGAACCCACCTTAGGAGTATGATAGTGCTTCCTTTTATGGTGGGCAAGACCGTGCTTGTTCATGTTGGTAATGGCTTTCATCAAGTCAACATTATTGAGGAAATGATTGGGCATAGGCTTGGAGAGTTTGTGCTTACAAGGAAAAGGATTGCACATAGTGCTCCTGGAATAGGAGCCACCAGATCTAGTGCAAGCTTGTCAGTTAAGTAAAAATGAAGTACAGATACGCATTCAAGTCGGATAAAGAGAACATTGTTAAGGCAGTTGGTAGAGACATAGGCATCTCTACCAAGCAGGCAGTAGAGCTTTGCTCTTTTATCAAGAACAAGCGTCTTGCAAATGCCCGCGCTCTGCTGGAAAAAATAAGAAATAAACAAATAGCTGTGCCTTTTAAGAGATTCACAGAAGGCGCCGGTCATAAAAAAGGCATGAGTGCTGGTAAATACCCTCTTAATGCTTCAAAGCAGTTCCTTAAGTTGTTAAAAACCCTTGAGGCTAATGCTCAGAACAAAGGGCTGAGCTCTGAACTTAAGCTTATTCATGCTTGTGCTCAAAAAGCATCAACTCCTCTTCGTTATGGGCGAAAGAGAAGAATAGAGATGAAAAGAACCCACATTGAGTTGGTGGCAGAGGAGGTTGAGCCTGTTAAGAGGGAGGCTAAGAAAAAACCAGAAAGAAAAGAAGAAAAGGTTGAAGAAAAAAAAGAGGAAAAGAAGCCAGAACCGGCGGCAGAACCAAAAAAGGAAGTTAAGAAGGAAGAGGTAAAGAAGAAGGAGACGGAAGAAGTTAAAGAAGAAAGGAAAGAACCCGCAAAGAAAGAAGAGAAGCAAACAAAAGCAAAACCTGGAACTAAAAAGGAAGAAGAGAAAAAAGAAATAAAGAAAACAACCACGGTCGCTGACGCGACAAAGAAACCCAAGGAGAAAAAATGATCGAGAAGAAGTTCGTTAATCAAAACATAAAGGAATTCCAGATTAAGGAGTATATTAGAAATAATCTTAGTAGGGTTGGACTTAGTGATGTTAAGCTTCAAAGAACGCCGTTAGGCGAGAAAATAATCATAAGCACAAGCAGACCAGGTCTGGTTGTTGGAAGGTCAGGAACCAACATCACAAAGCTAACCAAGGATTTGAAACAGGTGTTTAAACTAGATAACCCGCAGATAGAAATCGAGGAGGTTACCAGCATCGGGTTTGATGCTAACATAATTGCTGAGATGATTGCTAATTCACTTGAGAAGTTTGGCACAACCAGGTTCAAAGGCATTGGTCATAAAGCAATATCTGATGTGATGAGTGCAGGCGCCCTTGGTGTTGAAATCTTGATATCTGGCAAGGTTCCAAGTGCAAGGGCAAAGACATGGAGGTTTTACCAAGGCTACTTGAAAAAGTGCGGAGACATAGCAATTTCACAGGTAAGGGTTGCTTACACCATTGCTAAGCTTAAGAGTGGGGTGATTGGAATAAAAGTTAGTATAATGACACCTGATACTGTGCTGCCAGACAAGATTAAGATTTTAAAAGAGCAAGACAAGCTTGTTGAAAAGGTAGAGGAGGTCAAGGATAAAGCACTAGAAAAAGAGATGCAGGACAAGATTAAGGAGTTAGAGGCTTCACAAGCAGAGAAAACAGTTGAGAAGAAAAAAGAGGAAACCAAAGAAGAGAAAAGGGAAAAGAAGGAGAAGAAAGACGACAAAAAAGAGGTCAAGGATAAGAGGAAAGTTAGTAAAAAGACAGGTTCAGAAGTAGCAGATAAAAAAGAGGGAAAAGAGAAACAGGAAAAAAAGAAGGAAGCTAAGAAGAAGAAAGAGGCATGATAAAGCAAACCAGCACAAAATGAAATTCAAGGACTTATCGCGGATGGCTGCAGAAGAACGTGAGAAAAAACTGAAAGAACTACAGTTAGAATTAATTAAATTAAATGCGCAAGTTGCTACAGGCACGCCGCCTAGGAACGCAGGGCAGTTAAAGAGATTAAAAAAAGACCTTGCCAAACTCATGCTCCTAAAAGGCCTTGATGAGAAAAAGGCTTTGCATCAAAAGACACAACAAGTTAAAACCCAACTTAAACCACAACCTAAGCCAACATCAGCTCCGAAGAAAGATAAAAAACCAAGTGAAAAAACAACCAAAAAAACAAAATGAGCGAGACATGCAGTACTTGTGGGCTGCCAAAAGAGCTTTGCGTTTGTGAAACAATCGCAAAGGAAAACCAGATGATAGAGGTTGAGCTGGTTAAGAAAAAATTCGGAAAGATAAACACGGTAATCAAAGGGATTAATCAGCACGAAATTAACCTCAAAGAGCTGGCCAAGAAGCTTAAGACCAGGTTTGCTTGTGGAGGCACAGCAAAGGAAGGGATTGTTGAGCTTCAAGGCGATCATTTGAAGGATATTAAGGCAGAGCTCGTAAAACTTGGCTTTAGCCCAGACACAATAGAGTTAAAATAATAATAAGGAAAGGATAGAGGAAGATGGAATGAGTAATCCAGAGGAATTTATAGGGCAGAGAATAAAGGTTGTTCAGGCGAGAAATACGAGTATTGAAGGGACAGAAGGCACGATAAAAGAAGATACCAAAAACACTTTTCGAATATTAACTGATGATAACAAAGCAAAAATCTTGCTTAAGCAGGGCGCAGTGTTCATGATAAATAAGCAAAAAATTAGGGGAGAAGACCTCCTCTTCAGACCAGAAGAAAGGATTAAGCTCAAAAATGAGTTAAAAAAGATAAAAAGACGCGGGGATTAAAAAAATGAAAAAGAAAGGAGTCGGACTGAGCATAACTCCTCCTAAAAAGGAGTGCTCTGATGATAAATGTCCTTTTCATGGAAGGCTTGGTGTAAGAGGCAGAATATTCACTGGGTTTGTTACTAGTGATAAGATGGCAAGAACAGTAACCGTGGTTTGGCCTAGAAGATTGTATGTTTCTAAGTATGAAAGGTATGAGAAGAAGAAAAGCAAGATAAAAGCACACAATCCTGAATGTATTAATGCTAAAAAAGGAGATGTTGTAAGAATCGCTGAGACGCGTCCTTTATCCAAGACCAAACACTTTGTTGTGATAGAAGTTGTGGGCAAGGAGTCGAGAAAAGAGCTTTTGAAAGAAGAAGCCTTACAAGAAGCAGAGGTAGTTGAAAAGAAAAAAGGAATAGCCTCTGAAGAAGCTGAGGAAGCCAAAGAAGCAAGAGGAGATAAGAAAAAATCTAAGAGCGAGAGAAAATGAAAGCAACAAAGGCACGCATAACTAAAGGACTTCAGAAAGGCTCGTATGTTGAAGCCTGTGATAATTCAGGCGCCAAGGTGTTAAAGATAGTCTCAGTTAAAAGAGCAAAAACAGTCAAGGGAAGAGTGGCTGGAGCCGGCATAGGAGATATGTTCCTAGCCTCTGTTGTTAAAGGAAGACCAGATATGAGAAAACAAGTGGTTTTTGCAGTGCTTGTACGCCAAAAAAAGGAGTATAGAAGAGCAAACGGTGTGCGGATACAGTTTGAAGATAATGCTGCTGTTGTACTAAAGGATGATAAGGGCAATCCCAAAGGCACTATTTTCAAAGGGCCTATTGCAAAAGAGGTAAATGAAAAGTGGCCTGGAATAGCGAAAATAGCTAGTCTGGTTGTATAGGAAGGATGTTTTGATGAAAAAGAAGTTTTCAACCAAATGGAAGAGGAGCAGGCAACCAAGGAAGCAGAGAAAGTATAGACATAATGCTCCTGTACATATAAGAGGAAAATTCCTTAATGCTAAGCTAAGTAAAGAGCTGGCTAAGAAGCACGAGATAAAGAAACTTAGAGTAAGAGTTGGAGACAAGGTAAAGGTTATGAGGGGCAAGTTCAGAGGAAAAGAAGGCAAGGCAGAATCTGTTGATTTGGGTAAGAGCAGAATAGTAATAACAGGAATTGAGGTTTCAAAAAGGGATGGTTCAAAGAGCAAACCACCCATTCAAGCGTCTAATCTTATAATAACAGGACTTAACTTAGATGATAAGAGGCGGTTTAAGAAAAAAGCGGCTCCTAAGCATCAACTTAATCAAACCAAAAAAGAAGAAGGCATGTCAAAGGAGGAGAAACTCCGAATTCAAGAGAAATAAAGAGGAGTAAACAGAAGTAAAGAGAAGTAAAGGCAAATAAGAGGAGAATAAGTAAAGCAAGACAAAAAGCACAGGTTTTGAAAATGGTTAAAAATCATATGAAGAGGATAAATGCACCCAAGAGCTGGGAGGTGCTTAGAAAGAACTATAAATTTATAACTCGACCCAATCCCGGGAGAGACTTGTCTTTAAGCATTTCTCTGAACACAGTTCTGAAAGAACTGCTTTCCAAGACCAGAAGTACAAAAGAATCAAAATATCTGATAAAGCATCAAGGCGTGCTTGTTAATTGGAAAAGATGTTATGATGAGAAGTTTCCTGTTGGCTTCCTTGATGTGGTGAGTTTTCCTTCTCTTAAAGAGCACTACAGACTCTTGATTGATGAGAAGAACAACCTCTTTATGCTGAAGATAAGCGAGGAGGAAGCCAAGCTAAAACTTTCAAAAATAATGGATAAGAAGCAATTATCCAAAGACCACGTACAGCTCAACTGTACAGATGGACGTAATTTCAAATTAAAAAGCAATGACCCGCTTCTTGGACAAGCCAGCACCAACGACTCTTTACTCTACTCTCTACCTGACCAGAAAGTAAAGCAGGTGCTTAAGTTAGAGAAGGGGAGCCTGGTCTATCTCTACAAAGGCAAACACACAGGCATCTTGGTTTTTGCAGAGGATTTCAAACAAAATAATGTTGTTTTTAAGATAGACCAAGAGGTTTTTGAGACAAAAAAAGCATATGCCTTTGCACTAGGCAAAGAAAAGCCTGTAATTACTATTACCAATACGACCGGAAAGAAAGCTAAGCATAGCACTTAAGAAAATGAGTTTAAAGATGAGGAACATCAGGATTGAGAAAGTAACCCTGAACATAGGGGCTGGTAGGGAACAGGCAGTCCTAGACAAGGGAGTGATATTATTGAAAAACATCACGGGCATAGCGCCTGTTAAGACCAAGACTCAAAAGAGGATTGCTGGTTGGGGTTTAAGACCTGGCCTGCCTATAGGATGCAAGATAACTCTTAGAAAAGCACAAGCCGAGGAATTGGCTAAAAGACTGCTTGCTGCACGTAATAATATATTATCTGAGAACAATTTTGATGATGAAGGCAACATTTCTTTTGGAATACATGAATACATTGATATCCCTGGGGTCAAGTATGATCACAAGATTGGAATCTTGGGTTTACAAGCATCTCTCACACTTCAAAGACCTGGTTTTAGGATTAAGAAGAGAAAGATTATGAAGAAACGCGTTCCAAGGAAACACAGGATTAACAGAGGAGAGGCTATTGAGTATATGAAAAATAAGTTTTCAGTAAAAATAGAGGGGGGAGAAGGAGCGGAGGGATTAAAATAACAAGAACAAAAAAGTTTTTGAATTTTGCAGAAGCGAAGCTTCTGAAAAGCGGAATCAAAGAGTTCCTTTTTTCACGAGGTGAAAAATGACCACAAGCCACCATACCAAGGTGTTGAAACAGATAAGGAATAAGCCTGCGAAATATGAGAAGTTCCTTAAGCATAATATTCCAAGGGAAAGGAAGTTTGGAAGAACCACTAAGAAATGTAGGCGGTGTGGAAGAACCGCTGCGCACATAAAAAAGTATGGCTTGAATTTTTGCAGGCAGTGCTTCAGAGAAGTCGCGCACAAAATTGGTTTTAAGAAATATGGTTGAGGTAGAAAAATGAGTCTTAATGACCCTTTATCAAACGTACTATCACAGATTAACACTTATGAAAAAACAGGCAAGAAAGAACTCGTCACTAAGAATAATTCAAAGATCATAAGGAAAGTGCTTAGCATAATGCAGGACCATAAATATATTGGCGGGTTTGAACAGATTAAGGATTCTAAAGGAAGCATGTTGAGAATTCACCTGCTAGGCTCTATTAATAAGAGCGGGGCTGTTAAGCCACACTTCAGTGTAAAAAAAGACTCTTTTGAAAAATTTGAGAAGAGATTCCTGCCTGCAAAAGATTTTGGAATATTGATAATAAGTACATCCCAAGGAATGATGACTCATGTGGAAGCAAAGAAAAAAGAACTCGGAGGTCGGTTGATAAGTTATTGTTACTAAAACCAATATAACTAAAACTAAGGTAAAATGAAGCAGGAACTTAAAGAGGAATTTGAAATCCCTGAAGGCATAACCATTCAGTTAGACAAAGGCTTCTTCGTGGTTAAAGGCTCGAAGGGAGAATTACAAAAAAAGCTTCATAATCCAAGAATAATTTCAAGAGTTATGGGTAAAAAGATTGTTTTTGAAGCAAAAAAAGCAACTCAGAGAGAGAAAAAACTTATCAAGGCCTACCTTGCCCATCTAAAAAACCTTGTTAAAGGAGTTAGTGAGGGGCATTCTTATAAATTAAAGATTTGCTCAGGTCACTTTCCTGTGAGTGCAAATGTAAAAGGTAACCTGTTTGAGATAAAGAACTTTATTGGAGAGACCGTCCCAAGAACCCTTGAAATACCGCAAGGAGTAAATGTAAAGGTGGAAGGCCCGTTTGTTATTGTTGAAGGCATTGACAAAGAATTGAGCAGCCGAACAGCTGCGCTCATAGAAAAACTAACAAGAAGGCCTGGTTTTGACAAAAGAATCTTTCAGGACGGAATCTTCCTCATTGAAAAGGATGGTAAACCTATAAAATAAACAAAAAATAAATGACAAATAAACAAAAAATAAGCAACAAGACAAACAACAAAACAAAATGAGTGAACTAAAAGAATTATTGGAAAAAAGAATCCAGGTAAAAAAGAAGAGACCTGCTTTTACTAGGAAGGACGCTCATAAAAAAAAGAAACTAAGAGGTCCTTGGAGGCGCCCCAGGGGTTTGCATAACAAGAAGAGACTCAAAGGCAGGAGTCATGGTTCAAGACCAAGCACAGGGTACAGGGCGCCTAGTTCAGTCAGAGGTATTCATAGGTCAGGTCTTACCCCGGTACTTGTATCAAGTATCAGACAGCTGGCTTCACTTACTAAAGAGCATGGCATAATCCTGTCTTCAAGATTAGGCAACAAGAAAAAACAAACCCTTATAGCAGAGATAATGAAGAAGCATTTGGTTTTACTTAACCTTGAGCCAGACAAGACTCTTGAACAAATTGAAGCCAAACTAAAAGAAAGGCAGAAGATACGAAAAGAGAAGTTTGAGATGAGAAAAGAAAAGAAGAAAGGCATAGAGGAAAAGGTAAAGAGGGAAGAGGCAAAGAAGGCAGAGAAAAAAGAGGAGGAGTTAACAGACGAGGAGAAGAAAAAGCTTGAGAAGGAGGAAAAGGATAAACTCCTTACCAAAAGAACGTGAATGTAGGTATATGTAATGTAAATATGCGATTTATGATTAATAATGGATAATCATGGATAAGAGGATAAGTAAAAAATGAGATTAAACCTTCAGAAAAGGCTTGCAGCAAACATCCTTGGTTGCTCTAAAAAAAGAGTGCTTTTTGACCCCACAAGACTAGAAGACATTAAAGAAGCCATAACCAAGACAGATATAAGACTACTTATAGGTGAGCGTGCTATAAAAGAAGCACCTAAAAAAGGCGTGTCGCGTGCGAGAGCCAATAAAAGGAAAGTTCAGAAGAGCAAGGGTTTAAGAAAAGGAGAAGGAAGCAGAAAGGGCAAGAGCACTGCTCGTGAATCCAAGAAACAAGCATGGATTAAGAGGATAAGGGCTCAGAGAAAGTTTATAAAAAACCTTAAAAAGAAAGCCTTGATTAAACCAGAGGTTTATAAAGAACTCTATACCAAATCAAAAGGTGGCTTCTTTAGAAGTGTAAATCACATAAAGCTTTACCTTTCTGAGCACAAGCTCTTTTTAAGACCAGCGCCTAGCTCAAAAGAAGTTGAAGTAAAACAAAAAATAAAGCCTAAAGCACAACCCAAACCCAAACCCAAACCCGAACCAGAACCAGAACCAAAACCCAGACCTAAAGCTGTACAACAACCTGAATCCAAACTCAAATCAAAACCCAAACCTAAACCTAAACTAAAACTAAAAGAAATTTTTAAGCAAAGGAAACAAGCAACCAAGTCTAAGAAGAAGGTGTAAATTGGATGAGAAGAAAGAAAATAGTTTTGTATCGAAGGAAAAGAGAAGGAAAAACCAATTACAAAAAAAGGCTTGAGCTCCTTAAGAACGCCAAGCCCAGGCTTGTTATTAGAAAGACAAATAAACAAATAATTCTGCAGATAGCAGAATATGCTCCTAGCGGCGACAAGATTGTGTGCGGGGTGGATTCAAACATTTTGAAAAGAACAGGGTGGAAGTACTCATGTAACAATCTGCCAGCTTGCTATTTAGCCGGCTTATTCCTAGGTAAGAAAGCCTTGGCCAAGAAGGTTAATGAGGCAATTCTTGATGTAGGCTTACAAACCCCTGTCAAAGGCTCAAAAATATATGCTGCGCTTAAAGGGGTGATTGATGCGGGCATGAAAATTCCAGTCTCAGAAGATATTTTTCCTTCTCAGGAAAGACTAGAAGGAGCGCACATATCTGCTTTTTTTACAGGTAACAAGAACCCAACACAATTTTCATCATATAAAAAAAATAAAGCAGAGGTCTCAAAGCTAAAACAAGAGTTTGATGCTTTTAAAAAGAAGATAATTGGTGGTTGATGCTTATGGCAAGAAGAAAGAAACAAGAGGGTAAAGAAAAGAAGAAAGGGGCGGCGCCTGATGCAAAAGAAAGAGCAGTGGTTAGGCAAGAAAAAAAGGCTTTCCAAGCACCAGACCTCTCTAATTGGAAGCCAAAAACAGAGCTAGGTAGAAAAGTAAAAGAAAGAGAAATAGTTGATATTGATGATATCTTGAACAACTCATTAAGAATACTTGAGCCAGAAATAGTTGATTCTCTCCTAGAACTAAAACAGGACTTGTTGCTTATAGGACAGTCAAAAGGCAAATTTGGTGGAGGTTCAAGAAGGGTTTTTAGGCAAACCCAGAAGAAGACAAGAGAAGGAAATAAACCCAAATTCTCAACCTTGGCAGCAGTAGGTGATAAGAACGGGCACATAGGTCTTGGCTTTGGCAAAGCAAAAGAGACTGTGCCTGCAAGGGAAAAAGCCATTAGAAGAGCCAAAGTTAGCATATTTAAAATTCGTAGAGGTTGTGGTTCTTGGCAGTGTGGTTGCAGAACGCCTCACTCAATACCCTTCGCAGTCACAGGTAAGTGCGGCTCTGTAGAAATAAAACTTATGCCTGCTCCTAAAGGTAAAGGTCTTTGCTCTGATAAAGAGATTGCAAAAATCTTAGAGCTAGCGGGAATAAAGGATATCTGGACTAAGACCAGAGGTCAGACTAAGAATAAGATTAATTTTATTTATGCATGTGAAGATGCTCTTAGAAAGCTGGTAAAGACCAAGGTGCATCCTGAGCACTTTAAAACCCTTGCAATTGTGGAGAACAGCATTCCTCTGGAACAAGAACAGGATAGAACAGATGAAGGAAAAGCATGAAAATGAGTGCGCAGCAGAAAAGAAGCCGCAAGGCAAAAACAAGGCACACAAGCCAGGAGAAAAACATTGTGAAGAAGCCTGGCCAAGCCATTAAGCCAGATCATGAACCTAAAGAAGCTAAGGGAAAGCTGGCTTTAATACTTGTGCGTGGCTTGGTTGGTATAAGAGCAGATATCAAAGTAACTCTTTTCTCTCTGAGGCTTAGGAAAAAACATGCTTGCGTTGTTATTGAAGACACGCTTAATAATAGGAGCGCTGCTTTGAAATGCAAAGATTATATTACTTATGGTGAGATGAATGATGAGACTCTCAAGCAACTCCTGGAGAAGAGAGGAAAAAAAGACTCTAAGAAAAAAGGTCATCTAAAAAAATTCTTTTTACTCCACCCGCCAAGAGGGGGTTTTGAGAGAAAGGGAATAAAATCATCTTATACTCGTGGAGGAGCTCTTGGTTATAGAGGAACAAGGATTAATGATTTGATTAAGAGGATGCTTTAAAATGGAACTAGCCAAGTTTGACAAAGGAGTTTTCCTAGTAAATTTGTTGGCAATAATCTATGATAAAAATACAAAGAAGATACTTATTGGAAAAAGGGAAAAGGACCCGCATATTAAAAAACTAACTTGGTGTTTTCCAGGCGGAAGACCTAATTATGAAGAGGACTTAGAAGTTAACCTTAAATATATAATAAGAACGAAAACAGGATTAGAAGCAGATGTAAAAGAAATAGTTTTTGCAAAAACATATCCAGAAAAAAAAGAGTTTTTGTCAATTTATTATTTAGTAGAACCATCCAGAGGAGAAGAAAAACCAGGTGAAAATATAAATGAATTGAAATGGGTAAAACCAACAGAAGTTAAAAGGTATTTTACTACTTCATTACATCCAAAGGTTTTAGAATTCCTAAAAAGTCTGAGTTAATGATTAAAATGAAGTTTAAAAAGAAAAAAGTCGTCAGGTACAGGGGAAGCAAGACTCATGGAGGCGGCGCTATGAAGAAGAGGCGAGGCGCAGGTCACCGAGGAGGTAGAGGTAGAGCAGGCAGTGGTAAAAGAGGAGATGCAAAAAAGCCTAGTTTCTGGAAGGAAAGGGCGGGGAGAACAGGATTTACTTCTAAGAGTAGAAAGAAAATAAAGGCTCTTAATCTTGAGGTTATTCATGCCAAGCTTGACTCCTGGCTTAAAAAAGGTTTTGTGATTAAAAAACCAGCGGGCTATGAGCTTGAATTAAAAAAACTGGGTTATAACAAGTTGCTGGGCAAGGGAAGTGTTAAAGAAAAGTTTATCATAATCGCTGATTTTGCATCCAAAAAAGCTGTTGATAAGGTTAAGAAGGTCGGAGGGGATGTAAAGGTTTTGCAAGAGAAGAAAGTAAAGACAAAAGTAAAAAAGGAAAAGAAGAAAGAAGAAGAGGATGAGCAAAGCCCGTCCCAAATTGAAGACCAATGAAAATTTTAAAAATTTAAGTTAAAATAAAATTAAAGAAATTAAAAATAAATTAAGAAAAGAATAAAAGAAAATGATTATTTGCTCACTCACTGCGTTCGCGAGGTAAAAAATGGGAGCTTTTGAGAACATACTTTTTAATCTTCCTGAAGTACAAGCACCAACTCAGAAGAGACTCTCCTTTAAGGTAAAACTTAAGTGGACCCTTATCATTCTTGTACTTTTCTTTATCCTTGGATTAATCCCTTTGTATGGTTTAGGAGGGAATGCTCTTCAGCAGTTCGAGTTTTTATCAGTAATCCTTGGAGCCAGTTTTGGAAGCATTATCAGCCTGGGTATTGGTCCTATAGTCACAGCATCCATCGTGTTGCAGCTGCTTAATGGCTCAGGCCTGGTTAAGTTTGACTTAACAACGCATGATGGAAAAAGAAGGTTTCAAGGAATCCAGAAGCTGTTATCTGTATTTTTCATAATCCTAGAAGCAGTAATCTATATCCAGATGGGTGGTTTAACTCCTGCTGCAGGGATTTCTCCACTAATACTTATCTTTCAATTATTCCTAGGAGGATTACTAATACTCTACATGGATGAGGTTGTTAGTAAGTGGGGCTTTGGCTCAGGTATAAGCCTGTTCATAGCTGCAGGTGTTTCTCAGACCATATTCATAAGAGCCTTTAATCCTTTACCAAGCCCTAATGATCCTTCAGGCATGTCTTCAGGAGCAATCCCTTCCCTGATACAAGCTTTGGGTCAGGGAAATGCAACGCACGCAACCCTAATGATTGCAACAATAGCTGCAACTATTATTGTTTTCCTGCTTGTGGTTTATGCTCAGGCTATGAGAGTAGAAGTTCCTTTAAGCTTTGGCAGAGTACGTGGCTATGGAGTTAGGTGGCCTTTGCACTTCTTTTATACCAGCAACATACCTGTAATTCTAGCGGCTGCTCTTATTGCTAATGTCCAGTTATTTGCGCGTCTATTATCGAATGCTGGCATCAATATATTAGGCACGTTCTCTGGGAATACGCCTGTCTCTGGCTTAGCAGCCTGGCTTTTTGGACCCAGAATTGTGGAACTAGCCATTAAACACTCACTTACCTTTTCACACATTCTTCAAGCCTTGGTGTATGTACTTTTCATGATGCTTGGAGCCATGGTTTTCAGTATTTTCTGGGTGCAGACCTCTGGTCTTGATGCTAGGAGCCAAGCCAATCAGATGATAAGCTCAGGCCTCCAGATACCAGGCTTTAGAAAAGATATTCGTGTGTTAGAGAGAATGCTTAACAGATATATCTGGCCTCTCACAGTTGTAGGTGGCTTAGCTGTTGGCTTACTAGCAGCTCTTGCAGACATAGCAGGAGCTCTAGCCAGTGGAACAGGAATATTACTGACAGTAATGATAGTTTATCGTCTATACGAGGAGATTGCTCAGCAGCACATGATGGATATGAATCCCATGATGAGAAAGTTTATAGCTGGGGGATGATTACTTGGGCGGTATATAGTTAAAAAATACGGGCGGCGTATAGTAAAAAACATGGGTGAGTATGTTTGGTTTTTGAATCACTTTTTGAATCCATAGGCAATTTGTTTGAAAATTTACTAGACCCTATTTTTAATCCTCTTCTAAAGCTGCCTCCTGTGCTGGCAATTCTTATCCTTGCTTTTGTTCTTACCTTGATTGTGACCTTAGTCTATAAATTTACAACAGACCAGGAGAAATTAAAGAAGCTAAGGGGTGAGATGAAAGAGAAACAGAAGAAGCTAAGAGAGGTTATGCAGAAAGACCCTCAGAAAGCATCTAAGCTTCAGCAGGAGATGTGGGCTTCTCAAGGACCTCTTTTTAAGGAGAGCATGAGACCTGTGCTCTACACTTTTATTCCTTTCATAATCATATTTGCCTGGCTTAATGCTCATATGGCTTATTATCAGATAATGCCTGGCCAGGAATTCACCATAAGTGCAGAGTTTGCAGAGGGTCATGCGCCCACAGTAATGCTTTCTACAATTCCTGACTTAGAATTCCTGAGCAACCAAACCCAGGAAATAGCTGATGAAAAAGCAGTGTGGAAGCTAAAAGGAGATGCAGGCGAATACAGGCTAATATTAGATTATAATTCTGAAAAGTATGAAGAGGATTCCAGAGGCAAACCCTTAAACTTTATCATCAATGAGGAAAGAGATTATGAAGAGCCTAACAAGATAATAAAGGATTCAAAACTAAAAAAAATAGTTGTTGGTAATGAGAAGATATATCCCTTAAAAGATTTGCTTGGATGGAAGCTGAGCTGGATATGGGTTTATATTATTTTCAGCATGATTATAAGCATAGGGCTTAGAAAGGTTTTGAAGGTTTATTAAAACAAAAAGGCAACAAGGAAAGAATGTTTTATGATTTACTAGCAATACTGATTTGTATTATAATCCTAATTATTTACTTGAATACTAAAAAATACTACTCAGTGCAAGGACTTTTAATAGCCATTCTCTGCGTTTTATTAATAGTCTTTAAAAGTAAGGAGATATTGATAAACCTAAATTTTAACAAAATCCTTTTACCAGTCATTATCTTTACAATCATATCAATTCTATTACTTATCTACCTAGGTTATAAAAGTAACTCATTAAGAATTCCAAAATGGTTTTTTCCACTCCTCTTGATATATCTATTTTTTGGCATTGGCCAACAAATCTTGTATCAGTCAATCTTCCATAATTCCATTAATAACTTGTTAAATAACCAAATTTTATCTGTGTTCTTAACTTCTTTATTTATCCTTGCTTTCCACATAGATAAAAAACATTATTTTAGTAAACAGTTCAAATTAATGATATTTCCTGCAATCTTCTGGTCCATCATGTTTGCAATCCAGCCAAACGTTATTCTTCTAGGAACCTCTCACGGAATTTTAGCTAGTGTATACTACATCTTTATTCATGGAAAAAACATAATTAAGGAAAAGTTCTAGAATCAAGCTATTGAACTTTTTTTCTTTTCTTTCTTGTTTTTTCATCGCAACCTTCAACAAAAATTAAAACAAGCAAATTTTTAATTTGCGGTTCCAGAAAAACTTTGTTTTTCTGAAAACAATTTTTGAGAATGTTTGTGTTTGCAAACACAAACATTTATAAATACTCATCTATTCTCGTGGAGAAAATGCCCAGACCCAAGCACAGATCAAGGAGTTTGAGAAGAGTGCAGAAGAAGATGCCTGGAGGCAAGACCAGACAGGTCTATGCAATGAGAAAGCCTAAAGTACACAAGTGTGCTAAGTGTGGTGTTGAGCTCAAAGGCATCCCTAGGTTTATGCCTAATAAGGCAAAAAATGCGCCTAGAACTAAAAAAAGGGTTGAGAGGGCTTATGGTGGATTTATCTGTGCTAGTTGTGCTAGGGAAAAGTTTAAGCAAGAAGCAAGATTAGGATAAGCAAGGCATCCATTAGGTTTTTGGTGACAAAGACCAGCAAAATCTGAGGATGCAGATATTCATGATGTTGAAAAGTTATCCTACTCCGCTTTGCTCGCAAAAGTTCGCAAAGCTCCGCCTGGCCATGCCATTATTGCCTCATTGCATTCGGCAATAAATGCCAATAATGGCACAGACGGCTATCTTTTCAACCAGAAATAATGTAACAAAGCAGAGGAGATTGTTAAAATGTATGAAATCGGCAGAGTGTGTGTTAAAATTGCTGGTAGAGATGCTGGTAAGAAATGCTTAATCATTGACACTATTAATAAGAGCCATGTATTAATTGATGGTCAGACCAGACGAAGAAAGTGTAATGTTAAGCACCTTGAGCCTTTGGGTCAGGTTTTAAAAGTAACCAAGAATGCTCCTAGACCAGAGGTTATTAGGCTTTTTAAGGGCTTGAAAATTGAGATTAAGGAAACGAAACCTAAGAAAAAGACAGAGAAGCCAAAGAGGCTTAGGAAGAAAAAAGAAAAGCCTGTGAAAAAGGCGCCTGTGAAGAAAGCACCTGAGAAAAAGGTTAAGGAAGTGAAAGCAGTAAAACCAGAGACAAAACCAGCTCCACCAAAGCCTAAAGCAGAGGAGAAGAAATAATTTTTAAAAATAATTTTTTTAATAATCTATTTTTTTTTCTCTTATACTCTGTCTTTTACTTCTTTTTTTTCTTTTCTTAATTTCCTTAAGAAGGTTCTCAACTGCCTCTTTAGGAGTGCTAGCTCCCATTACTATCTCTGTTTTTCTTTCATCAAAATAAGTGTCTGTAAGGGTCTTGGCCATGCCTCCACTAGGGGTGAGAGCAACAATAGGTATGTCTTCTATATATGCATAGGTTGCTTCATTAAGCGTGCCTGCTCCTCCTCCTACAATGATTGCTCCATCACAGCTGTTAAGATTAATAGCATCTCTTGACCAGCCAATGCCAGTAGCAACAACAATGTCACAGTATTTGTTAACACGCTCCATCTTCCCCCAAGGAATAATTCCTAGGGTTAGCCCGCCTTGTTTTTTTGCTCCTTTCATACCTGCTTCCATTACTCCGTGACCACCGCCTGTAAGAGTAACTGCTCCTATCTTTGCGATTTCTTCACCAACCTGTTCTGCGAGTTGATAAGCCTTTTTGGTACAGATTGATTTGCTACTGCCAATAACCGCTATTTGTACTTTTCTTGCCATGTTCACTTCACCTTTGTTTTCTCTATTTTAATATTTTATTTTTTTATTGCCTCATACAGGTCTGTTAGGTTTAGTTCAAAACTAGAGACAGGCATTTCTATCCCAAAGTTTTCAAGCACTTTTGGATGTATTTCTCCTATGTATGCTACTCCTTTGCTTTTACCTTTATCATTCACACTAATCCTGGCAACTCGCCCAGGAATAAAGGAGGAGTGCTCTGTTTCTTTTGATTCATACTTAAGGTCAAGAGCATTTATTAAGGCATCAAAGACTTGTTTTATCCTGGTGAAATCAATGTTCTGGCCACACAAGGCAACTCCCAGCCTATCATTCTCAGCAATCCCTGTTTCTGCATTCTTATCTTTCTTAAAGATGATTCCATTTTCAAAAATGTTTTGAGGGTATTCTCTGTTGGTGTTTTCTGATAATACTTTCATAAGGCTTGGTATAATCCAGGTTCTTAGAACAGAGTATTCCTTTGTTAAAGCATTCTCTAGTTCAACAACATCTGCTTCAAAGAGCATCTTCTTATTATGATCTTCTTTGTTGGTAAGATTGTAAGTGTTGGTTTCAAGCAAGCCCAACCCAATTAACACATTTGCAATCCTTGATTTGAATTCCTCAAACCTATCTTCTTCTCCTATTGTTGAAACATTAGGTATCTCTGGTTCAAAGTTTTCATATCCATAAGCTATTGCTATGTCCTCTGCAAAATCTATCTGGTGTAGGATGTCTGTTCTGTAAGCAGGCACCAATACTTTTTTGTTTTTATAATCATAACCCATTCTTTCCAGTAGTTCTTTAATTTTACCTTCTGAAAGTTCAAGACCAAGCATTTTATTAATATACTTTATGTCTAAGTTCCACTCAACAGGCTTTAGGTCAGGACTCACAACTTTCTTTTTTCCATACACTAATTCCATTTCATATATCTCTCCTCCCATATCTGCAAGCGCAGTTACTAATATATTAAGACCCTTTGATAGGATATCATAGTCAAATCCACTGAACTCAATGAACACCTCCTTTGTCTTCTCTGATATTTTTCCTGTTTTGTGAGAATTAATTATTGGTGGCATTGAAAGAATCTCGTTCTTTGTATCCATAAAGATAGGGAAAACTTCTTTTCCTTCGAGCAGATGCGCATAATCCTTTCCTGTCGGATGCTTTTGCAAGATTTCTAAACCGTTCATCTCTTTATCTGATTCTAAAGGAACAAACCTAATCTCTTTTGGCTTCTTTGCAGTATATGTGATTGGAAGAGTGATTTCCTCAAGGGGATAGATACCGATAGCAAGCTTCTTACGATCCCTTCCCATGCCTATGTGCAGCTTTTCCTGTATTTGTATGATTTCTCGTATTTTTTCATCATCAAATTTTAGGTTCGTTACAATTGCACAAGCAGTGAAAGGCCTTACTTTTTTTACGCTCTCATTAATAATAACTTTATAATTCTTTTCTCTTTTCCTAACATTATACTTTCTCAAACCTGTTTTTACACCGATAAAAGAAGACAAGGCCCGTGCAAACCCTTGCTCAGAGAGCATGTCAGGCCTGTTAGGAAACACCTCAACAACAATTTCATTACCCTCAATCTTTTCAAGGTCAGTGCCAAGCATACTTATACGGTCTTTTAACTGCTCTAATGCAAGCTTTTTTCCAACCAGCTTCTCCAGCACATCCTTGTTAAGGGTTATTGTTGGCATAAAATTACCTCAATTTTATGCCTCAAAAACATTTTTGTTTTTGTTGGCATTTTTTTCTTTTTTTAGTTTGCGCGACCGTCGTTGCCTGCAGATGCAACAACACCTTTTTTGGTGTTTTGCATGGCACGGCGGAGCTTTTGCGAACTTTTGCGAGCAAAAGCGGAGTAGGGCGCGCAAACTGTTATTATCTCATCCACTCCTTTATCTTTCTTACCTGTTTAAGATCATTCTTATACAACTCTCTAATATCATTAATATTGAAAAACTCCATTATGATTCTGTCAAAGCCAGGACCCCATGCAAGCACAGGCACATCTATGCCTAGTAAGGGCTTTACAACTTCTGGTCTGAATATGCCTGCCCCTCCAAGCTCTATCCACTCCTTTTTTACAGGATGAAAAATATCTATTTCTATACTGAATTCTGTGTAAGGAAAATAACCAGGCCTGAACCTGGCTTTTTCATAACCCATTTTTTTAAAGAATTGTTTTAAGTATCCTAAGAGGTGTCTGAAATTTGCATTCTTGTCAACAACTATGCCCTCTGTTTGGTTAAATTCAGCAAGATGAGACCAGTCAATGGTTTCATTCCTAAAACACCTGCCTAGTGCAAAGAATTTGGCTGGCAGCTCCTCTTTTTTTAACTTTGTAAGGGTTTGAGCTGACAAGCACGTTGTGTGTGTTCTTAACACATTCTTTTTTGCTTCTTCTTCATCCCATTTGTATTTCCAGCCTGTGCTTCCTGTTGTCCAACCAGTCTCATGGGTTTGCTTTACTGTTTCAACCAGTTTTTTATCAGGCAGTCTTCCTCTTGCAGGGTTCTTTATGAAAAAAGTGTCTTGCAAATCCCTCACAGGATGGTCTTGTGCTGTGAACAAAGCATCAAAATTCCAAAAAGAGGTCTGTACCAAGGTTCCTGTCATCTCTTTGAAACCCATGTCAAGCCAGATTCTCTTTGCATATTCTATTGCTTGGTTAACAAAGTGCTTTTTGCCTCTGATTATTCTTGGAACGTTTATCTTAACATCATAAGCCCTGAACTCCTTGTTCTTCCAAGAACCTGTTTTGAGCATTGCAGGTGTTAGTTGTTCAATGGTCTTCTCTGGTCCAAGATTACTGGTGACTAATTTTTTTCCAGTATTTGTGAGTATAACAAACCATTCTTTTTTTATAACAGGTTTAATCATGTCTTTTCGTTTTTTTAGGTTTTCAAATGCAAATTTTTCTTCATCCTTTAACTTGCTAACATCAACTTCTTTTCCAGAGATTTTTTTCAAAAGCTTTTCTTCAAAGCTTCCTCTTTGCAAGAGTTTTCTGCCATTATCATTAATACTAACAACCAGGCCCTTTCCTATATGGATGGATGCTTTGCCTTTTAAAAGACCAATACAGGCATTAATCTCTTCTTTTGAGAGTTTGGTTTCTTCTCTTATCTTATCCAGTAGCTTTGCCTTGTGCTTAATAGAGTTAAGAAAAACCAGTTCTGGCAAGCCTGTTTTCAAGGCCTTTTTACCATTCTCTCCTAGCACAAGCACTTCCTTAACATCCTCTTTTATTTTCAGGACTTGCTTGTTCTGCATCCATTGCAGAGCTCTCATAACCTCAACATCCTTAAGTCTGCTTTTCTTTACAAGCTCAGAAAAGATAGCGGTCTGCCTAAGCAAGGGAGCCACTCTTCTCTCAAGAGGATGCAAGGTCTTGATTAAGTCCTTGATGTCGTTCATAATAACGAGTTGTTATTCGAGAAAGTATTTAAAAGTATTGGTTAAATTTGATTAGCTTTTATCTATACATCAAGACGCACTTCATAGAGCTCAAGTAGGTGAGGAATCAAGCATTTGCTCCAGGTTTCATATTTCTCAAAGGCTTCTTTGTCTTTTATCAATTTATCAATTGGCATCATGCCTCCTGAGATAAAAGAGTCTTCTTTTGGCACCACTTCTCCTTTAACATTTATAATAAAGATCAATCCAAAATGTACTCTATCAACAGGTTTGTCATATGCCATTAGGGTTCCTGCTAGTTTTGGCTCAGAAAAAGTGCCTTTTATATCTACTTCTTCTCTTATTACTTCTCGTTCAATACAGTTTTTTATGTATTCAGGACCATCTGTTTTGTTTATATGCCCTCCAACACCAACAGAGTACTTACCAAAGAGCCTTTTATCACCATATTTTTTTATATCCTTGGCTCTTACATATGAAAACACGCGATTATTATTATCAAATAACGCCACATAAGGCACGGGTTGCAGGATTAGTTCATCAAATTCACAGTCATATCTTGACTGAAAGAACCCGTTTTCAATGACTTTGTAAAGAGCAGGTACTTTACTTGATTCTAAGAATTCAAAACCAGATTTGCTGGTTCTAAAGCGATTTAGTATACTTGCGTTTTGGACCAGAACCAGTCTGTCTAGTTTCCTGTAGTTTCTGGCTGCAAAGTTGAAATCAAAGGGTTTAAAGAATTTTGGTGGGCGAGGACCGATTTGGTCATAATAATTAGAGCCTATTGAAGAGCCATATACTTTGTCAGGCATAGCAGTTCTATAAAAATCTAATTTGCTTATGGGCATCTCATCAACTAGCTCCATGCTGGATAGCTCGTCAGATCTTACCTCAAACACAAGGTCGCCTTCAAAACCATTATCTATAAAGCCTGCGAAATGGAGAGGACCTGTTAAGCCTATGTGAGAATGACTTTTTAGTTCAACATTTAGGTGGCTTGGTATTTTTAGAAGTTCTTTTGAGCAAAATAAATAGTATTCTCCTCTTTTAATAGTAATTTTCTTATCGCTTTTTAGGGGTTCAAAAAACTCTTCTGCTTCATATTCATGTTTTTTTGCTAGATTAATTGGTTCTGGATTGTGCCTTGCCCTGAGCCCTATGATTCCTCCTGTGTATTCACCTCTAAAATCAAGATGTATTTGAAGAGTATCAGTTATCATGGGTGTTGTTGGAACCCTGGCTTTTTCTTTTTTTAAGTAGAGTAAGGGTGTTTTCTTAAATTCTTTTATAAGAGTTGAAGGACTCAAGGGAAAGGCGTGTCCTCTGAAAAGACGTATTTGGTTTAAGGAGAGCCCAGGATGGATGATTGCATTGAAGGCAAGGGGTTGTACCAGTAGCCACATGCTTAGCTCAGCATCTGTTTTGTACTGGGAGTTTATCTCATCAAAACAAGGATTATAATCTGCTAGCATGCGCGTGTTTAGAAATAATCTTCCAAAACTGCTTTTGGGTGAGGATTTCACGTGTTCTCCTTTTTTTAGAATTATTTTTTCTTCTAATGGGATTAGATAGGTAAAACCTTTTTTTATTTCAAAACCAGCACTAATGTTTTTTTTGCGTCTCTGTCTACCTGGTAAGTTCAAAAGGGTTTCATATATGCTCTGGTTCAATTGAGGTCTAAAAACTCCTTCAACCTCTGTGTCAAGGACAAATAATTCCTCTCCAATAACTGGTTCAAAAGAGGAAGGCTGTATTCTATCCTCACTAAATGAAGGCACCAGAAGGGCGGGTTTCTCTGATAGAATCTTCTTTCTAATCTCCTGTGAAGTCAAGCAGGAGCCAAGCTTTTGTTCTAGACTCATTAAGAAGGAGTATTTTAGATTATATTAAATATGTTTCTATTACAGGGTAGTCCTGAATCTTGTTAAGAATAAAAAAAGAATAAGAAAAAGTTTAAAAAAATAAAAAATTATTTACTTAAGCCTTAGCCTTCTTCTTCATAGCCTTCCATGCCAGTTCAAACATTTCTTCAAGTGCTTTTGCAAAGAAGGGCGTATTTATCCAAATACCTATGTCATAGGTTGGGTGTACGTCTGAGTCATCCATTATCATGAAAATCAGTTCTTTGCCGTCTACTATCACAAACCTAGCTTTTGAGTTGGTGTGTCTTACATCTGCCACGCCTGATAAGTCTTTTGCTGCTTTTTCTGCTTCCTTGGTTGTGATAGGCGCAGCAACCCTTATCTTTACCCCTCTTTTTTTTATTTGTTCAAACACAGGCTTTAGTCCTTCAACCTTTCTTACCAAGCCCTGGGCTGTGGTCATAATGGTTACTGTATCTTCAGCATTTCTTATGGTTAGTTCCAGGTGGTTGTATAGGTTATGCCTGCCTTTTAATGAACCTGATAGGTCAGCAGGTTCTATTAACTCAACCCCTTGGGTGTGCAGAGAATTAAGCTCTTGGATAACATCAGTCTTTTTCAGCTCTTCTAGTCTATTCACTCTTTCCTCTGCTTCTACCTTCATGTTCTTTTTTACTCGCTCTACCACTTCTTTAGGTGACACAGCGATATATTTTATTGGTTTGCCAAGCTTCATCACTACAAATCCTTTTTTCTCTAGGCTTTCTAATATATCGTAGCTCCTGCTTCTTGGCACATTGGCTATGTCGCTTAGCTCGCCTGCAGTACTCACCCCTCTTGAGAGAAGAGCAGTCCATATCTTAACCTCATAGAGGTTTAGCCCAAAGTATCTTCTTAACTTTGTCAGAAACTCCTCTTTTACTATCATTTCACTACCTCCCCAAAGTAGGTTCGATCACCCCTTTTTGATACAGAAAACCCATAACTACTATTTATATGTTACTATTTTTTACACTCATTCGATAGTTGCAAATTCAGGGTTTTAAATCATAGTAGAAGAGTATACCAAAATGTATGTTTATTTGGTTAGAACATAAAAGCTTTCGCCTGGTATCTCAAAAACCTTTATCTTAAAACCTATTTTTTTTACTAGTTTTTCAAACCAAGCCCTTCTATCCTTATGTATAGCCTTCTTACCTCCTATGCTCTTGGTTGAGAATGAGACAACTATATCTTTTGCTTTAATATTCTTCAAAATTCGCTCACTGACATTTCTCTTAACAGTTTCCAAGGAGTCAAGGGTTTTTAATAATAATACCAAATCATCTTTTTTTATAACCCCCTCAATCTCAAAGAGATTGCTCTTAATTAAATCTATTTTTTTTATTTGTCCTTTTATTCCTATTATTTCAAAATACTCTTTTATAAACTCCAAATCTTTTTCAGCCAAGTCACAAGCAATATATTCTGGTTTGCATCCAAGATAAGGATAGCTAAAAGGGTTTAAGCCGCAAGCCAAGTCAATAATTCTTTTTGGTGTTCCTATTATTTCAAAGATTTTTTTATAAACAACAAGATAATATGGAAGCCTCTCCTTGGTTGATTTGTGCAGCGCTAATATTTTATTATGATTCTCTAGAGAAGGATTTTTTTTAAGCTCATCTAATAGCTTAGGCAACTTGTCATAACCCTTAAGAATAAAAACCCCGTATATCTCTCTGAGCTCTGCTCTTATATTCTTGATTAATGCCTTATACTCCTTGGAACGCCGAAGGCGCACATAAGCTTCTTTTTTTATTTTTTCCCTAATTTCCTTATGCGTACCAACATACTTCCTTACTTTCTCCTTTACAAACTCTTGATTCAAATTTCTTAGCTCTTTTTTTGCAAGAACATCCTTAACTATCACGCCTGTTACGTCTTCCATCTTAGAATACCAGCAATCCCACCTAAACCAATAAGTTTTTTCTCAGCTTCTTCTGTGCTAAGAATATGCACTTTGGCCTTCATCTTCTCAGCAAGCTTCATCAATCCTTCTACTTCTTTATGCTTATTTTTTTCCCTGCATTCATGCAGGAATTCATAGCTCACCAGCAGCTCTTTTACTGCTCCTACCTCTATCTTTTCCTTGCAATCAGCTAAACCATAGCAGGCTTCATCCTTTGAAATGGATTTTAGTAATGTCTCAATTATTCCTAACTCTTTGGTTGCTCTATCACTCTCAAGCACCTTGAAGAGCTCAGGTCTTTGCAGTACTTCCTGAATAGCAGTCTCCTTAATATCTGAGCATGTTGAAAGAGTAATTTTTTCTTTTAAATCCTCAGACATCTCCTTCATTAAGTACTCCTTCCAAAAGCTAGGGCTAGCTACAATTATGTTCTGAGGCTCAAACCTCTTATTATATTCTTTTAATTTCTCAATTATTTCTATATAAAAATTTTTTTTACCACCACTCTCAACACTTTTCTTAGCAACCTCTCCTTTTAGAGTTGCCAACACCTCATGGCCTTGGTGTTTTAGCATGGCAAAGAGGGCTTCTTCCCTGTCCATCAACACCATCAAGATTTTTGTTTTTAACTTTTGGGTTGCTTCTTTTAACTTTTCAAGCTGATATCCCAACCACTCCTCTTTTTTAATGGTTATAATACTGCCTGGCTCAACATTAAAGGTGTGATGAGAGCCTCTTGGCACATCATCAGGGCCCTGCAGAATAATTCCGCCAATTCTTAGGTTGTCTGAGTATTTATGAAACTCAACCTTTTCAACCTTAACCTCTAAAAAAACACTTTTTCTAGTAACTGCTTGTTTTCTCTCACCCTCCTTACCAATCTTAATTTTTCTCTCAGTCTTGCCCTTTACACTATCATCTACATTGATGACCTGGCTTAAAAACCAGAGGTCTTCTGGATTATTAATTTTAACTGTTACTTCTCCCTGACGCAGATTTTTCTTTATTATTTGCATGTTCTTATTTAGGTGCTTTTTTAGTATATATAATGTTTTTTGTTTTCTAGAATTAGGTTTCATAACAGTTATAGATACAAAGACCCTTCTTCTTTTTGATTAGAATGGGTGAAAAAGATTTAAGATTCTTTATTGTGGCTGATAAATATGATATTTGTTTAACATTGATAAGACCTATAAGAAGAAAGGATGAACTCTTAACAGGTTCTTTAGACCAGGTTTTAAAATTTGTTAGTAATAAGGAAGTAGAGACCTACTCTACAGGATTCTTTTTTTATCACTGGCTTGAGCTCTTAAGCAGGGATGTTTTTAATACTGATCATGAGTATGGATTTGCAACAGAAGAATTAGCAAAGCACAGGCAAAACCTTTCTCAACCCTGGTTTATGGTTTTTAGCGATGGTTCTAAGTCTAAGGATCCTCCTCCTCCTTTTCAAATACGACCATACTTTTTCGCAGATGAACTGCAAAGTTATTATGCCAAAATCAAGGATGGAAGGATTTCTAATCTTGTAGAGTTTTACAGGAAAATAGGATATGTACCTTAAAATTGAATAATGCCTTTTCATCTTCTTAAATGTGGAAATTGTTGAAATTGTTACTAATTATAAGTTCAAATCTATTAGGAATAACCAATAAATTTATATATCTCAATTATTAAGAAGGTGATTATGAGTAGATGGAAATCTAGGCGAGGGCAATCAGCTACTAATGCAGGCGTTACAATTATTTTAATAGCTGTTGTTATTGTAATGTATATTCTGTTTATCTCTCCTGAGGACAGGGCAAAGTTGTTGGGTGAGGAACCTCCAGGCCCAGGACCAGGCCCTACTCCAGGGGTTAAGCAGGTGCTTTTGTCTAGCACTCCAGGCAGGCTTTATGCTCCCGGGATTAATATGTTTGAGCACACCATGCCTTCTTTTATGGTGTTCACAGTTACTAATGCTGATGAGCTTAAGAGAGCAGAATCCTTATATATCAAGAACTCTGCTTTTAGTGACAAGTCTGAGGAATTAATCTTTTTTTATGACCCTATTACCACAGCTGATGTAAAGCTTTCTTTTAATGTTAAGAAGTTCTCTGGCAGATTAATTATTTGGCTTAATGAATATAAATTATTTGAAAGCGAGGTAACAGATGCAAGTCCGCTTCCGATTAGTCTGCCAAGAGACTATCTAAAAACCAAGAACAGCTTGGTGTTCTCTGTTTCAAGTCCAGGCGCAGCTTTTTGGCGTGTTAATGAGTATGAGTTGAATAATATATTAATATCAGGCAAGATTACTGATTACTCTGGTGCCATGGCAGAGCAGCACTTCTCTATTGGTGAGTCCGAGTTTGAGAATCTTGAAAGAGCTGTTTTTGAATTTATTCCTGACTGTGCTCCTAGAGAACAAGGAATTCTGTATTTACACATTAATAATAGGTTAATATTTACCAGCCCTCCTGATTGCGGTGTTAAGAGCAGCATTGAGATTAGTAAGGAGTTTCTTAAGCCAGGAGATAATGTGCTTGTAGCCTCAACCAATACAGGCGCTTTTCTTATAGATATGCCTAAGGTTACTACTTTCCTTAAAGAGATTGACCAGCCTCCTTTTTATTTTAATGTTAATCCTGCTTTATATGACGCCATGTACTTTGGTGAGAGAGGCATTGTCCTTACGCTTAGATTCACTGATACTACAAGTGTTAAGCGCGCCACAATCGAGATTAATGGTTACAAAACCTTTTTTGAAACCCAAGACATGATTTATCAGACTTTTATAGACCCAGAGTTCCTAATGATAGGCCCGAACTCAGTTAAGATAGTCCCTCAAGCAGATCCTATTGATGTTGTTGAGCTGAGAATAGATGTTGTTTGATTATTCTTTATCATTGAAAAAAGAGGATTTTAATTGTTTGAACATAATAGTGAAGCTAGAAAATGACTCCTCCTAGGCATGATGACGGTTTAATGACAGGGCTTGCAGGCAGGGATTTAGATGATGATACAGACACAGGAAGAACCTCTGACAAAAATTATCGTAACCTAAGACTCTTGTTCTTTATTTCCATTCTTGTGCAAGTGGTGGATGTTTTTTTGTTCCAGTTTGATAGAACTATTTTTCTTCAAATATCCATTGCTATGTATCTATTCCTCACTATATTGGCTCTAATATTTTTTCATAAAAAAGGCGAGTTTATTAATTTCAAAAACATTATTGTTTTTACCTTAATCTCTGCCTTTTATATCATTATTCCTTTTTTATTATGGGCTGTGCCAGATATAAATGTAGTTGCAAGCACTACCTTGGCTGACTGGGTTCATTTCCTTATTGCCATCCTACCAATCTGGCCTATATATATTGGCTTAAAAGCACGCATTCCCTTTGTTCATAAATATGTTAATTTCTGGATATTATTCTTATTCATTCTTTTTATTTTTGGTGTTGGTTTTAATCTTAGTATTGGTTCTCTGCCTTTTACTAATCCAACCTTTCTTCAAGCTGGTGTTGTTGTTGATTATCTTGTGCAAGAAACACGCGAGGTTGGTGTGAATGTTTGGAATGCTGTGACAGGGGGTTGGACAGTATTTGTGAATCAGAGCGGTATGGGTTGGTACACTAGCCAGATTGAGGGCAATGAGAAGGCACATATAGGGCTTTATCTTGATAATGTGCGTCTTATGAGCAGATATAATTATGTTGGTGCGCCTGTTGTTATCTGGGCAGATATTAGTGGTCAAAGCTTTGTGGATGATATTGTTGTTACTCCTAGTTGTTTTATTGACAAAGTTGGTCCTGGAGAGCGAGACCGTAATGTCCTATACATTAGGGGTTTGCAATATGATTCTTTTTCCTGTACTTTTTATGATTTACCAAAAGGCTCTTATTATGCAAGGGTAGGTGCTAATTTTAATTTTGAGACCTGGGCTTATGTTACTTATACTTTTGTTGATAATGAGTTTATGAGTGCTCTTGCAAGGCAGGGAAAAAACATTAACTATGAACTAGATATTGACCCTTATTTAAAAGCAGTTTGTACTAATGGTCCTGTTGTGCTTGGAATGGCCTCACCTAATCTTCAAATGCCTATAGGTATTGATACTAGGTATAATCTTTTTGAGCCCATTATTGGGTTTTCGCTTACTGATAGACCGGCTGGTAGTTGGAGTGAGGGTAAGATTGCCGATGTAGAGGAAATTATATTAATGGTGCCTAATGTTTTTAAGCTGGTGGACTGTGATGTTTGGCGTCCTGATAAAGAGAGGCCTCCTTTTAAGACAGAGGATGATATTGATTACTACAGGTTTGCTAAGGAAGACCTTATGGATCCTAGGCTTGAGTTTAATTCAGTTACCTGCAGATTGCATATAAAGGATGATAAAATCGATACCTTTCTTGCAGGAGCTGAAAAAGTGCAAAAGACCTTTGTTGCTCAAGCGAAGTATACCTATAATCTAGAGAAAGGGGTGAGGTTCACTGTTAGGGAATAAGGTTTTTAAAAAAAGAAGTTTTTGTACAGGTCTTTTGGTTATTCTAATCATTAGCATGGCTTTTTTCTTAACTGGTTGTCCTCCAAGGAATGGGAGGGATGACCTTGATTTTTTTAAAGGAAGAGAGGGTTTTGAGCTTGAATTCTTAGAGCAGGCTCCTCCTGATGAAATATTTGAGGAATCAACCTTTGGAATTAACCTTTTTGTTGAGAACAGCGGAGCCTTTGATGTTATTGACTATAACTATGCCATCCTGTCCATTGGCTTTGACCCTTTTTATATTGATGCCTCTGAGTTTCAGAGCACCACGGCTCTTGATGTACGTGATAGTAGTCTTGTGCTTAAAGGCATCCAGTTGCCTGGCAAATCAATATACTATCCTAGAGGTCTTGATGCTATCTTGAGTTTTCCTGGTTTTAAGACCAAGAAGATAATGGGTCAGAGAGAGCAACCAGACACTCAAATATATTGTTCTTTGTGTTATCCTTACAAAACCCAGTTTTCTCAGCTTGTGTGCGTGGACTTTAATGTTTTTGGTCAGAACCTTAGAGACCAGGTTTGTTACCAAGAAGACCTTGCCCTGTCTGACCAAGGAGCGCCTGTTGCTATTACTCATATAGAGGTTGAGAATCAGCCAATTAGTGGTGGTAATGCTGTAAGACCAGTGTTTACTATTCAGGTTAGGAATGTGGGCTCTGGTAATGTGCTTAGTCCAATATATAATGCTGCTGAGCTTGAAAGAGTGTGTTCTTTCCAGAATTTGAACAGAGAAGATTTTAACACAGTTAGTGTGCGAGCTGTTTTATCAGCTACCAAGGAGCTTGAGTGCAATCCTAATCCTATCCAGCTTTTTCGTGAAGAAGGCTTGACGCGTTGTCAGGTGCGTGACCAAGACCTTGCGCTTGGCTATCAGAACTATCAGACTCCTCTGAGTATTAATCTATCCTATACCTATCGCACATCTGTATCAAAGGATGTTTCTATTAAGCGCTTGGATGTTTATGGTGGGCCACCAGGACCTGCTCCTGAGTGCCTGCCTTCAGAGGTGATGGTGGGTGGCAGGTGTATTAGTAGGTGTTATGCTTGTGGTGAGAACCCTACCAGTGATTGCCAGCCTTCTAATTCCAAGTATCATATTAATTTCCAGTCAGGCTTTGCTTGTCAATGCACCTTTAGTACTTGTGATAAGCTTTATCCAAAGGGTTTGTGCGTGCCTTTTTCTGGTTATTGCCCAGGAACCAGTTATTGTTGTATACCTGAGTGCAGGTCTTCAGAGGTAAGAGACCCTACTACTGGTAGGTGTTATTCCAAGTGTTCAAAATGCTCTGCTGCTAGTCGTGATTGCGCTTGTGGCACAGATAGCATTGGTTATAATATCATTAGCGCAGGTAAGTATTGTTGTACTGAAAACAAATCACCTTATAATGATAAGGCTAGTTGTGAGGATGCTTGTGCATCAAGTTCAGGTTAATAGATGTTGGATTTAATTTTCTTCGCGCACTTAATACAAAAAAGAACTAAGTTTTATTCAGTAAAAAAATCAAGGGCTAACTCTTAAAACTTTCCTCCCAAGGATGTGGAAGCAAATCTTTAAGTTTAACTACTTTGTTTTTCCCAATAATGATTTCAGTATTCTGATAATTTTTTTCATCAATTTGATGTATAAACTCCCTGCATTTTCCACAGGGAACCAGAATTGTTCCATCTTTCCAAACAGCCACGAGTTTTTTGATTCTGTATTCGCCGTGTGTGACCATACTTGCAATAGCGCTTTGCTCAGCGCCAAATCCACCAGCGGCAGCAACATCTATGCACACACCAACATAAATATTGCCTTTTTCTGTGACTAATGCACAGCCGACATCACCTACAATACATCCATGCTTAATCTTTTTTGGTTTTATTACAGATTTTGCTTTTTCAATTAATTCTTCATTAGTTATTTGTACCATAATGACGAATAAAGCATGCCTCTTTATTAATTTTATGGCGTGCTCAGAAAACTTTCTCGCTCCGCAAGGTTGGTGCCAGGCTTGCATGGACGATTGTTTAGTCGAGTAGCGACATCCCCGTAAGTGCTCAAAAGTTCCTTTTCTTACCCCCCAACATTACAACTTACTTTTTTTAACGCAACTATCTATTAGGAAAAACTTTATATACTCTTAACAACAAGAGTGATTTAAGAATGGATATGAACAAGAAAAAAAGAGGTCTTCTTATAATCATTGCCTTGTTATTAATCTCTTTGATTGTGTTAAATGCATGTGATGGGGTTAATAGGAGAAGGCAGTCTCCTTTTGTGCCTTTTGAAGAGAACCAGTATTATCAGGGTTTTAGAGGAGTGGAGATGGCCTTTATTCCTGGTATGCCTCCGAACAGGATGTATTATTACAGGGATACTTATGACAATCAGTTTCATGTTAATGTTGAGGTTGCAAATATTGGCTCTTCCTTTGCTCGAGGCGCTATTTTTTTAGCTGGTTTTAATCCTGATATGTTTGAGTTTATTGGGATTAATCCTGGAAGGACTAGTGGGAAGGCTTGTATTATTGATATTGGTAATATTGGTTTTGGTGAGTTTGGTGGCACCCTTAGGTGTGAGGAGTTTTTCCTTGGTATTGGCAAGGGAGGATACTTTGAGATTGGTATATTAGATTTGTTTGGTTCTGGTGGTCCTTATGCTGGCAGATTTGATCTAGATAGATTGTTTGGTGGAGTTGATGTATATTATAAGAAGACAGCAGGAGATCAGCAGAGATTTAGTATTAATTTTAATAATCCTAGCATTGATATTGATTATGCTAATCATGGCAGATTGTTGATTGCCTTGTTCCAGGGCATTGATTTTACTCGAGGCTTTGGCCAGGAGTACTTGCTTGCAGGAGATACTTATGAGTTTCCCGGTGGTGAGCTTGCCTTTATTGATTTTGAGGGTAATATTGTGAACTGGCCTGCTGGCTTAGACCAGACTCCTGTCACTTTCCAGATTGTTAATTGCTTTTTGTATGCTACATATGCTGCTCCTACTGTGTGTATTGACCCTGCTCCTTACTCAGAGGATAAAAAGGTGTGTTATCCCAAGCCTTACACAGGCACCAATGGTCAGGGTGCGCCTGTTGCTGTTACTTATATTGAACAGGAGAACACTCCTAGGCAGGTGATGTTTTACATCCATATTAAGAATGTGGGCGGTGGCAAGGTGTATGACCCTGGTAAGCTTGAGATGTGCAGCCCTTACTTTCCTGGCAGGGTTTCTAACCAGGACTTAGATGTTGTTTATATTGGTGATATACGTGTATCTGGGGATTTGCAGAGACTTGACTGCACGCCTAATGATTTTGTAAGGCTTGACCCAAAAACAGGAGAGGGCATTGTTACTTGCGTTTATAATATTCCTTATGCGGGTGTAAGATCTGCTTATCTTGCTCCTCTTGTTGTGGAGTTATGGTATGGTTATTCCAGGGTGGCTGAGAAGACTGTTATTGTGAAGAGGGCTATATAAAACAAAAATATAAAAAAGGTAAAGGTTATAATTACTAAAATCAGAAATATTAAATATAATTAATACAAAATAAGAGTTTGGAGGTTGATTAGAATGAATTGGATTAACAAAGCAATGGTTTTTATAGTTGTAATAGCAGCTGCTTTTTTTCTTACAGGCTGTCCTCCTGAGGATGGGGGCCCTGGACTTGGAGATCCCTATATAGGTGGAGCTGTTGGTCTTAACACCTATCTGATCGAGGGTATGCCTCCACCTATGATTCATGATTCTGGGAATTTCCCTTTTGGCATAGGCATTGCTCTTGAGAACCTAGGTGAAACAGATGTTGGTCCTAGCACAGAATGCCCTTATGTGCTTGTAAGGCTTGAAGGCATTAATCCTGAGCAGTTTGGAGTAACTGACCAGGACATAGAGGCTATGCTTGATGTCCCTCTCAGAGGAGCTAAACGTAACTTTGATGGTTCAATATTTCCAGGAGAGATAACAGTAGTTGCTTTTGATGGCTTGAATTATCTGCCAGATATTCATGGTAACACTCAGTTCACTATTAGAGCGGTTGTTTGCTATGATTATGAGACTTTGTCTACCACTACCATTTGTATTAAGGATGATGTGTTAGAGAACATCCAGGATACTAGCATCTGTACTCTGTCTGGTGAGAAGTTGCCTCAGAACAGCGGAGGTCCTCTGCAAGTAACCAGTGTGGTTCAGAACGGTATGGCTAAGAACAAGATTCAGGTGAACTTTGTTATTGAGCATGTTGGTATTGGCGAGTTCTTTGGAATACCTCAGAGCGGTGATCCTGAAGAGCGCTGTAGTTTTAGTATTAGGAACTTTAACAAATACTATGTTGATGTAGAGGTTGAACCTTTGGTAGATTCTGGTATGCATATTGAGTGCTCAAGGTTTAGTGGCAGTAATAAGGGTAGAATCAGGCTTTATCAAGGAGCGCCTACTACTGTGACCTGTACTATTATTCGTGATAGGGGCAGTCAGCACAGAATCTACCAGGACCTGCTTAATATTAAGCTTAGGTATAGGTATGGCCAGTTTATTGAGACTGGAATTATTGTTCAGGATGTGACTAATTAAAATTTTTTTATCTTTTTTTATACATTTATCTTTAATCAGGAGGTTTTTTTATGTTTAAGCAATCCTTTTTTTTAGTTTTGTTAATCATTAGTTTATTTTCTGGTGTGCTTTTCTTGTCCAGTTGTTATCCTTCTTCTCCTTATGCTCCTGGCTATAATGAATTGCCTGGTTTTGTTGGGGGCACTATAGGCTTGGCTGTGAATGTTTTAGATGGTGCTCCTCCTAGTGTTATTCAGGATTATGGTTTGACTCCTTTTTCTTTTGTTATTTCTTTGGAGAATGCTGGTGAAGCCTTGGTTGGGCCTGGCACTGATAATCCTCTTATCTTGGCTCGTTTAGCTGGGATTCCTCATAAGAATTTTGGTTTAACCCAGGAGTCTGCTGCTCAGGTTCTTGACCATGTGCTTGAGCCTGCTAAGAGGAATTTTGATGATTCTATTACTCCTGGGGAAATTAGTTATATTAGTTTTGATAATCTTGTTTATAAGCCTGATGTTTTTGAGTCTCTGGCCCTTACTATAAGGGCAGAGGTGTGTTATGATTATGAGACTTATGCTACTGCTCAGTTCTGTATGAAAAAGGATGTTTTTGATAGTTTTCAGGATGCTAGTATCTGTACTTTAAAAGGGTATAAGCCGGTTGGTAATAGTGGTGCTCCTCTGCATATTACTGCTGTGTGGGAGGCTCCTATTAATGAGAAGACTGTTCAGCTTAACTTTGTTATTGAGCACCTGGCTAATGGGGTTTTCTTTTACAGGAGCGCTTATACTGATTTATGGGATGCTTGTGTTATTGATGATATGAATCCTGATATATACAAAATCGAGGTGTTTGTTGAGCCTGTTCAGGATAATGCTTATTCTCTTGATTGCTTTAGGCTTGATAATCCTTTGCCTGGGGGTGGTGTGTCTGGTAGTGTTAGAATGTATCGAGGCGCTCCTATCACTATTAACTGCTTTTTAACAAGGCAGACCTCTACTAATGTAAGGATTTATCAGGATTTGATTAATATTAAGCTTAGATACAGGTATGCTGAGTTCTTGGATGTGCCTATTCTTGTGCAAGGGCATCCTTGAAGAGTTCTTATTTAATGTTAAACATACTGTGCCATTAAAGCAGAAGTTGATGGCCAGCTAGCATTTCTAGCATCTGTTTTTACTTCTTTCTCTGCATTAAGTATCTTTGAATAAGGACTATGAAATTGTAATGCCTCTTTGATTTTCTGAATATTTCTGCTTTGTTCCAAATTATAGTTCTCTTCTTGCCATGCTTTTATAACATCGTAAAGGATGTGCTTTTCCCCAATATTTCTCCTTGTTATATATCTGCCATAAATATATTGGTGTCCTATACTAACTGGTTTTCCATTATACCAAAAAATAAAGTCATGATTAAAATAAGGCACTTTTCCTTTTTCTAACTCTCCTGTTGGTTTTGCTCTTATTGCTGTTTTTTCAAAGGCGGGACTTTTAGAGAAACATTGAATTACCCAGTAATAACAGGCTCTTTCTGAATATGGTTCTTGCGGGTCTTCATCACAACCTTCCAACCAGAACAGCCCCATATTTGATAATTCTTTAGGTTTTGGAACCGCATAGTTCATTTTAAGTTCTTTAGGACCCAAACCTAGTTCTCTAACAGTAATTCCAAGAATTTCACCAATACCTCTTCCACTTATGGAAGTGAAGTACAGTGGTAAAATAATTCCATCAAAGGTTTTTTCTTCCATTGTGCCTTTAAGGAAAGAGTTTGTTTTATTTAAAGATTATTATCAAATCAGCATTTCTAGTTTATTTTTATCACTTCTCTGTGATTAAAAACCAAAAACTTTATAAATAAACTGTCTTTACTTTAAGGTAGCAATTATCTTAATTTATAGGAGGAGAAGAGCAAAATGAAAAAGAAAATACTGTTGCTCGGCTTAGTGGTTCTAGGCATGTTGCTAAGCATGAGTTTAGTGTCAGCCTACACATACAGCCCGTACTACTACACACCGCGAACATACGAGAGACTCGGCTGTACTAACTGCGGAACAATGCCTAGGCCAGTGATAGGAACCTCTCCTGACCCTTATGTAAGGATAGGGGGTGCCTTTGGAGCAAGCAGCAACTACATCATAGGCTTAAGGCCAGGAACCTACTACCAGACACCTTGCGTGCAAAGACCATCCTTCTACTACCAGCCCTGTAACACTAGGACCAACTGGTTAGGTGGATACGGAACATATGGTGGTTACTACGGCTCATGGGGAGGCTATGGTGGAGGCTACACCTACCCATACTATGGTACGCAGTACTCAAACATTAACTACATTTACAGCGGAATCTTATAAAAACTATTTTTTATTTTACTACCACAAAAATTTATTAAACTAAAATGAAAAATAGCCATATAACCCAAGGACTAATTCTGAGCTTAATGATTTTTCTCTTAGGATTTGGCACCTTACTATACAGCTACAGCAGACCATCCTATTATGGACAGTATAATTATAGATACAATTATGCATACAATCCTTATGTACCTTATTATGCTTATAGAGGAGCAGGACCTTATCCAATGCCAAGCACATGCAGCACATGGAATGGCTGCGGAAACACCTACAACAGTTATATATATGTGCATAATAAATTGGATTATACTTATTACACCAATCCCTGGCTATTAGAGCCAAGAAGAATGAGCAATCATCAATGGATGATACCAGGATTATGGCCAGAGAGGGCGTGGTATTGAGGATGATCATTAGACCTTATTCTGAAGATGATTTTAGAGGAATAGTAGCTTTAGTTCATAGCATTCAGGACACAGAGAGCTGGCCTATTGTTTATCCAGGCGGATGGGATAAAGAAAGAATAAAACAAGAATTTGACCCAATGAAAGAGTATAAAGATTCCTTATTCCTTGTTTCTGAATCCCAAGGCATAATAACAGGATTAATTGCAGGTCATGACTTAGAACCATTTATTAGTAATGAGATGCTTCATCTAACTAACAAGTTTAAAGAGCTAGGCTTAACTAATTCAAAATTTTTTTATCAAAGAGACATAATGATACATAAAGATTTTCAAAGAGGTTTTCTAGGATTCAGGCTTTTTAATGAGTTAAAAAAACATGCTATAGAAAAGGGTTATAATAAACTAGTCACAAGAGCACCTCCTTTAAATAAGAGAGGAATTGATTTTTTTGTGAGAGTAGGATATACAGAAATATTTAAAGATGATAATCCTAAAAGAGTTTATTTTAATATGAATTTATGAATTAATAAGAACAAACTTACTCAGCAATGCTTCTAACTGTATAAACTCATCACTGCCTTCTACCATTCTGAACTCTGCTTCTCCGCACTCTTTTACCATCTCTAGTTTTTTCTTGTTATCAACCTTTTCTAAATGCCAGATTTCCTGCTGAATCTGTTTTATAACATCAAGACCTGCTAAGCCATGGTTAAGCATGGTGTCAAGCAGTTTATTCTTTGCACCTGAGAAATCTCCTTTAACACATTTTTGCAGTACTTCACCTATCTCTTTGGGATGAGCAGCACTTGCAATGCTATAGATTAAGTCCTCTGATATCTTGTTCTTAATAGCAGCACTGCTCTGCATAATGTTCTCTAATCTTCTGCAGTCTCCTTGGCTTATCTCGTATAATGCTTCCTTGGCTTTTGTATCTGTTGTTAGTTTTTCTGCTTTTGCTATGTGGTCAATAATCTTATTGATATCCTCTTTTGGCAAAGGCTTGAAACGAAAAACACTGCACCTTGATTGTATAGGGTCAATAATCTTGCTTGAATAATTGCATGAAAGAATAAACCTGCATGTTTGAGTATAGTTTTCCATGGTTCTCCTTAGGGCTTGCTGAGCATCCTTGGTAAGAGCATCGCACTCATCAAGATAGATAATTTTAAAAGGAACATCGCCAATAGCCCTGGTACGCGCAAAGTCCTTGACCTTAACCCTTATTACATCAATGCCGCGCTCATCACTGGCATTTAACTCTAAAAAATTATTATGCCACCCTTCACCAAACAATTTTTTAGCAATAACCAAAGCCAGGGTTGTTTTACCAACACCAGCAGGCCCAGCAAATAATAAATGAGGCATGTTCTTCTTCTTAACAAAAGCCTCTACTCGCTTGACAATTTCATCCTGCCCCTTAACCTCATCAAAGTCCTTAGGCCTGTACTTCTCAGTCCAGATGGCAATGTCTTCTGGCTTCATATTAGAAAAATAAGAATTGTGTTTGGTTTAAAAAACTTATGTTAAGATAAGTAAGAGAGCAAGAAACAAATATTTTTATACAATATCCTCCTCTGCTACCACCATGAAGTCTCCTATTGCTATTACTGCGCTAAAAGGTATGAGTAATTCTCCTTCCTTGGTTTTTTCAAGCTCTAAGCGCTCTGTATAACTAGTAGGGTTCTTAAGCACCATATGGATTAACTCTCCAGAGCCTGTCTCAAAGACAATATCTCCTACCTCTCCAAACCTTTTCCCTGTCTTAGAAACAACAGTCTTGCCAATTAATTGTTTTGAAAACTTTTTATCCTCCTCAGCCATAATCATCCCTCCAAATAGGTTATCGTGAAAAAGTTATAATTTAATGAGTTGGTTGTAGTATATAAAGTTTTTGCTCTGGCTAGCTTTGTTGGGTTGAAAATGATGGTTATTACCCTTATTTTTAGAGGAGACTTATGAGCAAAAACCCTTTTTAGCACCACTCTGAAGGTAAAATTTATATAACACCACTATCATAAGTACTAATATGAGCACCTGGTACGAGCAGCTAGGCTTTAAAGACAACCCTTTGGATGTGAGGCCCAATCCCTTACTTGTCGGATTGGAACGCCAGGAAGAAATACTGGTTAATCACGTCCTTAAAGGAGAGATATGTTTTCTTAATGGCTTAACAGGCAGCGGCAAGTCTTCTTTGTTGGTGAGGGTTCAGAGGAATCTTAAGAATCATAAATTTGTTTATCTTGATGCACAGGAATTGCCTAAAGACTTTAACCTAGAGGAAGAATTGAAAAAGAAGAGGAGCTTTTTTGATAGAATAAGATTGAAAAGTCATCCTACAAAAACACCTGTGCTAATCATTGATGAGTTCCAAGCAACAGACCCTGACCTTATACTAGAGGCAAGGGCTAAATGGGAGAATCCTGAGGAAAAAAAGATTAAGAGTATTATAATAGCTCAGATAAGCAAGTATCTTAAAAATGTGACTCCTGCTTTCAAAGAACGCCTGGGTAGCAGAACAATTCTCTTGCCCACGCTTGATGATGAGGAGCTTAAAGAGGTATTAAAGCTAAGATTACAGGTAAAGAGAAACATCAATTATTATAACAAACTACACAACGAAGCAATCAACCTGCTGGTTGCTTGTGCTGACGGTAATCCTCGTAAATTATTAGAATACACTGATATGATTTTTGATTTTCATTACAGGAAGTTCAGGTATAACAATCCAATGCTTGTTAACAAGACGTACATGGTCACTTATTGGGGTGCAAAAGAGATTCTTGAGTTAAAGGATGTTAATGTTAATGCTTATGTTTATCTTGAGAAAGAGGATAAGAAGAGAAAGCTGCAAGCCTTTGAGAAGAGATTTACCAAGCAGCAACAAGACTGGTTAGTATTCTTAATGACAGGTTCAAAGTCTTTACAACACATGGCCAGGCATTTCAAGATTTCTGAATCAACAGCTGCTAAAAAGCTCAAGGAGCTGAAAGACAAAGGAGCAGTTGTAAAATCAGGTAAAAGAGGAAGAAAACAGTTATGGCAGGCTAGTCCTCATGTTAAGAGGTTAAGGGTTAAGGTCTGAGTTAAGGTAAAAATGAAGTTTCATTTAATATCTGTTTTAATAGTATTAATCTTACTTGCCAGTTGTTCGGATAATATCTCTCGAGAAGATCAAGCTGTAAGTAAAAAACAAATATATTTTGATAGGGATTGTGATAATAAAAATATCTCTTTTGTAACAGATTATAATATAAAAATTAAGTCTCCGAGTACAGGCACTACAGGAACGTCTACTAGTTATAAAGATATTTACGCATATTTTACTTTTAATGACACAGTATATGTCCTTTATATTGGTACGATTGGTTCTGCTGCTAGCAGATATTATCCTATAGGAAAAGAATATTACGCGTATTATGACGGTTCTTCTGTTTATGTAAATGCAACCACAAGAACTCCTGTCGAATTTTTTAGACAACGCTATGGAAGGGAACTGAATGTTTCCGGAACTTTCCATTGTAAATGGAATTTAGGGAAGTTTAGTACAAATGGACTTAACTTTTCATTAGGGGACTTTAATAGAAGTATTGAGGATAAGAAATTTGCATTTGAGTACTGCTCTCTTTTCGTACAAAACTTTAGGAGTGGTTCTTTAAAAGATAAATGTTTATTATATTATTATAACAAAACCTTTAATAGAAGTATTGAGGATAAGAAATTTGCATTTGAGTACTGCTCTCTTTTCGTACAAAACCTTGGGAGTGGTTCTTTAAAAGATAAATGTTTATTATATTATTATAACAAAACAAAGGACATCATTTTTTGCCGAAATATGGAGCAGCTAAATTATGCTTGCATATTAAAATTAGTTATATTGGATAAAGATTTGAATTATTGCTATAAAGTTAAGCATAAAGGCGAGTGTTTCTTTATATTTGCTAATATATCTAAAGACATTCAAGTTTGTGATAAATGTGACGACGATCTCTGCAGAGAATCATGTAAATTTTTATATATACTTGAAAATCTAAACTATGAAGATTGTGAGCTTTTGAATAATGAAATTGGAAAAAAATATGATTATCTATACAAATGTTATATAAATTTTACATTAATAAATCAGGATGAAAAATTATGTACAAGAATAGAAGATGACTTAAATAAGTGGCGCTGCTTTGAGAAATTAGCTTTGAAGACACATGATGAAACTCTTTGTGATAAAAGTAAAGATATTTTTCCTACAAATGTTGCTTTGAGAAATTTAGGAAGGAGGTGTGTCAATAATGTGGCTGTTGCGAAAAGAGATATTTCTTTATGTTTTACTGAAGAAAACACACTTGGTGATTCTGAGTGTATTGATAATATTGCTGTTGATAGTAAGGATTCTGAATTTTGTGATTATATAAACTATGAAAAAGGTCGTTTCTTGTGCTTATGGCATGTTGCAAAAGAAGTTGGAGATATCTCTATCTGTAATGAAATAAAGAATATAGAACTTTATGACTTCTGCATTAAAGATGTAGTGACTGAATTTAAATTAAACAGGTCTGAAGCATGTGATCAGATACAAGATGAATATTTGAATTATCTGTGTCTTTCTGACGTGGCTTTCAACTCAAATAATTATGATTTTTGTTTTAAGATAGAAGATGAAAGTAAACGTGAAGTTTGTTTGTCAAAGATGGCAATAAAACTAAATAATGTAGATCTGTGTATTATGATTTCTGATTCTGATTTACATTGTTATTGTATTTTACAGTTGGCAGATAAAAATAGTAATGTTTCGATATGCGATTTTATGATTAAAGAAAGCAATACTTGTTCAAAAAAGAGTTGTATTGATCTATACCCTTTTATTAGGTTTGATTCATAAAGAAAAAGAATCTATAATTATAATAATTAGAGATATCTCAAAGCTAAGTTATAAAACTCAACCTATCTTTTCTGCAAATATTTATAAATTTTGTTCTAGTTCTCATCTCTATGTACAACCCTATTCAGTTATCAGGAGCTATTGAAAAAATTGTTTCAAAAGAGGATAAGAGAAAATATTATCGTTTCAGACCAGCCAGGTATTATGGCGGCATCTCAACTGCTGATTGTGTTGGGTGTAATCTTAGGTGTCGCTATTGCTGGTCATGGAATGTTGTTAATAATCCTGGTAAAACAGGAAAATTTTATTCTCCACAAGAGGTTGCTAATAAATTAATAAGTATTGCAAAGAAGTTTGGTTATAAACAGCTCAGGGTTAGTGGTAATGAGCCTACACTTGCAAAGCATCATTTGCTTAAGTTAATTAGTTTGATACCTAATGATTATTTATTCATTCTTGAAACCAATGGTATTTTAATTGGTCATGATAATGAATATGCAAAAGAGCTAAGCAAATATAAGAATCTGCACGTAAGGGTTAGTCTTAAAGCTAGCAATAAAGAAGAATTCTTAAAACTAACAGGCGCAGAGCCAGAGTTCTTTGATTACCAGTTAAAAGCCTTAGAAAATCTTGAAAAAAATAAGGTAAGTTATCATCCTGCTGTTATAGAATTAGCAAAAGATATTAATGGATTAAGAAAAAGATTAGAAAAAATAAATAATAATTTACCAGCAGAACTAGAGATAGAGCCATTAATAGAGTATCCTGCTGTTATGAGTAGGTTGAGGAAGTTAGGTAATAAAATTTAAGCTTGAATTTTTTGTTATAAAGAAATATGTTTGGTTCAAGCAGGCGAGAAATTTTTTATTTTTCTTTAATATCCCAGTATTTACTTAGGTAATCACAAATGTTTTTATCTAATTCTGTTTTTAATCTAAATTCTATTGTTTGCTCTGCTACTCGGATTATATATTCTTCTATACTTCCTTTTGTTTTTGGAAATCTATCTGTATCAGTCAATATTCCTAATATGGTATTTCCTTCAACAATCATATCAAGATTTAATCTATATTTCTTTACTTTTTCCAGAGTGTCTTCTTTTGGTTTTAATATATAATGTGGCATGCAACAAAGTATTAATCTAATATTTATAAACATTTCTTTTATAATTATTTGAAAATAGTATCTATTAAGTTATAAAATTCAACCCCAGCTTCTCAGCATACCCCTCTGCTTCTTCAAACTCTTCTCTTTTTAATCCTCTGTTAATCTCAGGGTAGTATTTTGCTTTAAATTCTGGTCTGTACTGGTCCATTAGATTCAGTACTGCCTTATCCTTAAAGTTTTCTGCTATAAACTCAAGGATTGGCTTTGTACAGCACTCAACATGGTTAGGTAGAACAAGATGCCTTATAACAAGCTCTGCGTCCTTGAATGCTAGCAAGTGGTTTCTCATAATAACATCCATGTAATTATCAATCTTACTCAGTCTTTTTGCACACTCATCATTGCCATACTTAAAATCACTTAGATAAACATCAACAACATCTTTGAGCAAGTCCATGCTTTTCTCTGACATGTAAAAGTTTGAGTTCCACACAACTGGTATATTGCTCTTGACAAAGGTTAAGGTCTTTAAAATAAAAGGCAGATACGGAGTTGGTTCTCCTCCTACAAAATTAACATTTCTGCAATGCTTATACCTATCAATTATCTCTGCTAATTCTTCTTCTGTAAATGTATGCCCTATTTCAAAGCCTTGGCTAATGGTCCAGTTCTGGCAGAACTGACACTTAAAAGTACAGTTCATAAAAAATATGGTAAAACTAGGCACCAGAAAAGGCTCTTCTCCCATGTGCACAAAATAGCTTGATACATCAATCTTATTACCAACACCACAAACACCGAGTTTTCCTTTTAACCTGTTAACCTTGCATTTATGTTCGCATAACTCACACTTTGCAAGCAGCTTATAAGCCTTTTTTATTTTTTCATCTAATAATTTCTTATTAAGCTTAAACCTAGGCTTTTTTTCTTGGTCAAGAATCTTATCATAAACAGGTAATGCTTTTCTTATCTGAGGGTTTAACATTTTTTAAACATATTTCATGTTTTTCTTAACAATTCTATGCGCTATGTGCAAGGGTTCTGGCATTTTATGAGGAGGTTTAATACATTTCTTTACTATTTCTACACTCTTATCAAGAGAAAGCTTATGACCAATAGATACAAAAAGAGGCTTTGCTTTTTCCTTGGTAAACACTTGCTTTCCAACAACCTCATCATCCAGAATAATAACTTCTCCTTGTACCTTTCCACACAAAGGCTTCTTTGTAATCCCAATAGTTGCTATGTCAAGCACAACTCCGAGATGAGAAGCCAAGCCTAGGCTTCTTGGATGCATTATTCCACTAGCATTTACTAAGAGTATGTCAGGCTTTTGCTTTAATTTATTATAAGTCTTTACCATGATATCCAGCTCTCTCTGAGCCCTAAAATTAGGAATATAAGCAAGCTCACACTCTTCTATCATGCTATGAGTCTCTAACACTTGCATATCATTATAAGCACACACAACAACACAGCAAAAGCTTTTATTAAACTTAAAGCCAGTCTCTATGCCGCTAACTAACTCTAGTTTTTGAATAACATCTTTTTTCACCACTTTTTTAGCAAGCCCTAGTTGTACTTGCTCAAGCTCTTTTAGATTCATTTTTAGAGAGATGGGCCTGGCCGGAGTCGAACCGGCGACCTCCACCGTTCTCAAAAAGCCCTGCTTTTTGGACGCCCAGCAGAGCTGTGCATGTGAGGGTGACGTCATTAGTGGAATCACTTTAACCACTAGACCACAGGCCCAAACAATTCATATCTCTTCAAAGTCAATTCTTGATAATATGTTCTTTATTTCATCAATTGTTTTTTGTTGATTGTTTTTCTTTGACATTGCTATGAACTTTATAAGCATTTCTTTTATTTTTTCTTGGTTGAACAAATTTAATCTGTTTCCATCAAGAACAAAGTAGAATCGAAAGCTTTTATATTTTAATTCCCGTATGCTTATGTGTCCTACATGACCAAGCACTTTTCCTTTGTTAAGGTTGGTTTTCAGCTCCTCAATCAACGAGTAGACTTTCAAGGAATCTTTTTTGAATTTCTTAAAAATTTCGTTTCTTAGACTATTCAGTATGATAATCTTAATCATTTTTTCAGTGCTTTTATTTTGAGCTTGGTCCATTCTTTTGCTTCTTCCAGTGTTGAGTATCTTGATTCATCCACAAATTCCCTTATTTTTTCCTGTAGTTTTATTTGGTTGTACATTCTTCTTATAACTTCATCATAGCTCTCAGATTTTTTACCAAACTCTTGTAGCAAGCTTCGTGTATCTTTTGAGATTGCAATTGTTGTATCCATTTTTATCACCTATAATAGTTATATAAAATTATAATTATATATAATATTTAAATCTTTCTATATTTCAAGAAAGTAGAGACATTCTATGATTTATAAATTTTTCATCAAAACACTTTTTCTTTAGAGGGCAGGAGTTACATTTGTTCTTATTATCACAGAAAACAGGGATTTCTTTATTTTTAAACAAATTCAGGACAGCATCTCTTGTGTCAAGCACTTTTTTCTCTAAAAAAGGATTCATAACTACTACTCGCGCTTCATTAATATCAAGGTACTTGACAAAGGCTTCTCTGACAAACATCTTGTTCTTCTCTAAGAGCATCACATAAGCGCCTGTTTGTAATTTATGCCCAGGCCAGACCCCTTCTTTAGGAGCAGAACCTGTTTTTAACTCATAAGGAACCACTTCCCTGACTAGCTTATTCTCATATATCTCTAATTTGTCAATCATTCCTTTGAGTTGCAAATCCTCTGATTGCACATAGTACTCTGTTTCTATTTTTGGGCTGAGCTCTTTCCATAATTCATCTCCATAAATCTTGTACTTTTTTATGAATGTATGAACATTAAAAGCTCTATCCTTACTTTCCTCTAATACAAGAGGCCAAGTGTTTTTAAAGAACTCTAATAAAGAAATCTTAAGCTCTGCAAGTTTGTTCTTGTTCTTGATAATGCTCTGCTTAAGAATATCTGAATGAGATTTTTTATAACCATCAAGAAGCTCTTTATGACTAACCTCTTTTTTAATGCTCTTAACAAAGCTTTCCTCTGCCTTGCTAATCTTGTCGTGCACTTCGTGTCTAATGCTGCCCTTAACAACAACGTCTCGCGGAACAACAACTAATTTTAAGACTTGCTCTAAGAAGAGCTTTCTGGCGCAGTAATCATAAGCAGAGAGCAAACTAACACTAATCATAATAATAAGAAAACTAAACAAGAGTTTATAAGGGTTACGGTGAGGTGTCCAGTGCTTTACTAAAGGCGTATTTCATTGAATTCATTTGGCTTAATTATTTTAATTCCCCTGATCTTTTTTAGTTTTAGCAAGTGTTTATCCTGCGAGACTATATAGTCTGCTTTTCCGGCAATCGCAGCTTCCAAGAACATGTTATCCTTTGGGTCGTCTTTTACCAAGCAAACCTTTTCAGCAGGTTCAACCATTAAAGAATTTCTTATAATCAAACTTGTCCATTCATTAATAAGTTTTTCAGGGAGTTTTATTTTAAAATCTCTAAGGACTCTGGCAATCTCAGAGATCATGCTGAGAGAACTGATTAACACAAACTCTCCTTTTTTCCATGAAACCAGCACTCTGTTCGATTCTCCCTTCCAAAAAATTCCTGAGATAAAGACATTTGTGTCAATCACAACCTTCATCTTCTTGCTTTTTTCATAGCGGCCTCAACATCTGTTTTGGTTATTCCCTTGTTTTTTGCAAACTTCTGTGTTTTTTGAAGCAATTTGTCGAAATCTTTGAAGGAAGGCATGCTTATCCTCTTTAACACGACAGTGTCATCTGCTCCTATCACAACGAACTTTTCCCCTTCCTTAAAACCAAGTTGCTCCCGGATATCCTGCGGAATAACCACTTGGCCGCGCGAGCTCATGCTCGTAACCTCGATTTTGTCCATTCCAACAACCTCTTAATAAGTAATTCTTATTAGTAAGATTAACTTATTTATAAAGGTTACGGAATTTGAAGATAAACAAAGCACAGCAATATAAATCTTACGCAGGGATGTCCAGTGCTAGATAAAATATATAAATGTATCCTCTTTTGCAAATTTTATGAGCAAAGAACAGTATGATAAAATAGCTGATGAATACTCTGAGATGCTGAACCTGACTAAAAGATATGTTCTTACTACGACCTTTAAAAAGATTATCGGTGATGTAGAGAATAAATCAGTTCTAGACCTTGGATGCGGAGCTGGTTATTTTACAAGAATTCTTGCCACCCATAAAGCCAAAGAAGTAGCAGGAGTTGATATATCCCCAAAATTAATTCAAAAAGCAGTTGATCATGAAAATCAGGATCCTCTAGGAATAAAATATATTATTGGAAATGTGTTTGAAGTAAAAATAGAAAAGAAGTTTGACTTGGTTACGGCTGCTTACTTGCTTAATTATTCTAAAACAAAACAAGAATTATTTGAGATGTGTTCTAGGATTATTGGTTTTCTGGATAGTAAGGGTAAGTTTTGCGCTTTAACCACAAATCCTACGCTTAAACCTATGAAGGAATTTGAATATGAGAGAAGATTTGTTAGTGTTGATAAAAAAAGTTTTTTTGAAGACGGAGACAGGATAAGATGTGATGTAAGAGAAAAAGGCAAAAAACCTTTTGAATTCATAAGCTATTATTGGTCTAAGGAAACCTATGAAAAATGCTTAAAAAAAGCAGGTTTCAAAATGATAAACTGGGTTGAGCCAATAATCTCTAAGGAAGGGATTGATAAGTATGGAAAAGAATACTGGGAGAAATATCAGAGAAATTCTTCTTCTATTGGCTTAATTTGCATGAAGTAAATTTAAATTAACTTTAAATACTACTAAAAATTCCTTTTCTCTATGACATCAGAAAATCTAGTTCAAAAAGTAAAGAAGGTTCAAAAAGAAGAAGCTCGTTTGTGCGGTAACTATGAATATAATCAGGATCTTTTTAAAGCAATAGATGTCTTAAGAGAAGCAGGGTTCAGGGTTTCTGCAGCACCTGTTTTGGGCATGATTGAACCAGAACTTAACTATGGCTCTTTTACCTATTACGGGTTAGAAGAAATCAGGGAATTTGTAGAGCACTATAAAGAAACAGGAAAGATATTGCGCCCCAAACCAAGGTATGAGTGGTGTGATTAAATTAACTTTAAATACTACTAGAAAATCCTTGTTCTCATGAAACTCCCGCAAGTAAAAAAATATTTACTGGCAAATAAACTAGATGCAATCATTCTTTTCAACAAAGACCCTAATTTCAGGTATTTTGTTAAAGGTGATTTTGAGCATGGAATCATGTTTTTGACTAAGAAAAATAATTATTTGTTTCTTTCTCAGCTTTATGCTCCTAAGTTCGAGGGTTTTAGAGTGGTTCAGTGGAAGGATTTTAAAAAGGATTTCAAGGCTTTTGTTAGGAAAAACAGGATAAGGAAGATAGGTATTGATAATCAGGAATTGCTTGTCAGGCAAAAGAGTTTTCTTAGAAAGCATTTCAAAACAAAGGATGTTAGCAAATTCTTGCAGAATTTGAGGGAGAGTAAGACTAAAGAAGAGGTTGCTAGGTTTAGAAAGGCTTGCAGAATAAGTGATGATATTTTTAAGAATATTATAAACAATTTTAAGTTTAAGACAGAAGCTGACATTGTAAAGTTTATTAAGGTTAAGGCTTTAGAATCTGGTACAGAGATTGCCTTTGAACCCATTGTTGCTAATGCAAAGAATGCTGTGGTTGCTCACCATGACTCTGGTTCAAGCTTAAAAAAAGGTTTTCTTATCTTGGACTTTGGGATTAAGTATAAAGGTTATTTATCAGATATGACCAGGACAATTTATCTGGGTAAGCCAAACAAACAAGAGAGGGGAATGTATGAAAAGGTTTTGAGCATTCAAAAGAAATGCATTGAGAAAGCAAGGATTGGTATGAAAGCAGAGACTTTGTACAATTATGCTCTTAAGCTTATGGGTAAAGATGCAAAATATTTTGTTCATGGCTTAGGCCATGGCCTTGGTGTTGAGATTCATGAAAATCCAAGTATCTTGAGAAAATCAAGGGATAAGTTAATCAAAGGAAGTGTTTTTACAATTGAGCCAGGTTATTACAATCCAAGAACAGGTATTGGTATAAGGATTGAGGATGATGTTTATCTTAGAGCTAAAAAAGAGGTGCTGACTAAGAGTACAAAAAAACTGATTTGTCTAAGATTAAAATGAAGAAGCTTGAAGTAGCAGTGCTTGGCCCTCTTTGCAAGGATAAGGTAATACTTAAAGGAAAAAAGCATTATCAGCTTGGTAGTGCTGTTTATTATATTGGCCATGCTCTTTCTTGTTTAGGAGCAGATGTCACTGTTTTTGCTAGTTATGGGAATGAAGGGGATAAATGGCTAGAGGATTTTAAATACCAAGAATTAGTTCATATACCTGCTCAAGGCACAATAAGGTTTACCAATGAGTATCTAAACAAAGATGATCTTGAAACCCGTATACAAAGAGCAGAGATGTATAAGAATGAAATAAGACAAGAACACCTCATGGCTTATGATTTTAATCAGTTTGAATACATAATTTTTGCTCCTTTGTTTCACGACAACTTTTCATTACAAACTATTATGTATATAGCTGAAAACTCAAGGAGCAGTGCAAATATCTTTTTGGCTGGTCAAGGCATGATAAGATACCTTGAAAATGATAAAATCGTATTTAGAAAACCTGAAAACATAATCAACACTTTTCCTTTTATTGATTATTTGTTTTTAGATGAAAACGAATTAAGGTTTGTTAGTCAGGAAGAGGATTTATCAAAAGGAGCACGTCATTTGCAGGAAAAAGGAATTAATAATGTCATTGTTACAAAAGCTAACAGGGGTTCTGTGCTTTTTCTAGGAGACCAGTTTTACAAGATAAAGGCTTTCCCACCCCAGGTTCATGAAAAAAGAATTGACCTCACAGGAGCAGGAGATTCTTACCTGGCTGGTTTTATTAAGGCAAAGGAATTCTTTAATCATCCTCAGGCATGGGGGGAAACAGCAGCAAAGGTAGCAACCATGGCTATAGAGAAGAGAGGGGCTTTTAATAAATCTTGGAATGATGTTTTAGCAAGAACATTCTGATTATAAAACCACAACCTTTATTAATTCTTCTCTAATATTTTCTTTTTTATGAAGTACAATCTCAAGGCTTTTAACAACGCAGTAAAGTATTATGAAAAATACTTGAGGAATTTCAAAGGCAAAAATATATTTATAGTTCTAGATACAACCAATGAAAAGGCTTTTTTTTCTATTCCTCCTCTTAGCAGGGCTGCTAGTAATCTTGATATAGACATGGCTGTTAGGGTTATTCAGAAGACCTCAAAGGCTCTTGATGCATTAATAGATGTTTGGAATACTTTTGATGAGCTTAAGAAAGGGCTTAAGAACAAGAAGACAAAGGCGCTTGATGATTATATAAAACTTGTTGAAAAGAAGACTAAAGGTGAATTTAGAAAAATCTTTGAAAGACCAGAGGTCTATATAAGAGCTAGTAATAAGGAATTCATATCTAACCAGGGCTTTAGAATGAATTTTAAGCCTGAATGGTTCAAGAGATACAGGTGGGAGGACTTATTAGCTACGGCAAGGATTATCTGGAAGCAGCTTTATAACCTTAAGAAGAATGAGAAGGTTGGTTTTGGCTTTGAGTTGATTAGAAAAGCCAAGGATATGTGGTATCCTCTAGAGGACTACCTTGACTCTTTTGCTGTTGTTAGGACTATGTTTCTTGCCTGCCCTGCTATCAAAAAGACTCTTAGTGCTTCTCCTTCTAGAAAGACTGTGCTTGAAAACAGTGAAAGAACCAGTGAACTAGCAGCTACCTTGTTTGGGTGTGAGCTTGAAAAAAATATTGATGAACCTGTTTTTAAGGAATTTAAGGTATTGTCAAAGCTTTTGCATCTTAACAGGCTTGAGACTAATGATGCTACTTTTTTTATCAAAGGAGAAGGTTTTCCTGGCAAACACTTATTTGGTGAAACCATTGGCTATCCTACCCCTAATAAAAAGTCAAGGTGGGGTTCTCCTGGAGGAATAATCTATCAATTACCTTGGGATCCCCAGACAATAGTTGATAGCAGGGCTCCTCTTTGCAGGATTGGTTTCACTGACACTTTGCCTATTGTCGTCTTTATTGAAACTAATCATATTGACTGGCTGGCTATGAAGAAAACAGATGATGCTCTTATAAGACAGGTTAATAAATCAGATAAAATAATTGTTGATTCTGATAAGACTAAGCTTGAGGTTTTCTTAAAGGATAAGAAGGGGTGTAGAAGAGAGCCTCTTGGTTCTGATGTTGATGTTAGGCACAAGCTTGATCCTAAGTACTTAAAAAAGGGTATTAAAGCAGGTACTTATGCTAATATTCCTGGCGGAGAAATGTTTGTAACACCAGAGTACATGAAAGGAATATTCTTTGGCGATGTGGTTATTAGTGTTGATAAGAGCTATGTGCTTAATTCCAGAAACCCCTTGATTGTTAAGTGTGATGAAAAAGGCTACAGGATTATGGGTGGTCCTAAGAAGATTATTAACAAGATTAATGAGAAAAAGAAGGAAGCAATGAAGGTTTTGTTAAATCAGGAAAAACATAAGGCTCTGCCTGCTAAGATTATTAAAATGAAAAAAGATAATTTCAACAAAATCGGAGAATTTGCAATTAATACTAATCCCAAAGCAAAACTATGCAATTACTTGATTGTTAATGAGAAGATTGCAGGCATGATACATATTGCTCTAGGCTCTGGGTTTGAAGATGACAGAGCCAGTGTTTATCACTATGATGTTGTTATCAATGCAAAAGAGCAAAAGCTTGATATCTATGGCTTAAAAGGAAAAAACAAACTGTGGATGATGAGAAAAGGCAAACTAGTTGTGTAATTTGCTTTTATTTTTATAAATTTTTTAATTAATTTTTAAATCTTTTTAAAATAATTTTTTGCAAATTTCTCGTAGAGAAATTTGAGGTTTCGACGAATTTTTTAACAGTAAGGTTTATAAACTAAACAGTATTTCGCATTTGTCATGGTGAGTAGACACGATCTTAAACGTTCTTTTTTTTCTTATACTACTTCTTCTAGTGAATTAGAAGAAGAAAATAGATTGCTAAAAGAAACCGTGTCCCAGCTAAGAGAAGAGCTTGAACGCTTCAGAAGCCCATCCTTAATGGTAGCAGAGATAGTAGATGTTTTAAAAGACAACGCCATAATCTTACTTCCTAATGGCAATAAATTCTTGGTTCAGATATCAAACAATGTTAAAGACCTTATTTCTGGAGAAACCGTGCTTGTAGAGCAAAGAAACCTTACAATTGTTGACAGGGTGGCTGCTTCAAAACACTTTAATGTTGAAAGATTTGTGATAATGGAGAAACCCAACGTTAAGTGGTCAGAGATAGGAGGCCTTGATTCTCAAGTGCGAGAGATAAAAGAGGTAATAGAGCTACCTCTAAAGAACCCAGAACTTTTTAAAAAAGTAGGAATTCAACCACCCAAAGGCATTCTGCTTCAAGGAGCGCCAGGCACAGGCAAAACCCTACTAGCAAAAGCAGTGGCTGCAAGCACGCACTCAACATTTGTAGAAATTGTAGGTTCAGAACTAGTACAGAAATTCATTGGAGAAGGAGCAAAGCTGGTAAAAGAAATCTTTACTTTGGCAAGAAAAAAATCACCAAGCATTGTATTCATTGATGAGCTGGATGCAATAGCTGCTAAAAGAGTAGATGTGGGTACTAGCGGAGAAAGAGAAGTGCAGAGAACCTTTATGCAATTCCTAGCAGAGATAGACGGATTTAAGCCTTTAGCTAATGTGAAGATAATAGGATGTACCAATAGAATGGACATCCTAGACCCTGCAGTTATAAGACCAGGCAGACTTGACAGAATAATAGAAGTGCCCATACCTAATGATAAAGGCTTGAAAGAAATATTTAAGATACACACCAAGAACATGACCCTTGAAAGAAAAGTAAAAGTAGATGCTCTTCTAAAAAAGATGAAAGGCTTCTCAGGAGCAGAAGTAAAGGCTATGTGCACAGAAGCAGGCTACTTTGCAATCAGAAGCAACAGAACCAAGATTACTCATCATGACTGCTTATGCGCGATAGACAAGATAAAGAAAGAAGAAGCAGAAGGAGATGAGTTTATAAGGATGTTTGGTTAAATGGGTTTTTTAGATATTAATTCTTGAAGTTTAGAAAAAACATTAAAATCATAACAAATTCTTAGTTTATATGAAGAAAGGATTGAAAATATTGTTAATTACTCTTGGAATCATAATAGTTCTAATATTAGCTTTCTTTATTGTTCCTATAGTGAGTCATCCTAAATGCTATCTTGGAGGCGGAGTTTGGGGAACGTGTCCAACCACTTGTGGTGACTATTGTAGTGCGATTGGGAGTGTTTGTGGTGCATTGCTTACTGCTTGTTGTGATTGCGGACCTGAAAAATGTTGGGATGGAAGTAAATGCGTTCCTAATCCTAAGAAGAATGAAACTATATACCAAACAAAAGAAGATAAGAAAAAACTGATTTGGTTTGTGAATGAAACTGTAGATAATAGAATAGAAGAACACATAATTTATGCAAAAGAAAAGAAGAAAGGATACATATATGATATTCTACCTGTCAATAATACGATTTTGAAGAATCAATCTGCTGTTTTTATATTAACAATCACAAATGTATACACTATTTCTAATGGAACAGCTCAAGATGATTATTTCATAATTAATACAAGCAAAGAAGGTTGGAATTTAACTTATAAACCTTCCTCTGGTTTTGTTCCTGCCAATAACAAAACTGGATTTATAGTAAGAATAAAACCTAACGAATCCGTTGAGGAAGGACAGGTCTATTTTATTCCTGTAAATATTAAAGCAAAAAGATCGGAGTATTCTGTATTGGTTGAGAACAGATTCGCTGTATTTATTACCCCTCGTGTAATAGGAGGTTAATCAACATGATTTCTTTACTGAACTTCCTGATATGAGATATTATAAGACGCGCTCGGAAGTTACTTCCGCTCGTCATTTCCTTTCGGATCTGTGGGTGTTCACTTCTCTCATAGCGCGCATTAGGAAGAAAGTTTTTAGTTTATTTAAAATATTTGATTTACTTAAGGTATGAGTTTAATAATTCTGACAATTTCTTATTTTTCCTCTTTATTGTGAAATTTATGTGTTTTGCAAATAATTTTATGCTTTCTTTTCTTATAATTCTTAGAATATATGTACCTCTTCCTTTCCCACGCTTGCCTTTGATTACAGTACTTTCGATGTCAAGTCTTTTAAGAAGTTCTTGTATTTGTTTAAGTTGTTCTCCCCACATTTCTATTTCTATTCTTCTTGTTCTATTTTTTAAGTCAAGTATTGGAAAACCTTCAGAATCAAATATTCCTTTTAAAAAATAAGATATTATTTTCTTATTCTTACTCTTTTTTATACACATTGGAACACACCAGTCTTTGGTTTTCCATTTAAATTTTTTTGTTATAAATTTAATTATTTGTTTAGAACCAAGTCTTACTGTATATCGTTTTGAGTTGCTTCTTATTACTTTTCCATATTTTGTTCGATGATTGCTGATTCTTATACTTTCCATCCAAGTAGGTGTAAAACTACTCCATTGTTTTAATGTTTGATAGAACTTTTCTGCAAAATCTTTATCTGTTACATGTAATGCTATTCTTGAACTATAAGGACTTATTTCAATACACCCATCTCCTATAAGAACACCATAAATATATGCGAGTTCTGGTGTTAGCTTCCTTGATTTTGATTTCATTTGTCTTTGTTGTTTTTGTGTTGCATATACTATTCTTGGTTTTCTTGTTGTTTTTACCCATAGTTGCGCAGTTGTAGATGAAATATTTACGATCTCAGCTATTTGATTATATGAATAGCCCTGTTTTCTTAGAGAAATAACTTTATTATAATCTTTCATAAGGTATCTTCGATTCTCTTTTCCTTGAGAATTTTTTTTGCTTTTTTGATTAGTTAAATTCATTTTAATCACCGATTTAAATTAAATGGCGAAACTATGTTAAATGATTTCAACAAAGAACTTTGTGAAATTATAATTTCATAGTTGAGCATATGTTTGAGGGGATTAAAATCTTATGACATACTAATCAAAAAAGAAGTTCTTTAAGTATCTTACGTGAACATGTCCAGTGGATATGATTATGTTTTTGTTATTTTGAATTCTATACAAACTCTAAAGACGTGAGGCGCTTGTTGACCACACTTTTCAGAATTAATGATTCTGCATTCAATTTTACGTTTCTTACAGATTTCTTTTATTTCTTTTTCTCTTTTCTTTATCTCATTTTCATTAATGAATTGATATAAGTGTATGATAGTTCCTTTTTTGGATGCTTTGAATGCAACTTCTAGGAAAGTATGGGCTTGTTTAGGGAGGGGCATGACAATCCGGTCATATTTTTTTCCCAGTTTAGGCACAATATTTCTTACGTCTCCGAGAAAAACACTCACGTTTTCAGCTTTGTTTAATAGAAGGTTCTGAAGTGCATAATTATGCGCTGTAGGATTTATTTCAATGCCTGTTATGTGTTTTGCTTTAGTATTTTTAGATATAACCAATGGGTAAACACCGCACCCAGCAAACATCACAAGCATATCCTCTCCTCTTCTTACCTGCTTGTATATTCTTTTTCTCTCATTACTCAATCTTGGAGAGAAATAAACATTCTCAACATCTAGCTTAAGAGTAACATTGTTCTCTTTATATGTTGCTTCCTTGGTTTTTTCTCCTGCAAGCAATTTTAATTTTTGAGTCCTAAAAACTCCTTCATGCTTACCCTTTTTCAACACTGTTTTTATGCTCTTATTAGTTCTTAACACCTCATTTGCTATTAGTTTTTCTTTTTTCTCTAATTCCTTAGGAATCTCAAGAATAACAATGTCTCCAATAACATCCATTGATCTGCGCAAGAACTCTAAATCATCTTTACTTAATTTCTTGGTAAGAGAAGCCTTAAGATCTGCTCTTGGCTTTTTCTTCTTAAGAATCTTATGAACAAACTTATATTGTGTTTTAAATCTTTTTTTCACAGGAAAATAAACACAATCTTTATCTTTCTTAATAAAGTGCTCTTTATCCAACAAATCCTTACTTATTAATTCTTTCTTTACTTTTTGCGCTTCCTTAACAGGGACTTTTATACAGAGCATACTATTACCTTATTATCATTTCTTTTTAAATATTTAGATAAATCATAATATTATTAGCACAGCTCCTATTATCATCACAACACAGGCAAGACTTTTACGCAGAATATTTTCTTCATGAAATAAACCCCCACCTATAATTGTGGAGAAAAGAGCTGATAATCTTTTTATTGGTATCACAAGACTGATAAGCACGCCTGGAAGAGAAACAGCGTATTGCTGAGACAATCTGTAACCAACAGTAAGAACTGCAACTACAAAAACCCATTTCCAGTTCTGCTTAATACCCTTACCAATACCTGTAAAGCCATCATGGAATAAGAGCATCATAACAATAAGATTAATGGCTAAGAAGAAGTGAACCAAGGGCATATATGTTAGCACAGGTATGCCTAGACCTCCATCAGCAGGGGTTCCTAGTATTTTTTTATCAAGCACAGCACTTACACCATAAAGAAGTAGAGCTATGAATATGTATCTAATATATTTTGATTTAAAGATGTGCTTTAAAGGCTCTAACAAGTTTTGATGACCATGACTCTCAAGAGTATATGCTCCTATGATTAACACAGCTATTCCTAAGCCTTGTACAAAGGTTAATCTTTCTCCAAGCACAATAGCAGCTATTATTGCTGTGAACAAAGGACCAAAAACAAGGAAAGGACTGGTAACAGAGATAGCAATGTGCCTTAAGGCTTTTGCAACAAATACAAAAGCTATTGAGCTACAAAAAGCAGCACCATAGATAAAATAAATCGCTGTAAGGCTTAAAGCATTAATATCAGCTATGAACCATAAAGGAAAGGTTATTAGAGCTGCAAATATGGCTAGTATAGCTGAGAACTCCATTGCATGCTGTTTTCTAAGGGTTTTTTTCTCTACAATACTAGCCGCACTTGCAATGATTGCTGCCAGTAATACAAATATGACCCATGCAGAGTTCATTTTAATCTCCTCACCACATCATCACACCAAAAGATTAATAGCACCAATAATGAATAATACTATTAACAGAACAGCAATGAACTTGTTAATATATATGCTGTATTCTGGCTTTCTCTCACCCTTCTTTTTTGCACTAATAGCCATTAGCACAACAAGAATGCCTATGAGTGCACCGCTTACTATGCCTGTAATGTTAAGAATGGTTGTGAAACCAGCAACCCTACCTAGTTTTATAACTAGGAATAGTAGGAAAGGAATAAAACAGGCCAGCAACCAAGAGGTGTTCTTTCTAAGCCCATAATCATACCAGAATAATTCTTTAAGAGCAAGCCCTATTGCAAGGAAAGAGGTTGTTAAAGTGAAAAGAGCAAATAAAGCTCCTATAAAAGCCATCTTCTCTCCAAGAATAGCTGTTAATCCAAGAGCACCAATCTCTTGAGTGCTAACTCCCATTACACCAACAACAGCGATTGCAAAGAGGATATATATGATTATAGGAATGGTGCTTCCTATGATAACTGCTCTTTTCATCTCCTTTTTATACCTGCCAAGCTCTTCTCTCATCTCAGGAATAGCAACAGCGCCTAGATAAGCAAAAAGCACAACACCATAAGGAGCCAGTAGCTTTGGAAAACTAAAGCCAGACAGGTTTATCATATTAATCCTTGGCAAAGCCATAAAAAAGATTAATAATACAAGGATAATGACTATGGGTATCACAAAGGCCTCTGACTTCTCAATAGCACCTAAACCGATATATATTAACCAAGATACAACTCCAAAAAAGATTACACTGCAAATTAAGGGATCCCAGCCAAGCATACTAGCAAGAGCATCACCTGCTCCAATAGTGTAAGCAATAATAGCACCATAGATACCTATAATCATGCATACAAACATGAAGTACTTACCAATCCTGCCTGTGTATTTCTCTGCATAACCTGTTAACTGATGCTTGCCCTTGGTTCTAAGAGTGATTTCACCTAGGTATAGGTTGATGAGTAAAATAATAATTCCAAGTCCTAATATATTGATTAAGCCTGTAATAAAGCCGGCCTGGGAAATAACATAAGGAATACCCAGAATACCAGCACCTATAACACATCCTACTAAGGTAGATATTGCTTCAAACACCCTCTTTTTTCGCATGAAACTGTTTTTTATTCTTGTTTTTTTAAACATTTTGTTTTCGTTGCCCTAAAAGTAAGTTCATATTTCAGCAAAGCAAGGGTGGTTGGTGCCATTATTTGCGGAGGCAACTTCTACTAAACAATTGTCCGCGAAGGAGGGGGTTGCCCCATCCGGGGAGACAGAGCCTTCTAAAACATAATCAGGCCGGAGCCTGGCACCAACCCTTGCTGAGCAGTTGTACACCTAAAATAAGTTTTCACATAAACTCCTTTCAAAACCCTGAAAAGGTAGAATTCGAGACTTCTAAGAAGTTTATGTGCAAGAAATATGGGTAAGTTGCATAAAAAGTTATTGGAGTTTTAGGCATGGCTGGCAACAGGTCATACGCTCACATTCACAACAGATTCCTTCTTCACAACAAGTAGCGTTTTCTCTCCAACTCTTACAATCTGAATCTGTAGAGCAATTCATCTCTTCATTAGTAAAACACATTTCCTGGCCACATTCAGGCGCAGCAAAACAATGTAAAGATACATGAGAGCCATCCACTCCAAACACCATACTGCAAGCACAGCACACACCACCCATCCTCCATCCTGGGATTTCAAATGGCCAACTCATGATTGGCTCTATTTTGGTTATAGCATTAGTTGGTTTGCATACATCACATTTTCCATTTGGATAATTGTTTTCTTCCATGTATTTCTTTGCAAACAAGAATGCTTCTTCTTCATTAGATATAGGGAAGGTTATTGGGTGTGGATTTAATGCTTTTTCTCTTCCTTTACAAACTCCTTTATCACAGTATGCTTCTTCATAATAAGAAAAATTGCATTCAGGATGTTCCCACCAGCACCACCATTTTTCATAACCTTCTACAATAGTATCTGAACTATACATAATTTCAGCCATTTCATCTGATTCTTCATCCTCAGTACAATTAGCTTCTCTCCACTCAGCTCTTCTTTCCTTAGTTTCCCTATTCACAACAAAATTACTACAAGGCATGTAACAGCAACTGTTTTCAGGGTAAATTTCTAAAACACAGTCATTATCAAAGTCGCAAGAGAGAGGACTTTTTTCCTTAGCACAACTATTTATTAATAATAATAACAATACAAGACTTATCGCACAGATAATGAGCTCTTTTCTTGACATCAAAACCCAGTAATCATTTAAGGTGTTTAAAACATATGGAAAAATTATTCCCCTTGATTATCTCCAATGATTTATGTATGAAGCTTCAATAACCAGCAAATATATAAAATTAGTAAAAATACCTGTTTTTATGAAGCACAACAAACTAGTTCGTGACAAAATCCCTGAGATTATCAAGCAAAAAGGAAAGACTCCTATAACTTATATAGCCAAAGATGATGAGTTCTGGATTAAACTAAAAGAAAAGCTTCTTGAAGAGGTTAATGAGTTTGTTGAGAGTGAGAACCATGAAGAACTAGCAGATATAATGGAAATAGTGTATGCTATTTGTGATCATAAAAAAATTGATATAAAAGAATTAGAGCTGCTCAGAAGAATGAAAGCAGAGGAAAGAGGGGCTTTTAAGAACAAGATAATTCTTGATGAGACTAAGGGATGATTAAAAAAAGTCTCCCAACCCTTTCTGATTCTTGTCTTTGCTTTCTTCTAACCTTTCAAGACTCTTCTCAACTCTTCCCTTGCTAAAATCATGCTCTTCAACAAGCACTTTGATAACTTTTTCTTTATCAATTCTTTCCCATTTCAACTTGTATTTATCTGTAACTTTCATGTGCTTGATTAGATTAAACACGTCTTTCCAGCTAAAATCAAAGAATTCACTCCATTTAGCTTCTTTGAATAGCTTATCATAATCATGCTTGTACTTTTTAATCAATCCAAGCGCTTTTTTAGGCCCAATCCCTTTAATACCACCAACATTGTAATCAGTGCCTACAAGAATACCAAGAATTATTAACTGGTCCTGGTCAATCTTTAACTCTTTAAGCACATGTTTTAACTCAATGACTTCTGGTTGTACTTCTTCATAAACAATAGCGCCAGGCTTTTTTCTTTTACCACTAATAGTAAGGTTTTTAACTAATTTTGGGGCTTGGAACATAAAGCAATCAGCATCTTGGCTAAGCACATAATCAGCATCTCCTTTCTTAACAATATAAGAGGCTTGGGCTTCTCCCTCACTAGGAGCCATTACAATGCAATGGCCTAAAGCATTTATTAATTCTTTAGCATCCTCTATCATCTCTGGCATTAACCTGCTAGTTCTGGCAGCATACTTTTTCATTTCTTCCAAATCCTCTTTTTTCTCTGCTTCTTTGAATTTCTTCTGTGCTTCAATCTTTAGCTCTTTTCTTCTTTCCCTTTCTTGTTCTTTTAGCTCAGGCACTTCTCCGTCAAAGCAAAAAATGAACTTCATGTTATAAGTCATTAACCTGGTTATTCTGTTAAAAAGGCCTGTGAGGTGACTGGTAACACGCCCCTTGCTATCAGTTAAATAAGAGCCATCCCTCTGCCTAATACTGCTAAGAAACTGATACAACAAGTTGTAAGTATCAACAGCAAGGACTTTGTTCTTTAAGTCCTCTATCTCAATCTTTTCAGGAGTTAAGATGTCAGTAATTGCAAGGCCCATGCATATAAGAATGATTTAATGCTTAATAATTTTTTTGGTTTACTCAATCATCTCCATAATTCTCTCAGCAAGAGGATAGAGATTTATCGTGTCCTGTCTATTGTACTCTATTAGGTTATCAAGAAACTTTTTATTGCCTGTCTTCTCATATTTTCTCCACATCTTTGTAGATGTTTTTCTCTTATTCTCAACCTCTTCTTTTCTGAAAATTTTGAAAGTTTGCTCAAGGGTTTTTAGCCCTGTATCCAAGTCAAGTTTTTTGGCAAGCAGGTACAAATCAATCACAGGGGTGTTCTCTGGTATCACGCCTGGAAACTGTTTCTTTATTTCAGGAACATCATAGTTGGTTCCATTAAAGGTGATTAGTAGTTTGCAGTGTGCAAAGGCTTGCTTTAGGTTATCAAGAGTAAGATTTTCTCCTTTTACAAAAGCTGTGTAATCTATTTCTCCTTCTTTAGGCTTGTACACTCCAATGATTGATATTGGCCCGTTCCACTTGGTTGCTTCTACATCTATGCACAGCGCCTGGTGCTTGAACTTATTGTACAACTGCTTCCAATATGATGGTGGGAGGACCATTAATCCTTATCTTTTTTCTTGTGCTTAATAATTTTTGGTTTTTGAACCCCAACCTTTTTAAAGGATACCTAATCTTTAATATATATAAATAAAAAAGGTGGTTTTAGTGGTAGTTGAATTTAGTGAATTCAAAGGCAATAAGATGATTGTTTTAAAGAGAAGCGAGGAAGACCCGTTTCCTTTTAGGTTTGGGAAGAACAAAGCCAAACTTTTAGTGGAAAATTTTGAAGCCGTCAAAAAATTCGCAGAGGAAGAAGAAGACTGATTTCTATATTTTTTATATCTTCTTCACAATCATACCTTTGAAATCCTTGGCCAGCATATCCTTGGCTTTCTTGGTTAACTCTCCTGTTGTTATGAATATCACTGGCAGCTTCTTGGCTTGTCCTTGCACATAAGCACTGCTCAGGTCTCCGTCATTTATTTTCTTCTTTTTTCTTGCTTTGCAATAGTATTCCTGGCTTCCTATACGAGAAGGAACTGCTAATGTATATTCTATATCTGATTTCTTTCTTTTAATCTTGTACTCAATTACTTCTATATCATTCTGCTTGCAATAATTCCATACTTTTCTAAAGAAAGCATCTTTTTCTTTTTCCAATTCTTCTGCCGGCATTCCTAGTTCTTTTTGCACTTCTTCTTTTTCTCTCGCGAGCTCTGGGTGAGCGAGCACCAAAGGTTCTTTTTTAATTTCTTTTATTTCTTCTTTCTTTTCTTCTAGTTTTTTAACCTCTACTTTCTTTACCTCTTCTCTTATCGGCATCTTTGGCACAGGCTTTATCTTCTGCATTATCATTTGCTCTGCTTCTCTGATCGGCACCATGTACCATTTCCAATAGATTTCTCTTTGCCCTTTAACACTTACCTCTAATGGCTTTGCAAAGTCTCTTATGCTTCTTAGACTAACTCTTACAAGGGGACTTAAATCACTGTCTTTTAATATCTTTTTTTGCCTTAACAACTCTGCTGTTCTCCTATCCTTCTCATTCAAGTACTTCATTAGATTCTGTAGCCTTACCTCTGTTCCTATGGTGTAATAAGCAGGAGTGCTTCCAACCTTGGTATGAGTTACTTTTACTTTGCCTTCTGTTTTTAGCTCTGCTAGGACAGCTCCTAATAACAGGGTGTCTCCTGCCTTGATTATTTTTTTTAATTCATTTGGTATTAGTGGTCCTCTTATCTGCACTATTTTAAGAATTTCTTCTTTGTTAACCATTTTTTAATATATATTCTTTTAGGAGTGAATATTTCTAGTATTAGAACTCGATTTATATAAATTTATATTCTTTACCTATAGAATCAGGGCCTCATCCATTTAATCTCATAATAGGTTACATCCCCTTCATCATCTACTATGCCCATCATTAATCTCTTCTTTGTACTGTGCGCCACTCTGTTCTTGGCTGCAAATTCATACCATGTCAATGTCTCGCCTTCGTGTACTGGAAAGATTATCCATCTTGCATGGTCTTCTCCTGGTCTTATTCCTCTGTCATAAACCCTAAAATCTGCTCCAAACTTTAATGCTGTTTTGATTATGTATCCTCTGTTCCTCATATCCTTGAATACAGAGTATCTTATCCAGAAATTAGGCTCTACTTTTCTTGCTTTTTTTATGAATTCCTCTGAGCTTATTGCTTTTTTTCTTTTATCTGTTATGTGTAATTTGCCTTTTTCTAGCAAGTATAAGGCTTCTGGCAGTGAGAGCTGTACTTTGCCGTTTTCTAGTACCTGCCCATATGCGCTTTTGTTGTACAGGTTTCTTGCTTCATCGCTTGCTTCTGTTAGCACTCTTTCTCTTGCTAGGATTGCTTTGATTATTTCTTTTTTTTCCTCTTTCTTTTTTTCTTTTTTCTCTTTTTCTTTCTTTTCTATTTTTTCCTCTACTTTAACTTCTTCTATACCAACTTTTTTCTTGCTTTTCTTTTTCTTTGCTTTTTTCTTCTTTGCCATGCTTGTTTCTTAGCATTAGTGTTTGGTTTATATATTTTTGTAAAACATTTTAACTTTCTATATAGAAAATAATTCTTCTTTGAAAAGTGTTAAAAACAATACAGAATACCTCTTTGATATGATGGAAATAACAATCTTAGGCACCAGTTGCATGGTGCCAACCAAGGAAAGAAATGTGCAAGGCATATACCTAGAATACAAAGGAGAAGGCATCTTAATAGACTGCGGAGAAGGCACTCAGAGACAGATGAATATTACGGGAATAAATCGTAATAAGATAAGGAAGATTCTAATCACGCACTGGCACGGAGACCATGTATCAGGTCTTATTGGGTTGCTTCAAACCCTAAGCAACAATGAGAATCCACAGAAAGTAACTCTATTTGGACCAAGAGAAACCAAGGAAAGAATATACCATCTGCTCAAAGCAGTGAGTTTTGAGCATAACAGACTAGAACTAGATATTAAAGAGCTAAACCCAAAAGGAGTAGAGAAGGTGTTTCAAAACAAAGACTATTGTATTGAATGCGCTTATATGGATCATAAAATGCCTTGCCTAGGTTACAGCATAATAGAGAAGGATAAAAGAAAAATAAATATGAGTCAAGCAAAAAAACTTGGATTAAAACAAGGACCAAACATAGGTAAACTACAAAGAGGGCAAACCATAACTTTTAAAGGAAAAACCATCAAGCCAGAAGATGTGTCACACATACAAAAAGGCAAGAAACTAACCATAATCCTAGATACACTTCCATGCACCAATGCTTATGAACTAGCCAAAGAAGCAGATGTGTTGATAGCAGAGTCTGCTTATACATCAGACTTAGAAGAAAAAGGAGCAGAATACAAGCACCTGACAACCAAAGACGCAGGCCTGATAGCAACCAAGGCAAATGTAAAGAAACTGATAATCACTCACTTTTCACAAAGATACAAAACAACTAAAGAATTACAAGAAGAGATAAAAACCTTTTTTAAGAACAGCAAAGTAGCGCATGATTTGATGAAGATAAAGCTTTGAATCTTAATCCTTCTTAGGAGGAACTTCTTCTCCATTCCAACAATACAAACATAATTTTTCTCTAGGCAAACCAATTGCTTTTACCATGTCATCAAGTCTTTGATACATTAAAGAAGTAACTAGGGGTTTGTTATTCCTTTTTCCAAGGTTCTTTCTAATAATTTCAACCATTTGCTTATATTTTTTAGAGTCAGGATTAAGATAGTCCCTAACATCCTCTATATGTCTTCCTTCAATTTCATAGATAGCTTTTCTTGCTGCAAGCTCTTCTATAGTTTTTGTAGAGAGATTAAACTTACAAGGATACATTAAAGGAGGGCAGTTAGGCCTGATATGAATTTTACCGAGTTTAACACCTGCCATTTCAGCAATAGCATTTACCCTTTCTAAGTATTTCTTTAATTGTGTTCCTCTTACAATCGAATCTTCATTTATAATCATATCCAGTATTAATAAATCCAGTATTGGGATGAGTTTACGCTTAGCAACCTCATCCCTTACTTCTTGTTTAGTTGGTGTATAACTCCTACCCCAAGTGGGGGTATACTTTATAAAAGGCCTCATAAAAGATGTTATCATTTTGAAAGATTCATTTATTTCTTGTTCTAGTTGTCCAATATCAATTTCTTGTTTTTTAAACTTTTCAAGCGCTTGATGCGCTCTTTCTTCACCCATTTTTTTAGTTTCCATTGCATAACCAAGTCCATGCCCTGTTCCAGAATCAGGAATACCACTAACAAGGTCTGCTTTAACAGAATCTCTTCTTGCCAGAGCAGCTCCTGTTCTATATCTAGCCATTTCTGCATAAATATCTCCGTACCTAGAAGCAGGGAAACCAATGTATATAAATAAGAAGCCACATATTTGTGTTAAATCACTTCCTTCTGCTTTTGTACTAGGACCAAATTCATTAATCTTAATAATCTCCCTTGCTCCAACATTTTTATATAGTTGAAAACCCAGGTTTGGAAGAGCACAATTCTCAGAAGTAACAGCCCAAGCATCATTCTTTTTTCCAATAAACAAAGGAAATCTGTCACTCGCAGCATAAAGCCCTTGTTTTGTAAGCAATATAAGTGATACAGAACCATCAATTCTATCGTACATATACTCAATACCATCAACAATATTCTTTCCCTGATTTATTAGGTTTGCAATAACATCAGCAGTGTTAGGCTTACCATACTCTGTTTTTTCTTCAAATGTAGCACCATGTTTGTGTTTTAATTCCCATGCAAGCTCTTCTGAATTATTAACTATACCGTCGATGCAAATAGCAAAGTTTCCTACTTTTCCGTCAAGAGTAATGGGTTGTTCTTCATCAGGGCTAATAACTCCAATTCCATACTTACTGTCTATTATACCAAAAAATTCATTAAACTTGGCTTTAAACTGGGTCTCACTAATATCTTTAATATCCTTAGAAATATTTCTACCATGATTTTTTAAGTAAGCAATTCCACCATACTGTGGCCCTCTATGCGTTTGATAGTCTGTCCCATAGAAAAGATCTGAGAAACAATTCCCTTTTGAAGCAACACCAAATAAACTCATTTAGGCTCACATAATTAATTATTAGCCTCACCTCTGCTTATTCGCCAGCTTAATATCCCCTGCTTTTACTGTTCTTCTATTAGCATGCCTGCTCAGCTCAATAGCCTCTCTGCTAATCTTATCACCGACATCCTCAAGAACATCTCTAAGAGCCTCTTTAGATTCCTCACTCACTCTATAAGCGCCTGCTAGTTTCAGAATCTTCTCCATAGCAGACAAGCTCAAAATCTTTTTCCCAGCCATAAAAAAGGCGAATATGAAGGTTTTTATAAAGTTATTGAATTAAGTTCAAAAAAGTAAGTGCCAATTTGCGAGGGCATACATTAGCTTTACAGTCCAAGCGAAGTGGGGGGACGCCCCAGTCGGGGAGACGAAGCTTTCCAAAAAGGACATCACGGCCCGAGCCGGCACTTTTTTGAACGTAAAAAAGAAAACAATTTAATAATTGAAATCATTTTCCTTATATCATGCCCATTAGCCACAGTCGTAGAAAGAGCAAAGGAAGCAAAGCAGAGCGAGACTTAATCCATCTCTTCTGGTCTAAAGGTTTTGCTGCTATGCGTGCTGCTGGTAGTGGTTCAACCCAGCACCCAAGCCCTGATGTTATTGCAGGCGATGGTAAGAAGTTTTATGCTTTTGAAGTTAAGTCTTCTCGGGATAAATCAAAATACTTGGAAAAAGACGAGATAACCCAATTAGACTTGTTTGCAAACAGTTTTGGAGCCCGCCCTTTTGTTGCAATAAAATTTGATAATGAGGAATGGTATTTCTTAAGATTAACAGATTTGAAAGTTACGCCAAGGAGTTATGTTGTGACGCTTGACCTGGCAAAGAAGAAAGGGTTGAGTTTTGAGGTTTTGACAGGTAAAACATAAAGTTATTTATACTAAACTTTATTTACTGGATTAATAATGATAAAAGCAGATAAAATAATTAAATTCATAGTTTCTATTGTTATATGCCAGCTAGCAGGCATAATTGGTTCATTCTTCACTGCCAACTCTATCCCTACATGGTATCTTGGCCTAGCAAAACCTTCTTTTAATCCTCCTAACTGGGTTTTTGCACCTGTATGGACAACTTTGTTCATATTAATGGGGGTATCACTTTATCTTATATGGGAAGAAGGCTTTAAATCAGAGGGAGTTAAAACAGGTTTGTTGTTGTTCGGAGTGCAGTTAATCCTAAACATATTATGGTCTATTATTTTCTTTGGATTAAGAAACCCGTTTATAGCATTCATAGAAATTGTGGTGCTCTGGATTGCAATCCTACTGACCATTTTGAAGTTCTACAAGGTTTCAAGAACAGCAGCTTACTTATTAATACCATACATCCTCTGGGTAACCTTTGCAGCAATATTAAACCTGATAATATTTATCCTGAATTAGTAAAGAAAAAAGTATGCGCTGACCGAGAAACACAAGTTTTTTCCTAATCAGGCGTACCTTTTTATTTCGCCACCATTTCTTTCATCGCTGCCTCTACTTTAGAACTCATATTATATCCTTTTTCCCTGCAATACTTCTTGAACTTAAAAGCAATGTTTTTGTCAATTGTGAAGTTTAGCCTTGTCTTGGTTCTTATTCTTTTATCTCTTTCAAACTCCATTAATGTGTCAAATACTATTTTATCTCTTTGTGCTATTTCATGCGCTTTTTTCAGGAATTTATTTGATTGCATCTTTTATCAAGTCCTCAATTTTTGTTATACTCTTAATGTTTCTTAGGATTATGTTCTTTACAAGCAAGACAACTTTGTCATCATAGGTTTTATGTCCTTCATACTCAGCATAAGTTTTGATTAGTAAAGCCGCTGTTCTTTTGTTGCCTTCTTCAAAGACATGGTCTAACAGGATTGCTCTTACAAGCCAGGCCAAGGCTTTGGTCCAGTTCTCTGTTTTCTTGGCATAACTTAAAGCAAAATCAAGGCTTGCTTCATTATGAACAGAGCCATTTTCAAACTCTTTGTTTAAGGCAATAATGTCTTTTTTAGTCAAAGCAAACTTCATTTTAAATACACACTTGTGTGTATAAATGTGTATTTATTTATAAAGATTTCGATTTAGTAAGAAGCTAATAAAAAGAAGTGAATGCGCCGACCGGGCATCACCTTAACTTTAACTGTGTTCCCCTCAAATACTTCTTATCAGGCTTGAATGCAAAGGCTGTATGCTCATCAAAATAACCACATCTTATTCTATCAAGAGGTATGCCTGCTCTTCTGCTCAGCATTAATGAGTAAAAGAATACCTGGGTGGAAGCGTACTTTTCTTGGGCTGCTCTTGGCTTATAATCCCACACCCAAACTTTATCATTATCTGTTCTTAGAACATCAATATGGCCTGATAAAGGCTCTTTGCTATTAAAAAACTCTTCATGCTTTTTGCCTAGTTCTGTTGCTCTTAGCCAGATAGGAACCTCTACCCCCACAGTTGTGTTATCATAGCTGAGCATAAATACCTGCACATTGCTATGAGCATCTGTGTATTTATTCCAGCTAAGCCCTTCTCTTGCTAGCATGGTGACTTCATGATTATCTATTTGTCTTGGTCTGATTCCTAAATCAAATCTGAGCCTGCTTCCTCGTGGGCCTGTTAGGAAAGGCTCTTGCGGGCAGTTCTTAAAAACCCTGTTCAAATATCTGTGAAGAGGATAGAATCCATTATCTCTGAGCAGGCCTAGCTTGGCGTTGTGCAGCCTGTAGTGATAGTACCATCCATGGTCAAGAGAAACGTGTTGTAGCATCGTGAAAACAGTTAATGAGGTAAAAAAATAATTTTAAAGAAGAAATTATTTCTTCTTTTTAATCAGTTTCTCAATCTTTACTTCTTCTGCTTCTATCTTTCTCTCCTCAGCAGCCACTTTCATAACAATCCTTTCAAGATTCAGGTCAATCTTTGCCACTCTTCTCTCCATTAACACCAGAATCCTGAGGCTGTAAACAATAGCTGCTAGGGTGCCAATAATGATTGCGAGTATGACTGCGTCCGTTCCTTGTGCCATTTTAGATAACCTCCACCTCTTTTTTTATTTAAATATCTCTTGTTTAAACTTTATCTTATTAGGTTTATATATTTTTTCTTTTTTACTTTACACAAAGATAAATTTAATCAAAACCTTTATATACCTGTGCCTCTTTATCCACTGCATAAGGATTAAAGGTGGTGTTATATGCTTAAGATGAAAAGAATATCCGAAACCTTTGAGATGAGGGTGTTTACTGATACTGGTGATTATTTTGGTGATGTAGAAGAGGCTATTCTTACTCAGAACAAGGTGTTTGGCTGGAGGGTAAGGGCCACTAAGAACAGTTTCCTGAACAAGGTGCTGGGCAGTGCCAAAGGGGTTATTGTGCCTCATCAGCTGGTCAAGAGCATTGGCGACATTATGATTATTAGCAAGTCAGCTGTGCCTAGTTATGGACCAGAAGAAGAATAAAACAAAATTATTTCATAATTTTGAATTCACAAAAGCAAAGCTTTTGGGACACAAAATCAAAGATTTTGTTGATTTTTCTAAAAAAGAAAAATAAATAAAAAAATATTTTTTCATTGTTTTAGCTTTTTCTTAAAAAATTAAACAAGAGGCTCTACTGTGTGTTTTCGTAATAACCTGCTGGTTTTGTAGTCTTTTTCTAGGGCTTTTAATCGGTTATATAATGCTTGGACAGAAATAAACATTTTATCCCCATCTCTTTTTAGCTGGTATTCTGGTATGTATGGAAACTGTTCTAGTACTCTGGCGTCATTCTCAAGTTCATAGTAGAACACAACCATCTCTCCTATTTTTCCTTCGTAGTTAAGCTCTCCTTGGGTTTTCCATTTCTGTAATGATGTTGGCAGGACTGGTCTGTACTCTTCAAGGAGTTTGATGTAGTTATTGTGGTCAGGAACTTCTGGTAATGCTGTGCTGCCTTTTGGTTTTGTTTTTTGCGGTATAGTGAATAAGAGACTTAGTACTTTACCTTGTTGTCTTCTTGGAGAAGGAATGCTTGTTACTCCGTATATCCAGTCCTCAAACTGCTCCCAGTACTCTTTTGTTTTGTCTGGCATTTCTTCTTTTGTAACACCGCTTCTCTTTTCCATTTCCTCTTTGACTGGCTGTACTGTTTCTTGTTGTACTTCATCATAAAATCTCTTGGCTAAATACCATGTTTTTGCACTGCCTGGCTGTGTTATGTCAAAGCCTTTTGTTTTGGTTATTGGAATAACCAGTTTTTCAAGTTTCATCTCATCTAAATCCTTGGGTGCTTTGATGGTTTCAACCTCATTTACTGCGTCTAGCTCTGTTTTTCTTGAAATCTTTTTTAGCACTCTTGACATTAGGTAATCCCATCTTATAAAAGGGGACTTTTCATAGCTCTTTTCACCATTTTTTATTACTTCAATTTCATATGTTCTTACCCCGTTTTTTCTTACGCCTTCTTTCCAGTCATCAACAACATCTTCAAGAAAGCCTTCTATTTTGCTGAACACCGGAACATATTCTGGGTTTACTACTTGCACTGTTGTTTTTAAGTCAAAAGATATTGAATCAAGAGAGATGTCTGGTGTTGGTTTTGGGGATTCGTCTGGAAGATTCTGTTTGTTATACCCTGTCATTGTTTTTAATTGTTCTTCTCCTCTATCTATTATTCCTTTTTTTATTGTTGTTAGCACTCTTTGGCTTGCTTTTATCATCTCTATTGTTGCTTCCTTGCCCATTTCTTCATAGGCTTTGGGTTTTACAAGAACCATGTTTTCTAAGTTCATTTTCATTACCTCCTTACCTGTTATTTCAAGGTTTTTAATATATCCTCCTAAAGGATTCTCGGAAATCCTTCGGTAATATTGGTATAGTTATTAAAGTATTTAAATTTTTGAGGTGAGAAATATCACCCCAATATTCAAAAGGTTTATAAAGCCAGTAAGCATTCTAACCTTCATGAACCAGAGATTATTAGAACAAGCAGATTTAACACCAACAGAAGCAAAGATATACTTATGCTTGCTAGAAAAAGGCTCAATAAGAGCAGGAGAGATATCCAGACACACGGGCATCCACAGAAGAAGTGTGTATGATGCAATTGAAAGACTAATACAAAAAGGCTTGGTGTCATACATTAAAACTAATAATCGACGCTACTATGAAGCAGCAAACCCACAAAGACTACTAGATTTACTCAAAGAAAAAGAAGAAAATCTAAGAGAAGTAATGCCAGAACTTCAACTCCTAAGAAAACTATCAGAAGAAAAAAAAGAAGTATTATTTTTCAGAGGAAAACAAGCCATAAAAACAGTGTTTGCCGACCAGATACAAGCAGGCAAGGAAATACTGACCTTTGGAGACGCAGTAAATGTTAATGAGATAGTCAAATACTACTTCCCGCACTTTGATAAACAAAGAACCGAGAAGAACATCAAAGTAAGAATGATGTTTGACGAGAGCGCAAGAAAAGAAAAATACCTCAAACAAATACCCTTAACAGACATCAAATTCATAAAAAAAGGCAGCAAAGCACCAGTCTCAACAAATATATATGCTGACAAGGTATCCATAATTATGTGGGAGGAAAATCCCAAAGCTATATTAATAAAAGAAGCTTCCCTAGCAAATAGTTTTAGAAGTTACTTTGAATTCATGTGGGGGTTTGCAAAGAGATAAGGGTTAAGCCTGTCCCTGTTTGAGAACTCAAGACTTAAGTTAATTTAAATTTAATTTAAAATTTTAAAATATTTATTTGCTCGCTCACTTCGTTCGCGAGAGAAAACATGAAAAAACCTAAACTTAAACAAAGACCAAGGAATGGGCGGAGAATAACCAGCGAACACCTGGCCTTATTCCTGCTCTTCTGCTTAGTCATAGGAGCAAGGCTTTATTTTGGACTTCAAGAACCAGGCTTTGACTATGATGCTTATAATGCTTTAAGACAAGTAGAGCACATAAAAGAAACAGGAATGCCTTTGTATCAAGACCCTCTTAGTTATTCAGGAAGAACCACAGTATTCCCGCCTTTATTCTATTATCTATTAGCAGGCTTTAGTTTTATCTTTCCCTTAACCTTAGCTGCAAAGCTAATACCTAGTCTTTTCTTTGCAGCTTTAGTAATAGTTATTTATCTCATAACCAAATACATTACCAAGAATAAAACAGCTGCTTTTATCTCAGCCTTTTTCTCAGGCTTTGTGCCTATTGTATTCTCAACCCTAAGCCAAATCTCAATATATTCCTTAGTCCTGTTCCTTATTTTCCTGCTGAGCTATGCTTTTCTTAGAATAGAAGAAAAAGGCTTTGCTGTTCTAAGCATAGTGCTTGCCTTAATTCTGTTACTAACCCACACAACAGTCATTATCCTTCTCATAAGCCTCTTAATATATTTTATTATTCGCAGACTTGTAAAACAAAGGCTTAGCATAAGAGAAGTTGAGACCACTCTTTTCCTCTTATTCCTGGCTTTATGGTTCAACATCTTGTTATACAAAAAAGCCTTTTTTCTCCATGGCATAAGCTTTATCTGGCAGAACATACCTGCTCCTTTATTATCCTCTTATTTTCAAGAGATAAGCTTTGTAGGGGTTATATATGCGGTGGGAGTGCTTCCCCTCCTATTAGGTGTGTATGCTACTTATCATGAGTTCTTTAAGACCAGGAACAGAGGTGCAAGCTTATACATAAGCTTTGCCCTTGTCTCCTTCCTTATGCTCTGGCTCAAACTAATTCCTTTCAGAACAGGGTTACTGTTTCTAAGCATGAATATTATTATACTCTCAGCTTACTCAATAAAGATAATCCTTGTAAGCCTGTCCAAAACCAAGATCCCTCGTCTATCAAACATAATTGCTGGCTTGTTCATCATTATTTTCATGCTCACAACCCTGGCTCCTATTATAACCACTCTAACCAAGCATAAACCATCACTAGCAGATATTGAAGCCTTGGAATGGGTTAAGGAGAACACACATGAAAATGATGTTATTCTAGGAAGAGTAGAAGAAGGCTTCTTAATAAATTACATAGCAGAAAGAAAGAATGTGGCTGATTCAAACTTTTTGTTCATCAAGAACATAGATCAGAGATACAATGATATTAATAGCTTGTTCACCCTAAGGTTAAAATCAGAAGCTGTGAGACTAATAAACAAGTATGATATTGATTACATCTTTTTATCAACCAAGACCATGGAGGAATATAATATATCCCGGCTTTTCTATGCTGAGGAAGACTGCTTTGAGCTTGCATATAATAAAGATGCTCTTGTTTATGAGTTCCTTAAGTGTGATATATGATGAGCGCAACAGAGAAGAAGAGGAAAGAGAATAACTTGCTTATTGCATCATTAATACTAATAATTATTATTTTATCAACAGTGATGTTCATAAGACTAGGCTTAGACAAGCCCTTGCTATCCCAAGGAGAATCTTATTATAATCTGCGAATTTCAGAAGCCCTGAAAAAAGACTTTTTCTTAAATAAGGATCCGCTTCAAGAAACAATTTATGAACCTAACCCTCATCATTACTTAGCATCCTTTCTCTTAATCTTCTTACCTGTAAAATTACTCTCCTTTTTATTTCCCTTAATCCTAGGCTTATTATCTGGTCTGCTCTTTTACAAACTACTCATACTACTCAAAATTAAACCCAAAAACGCAGCCTACTCTGTTATTGTACTAGCAGTCACACCTGCTTTTATTATCCTATACACAGGGCTCTACCTTTATGGCTTTGCACTCTTCCTAAGCCTGTTAATACTCGTGCTTTTCCTTAATAAAAAACAAGGCTTGCAAGCCTTGGGCGGCTTATTACTCCCACTCCTGGCTTGGACAAACCTCACAGCCTTTTTAATCACCTTTATAATCCTGCTCTTCCTTTACATGGTTATTAAGAGAAACCTTGTGATACCCTTTCTCTCCCTTATCATTTCAGCCCTGGTCATATTTTTATTAACCCTGTTATCAAATTATACTCCTAGGATTCTTGGTTTCCATGGTTTTGCTTTTAGAAATATCCTCTCAGTGCTAAAAGCAGATATTGGGTTTGACCTATTTCTTCTAATTCTATTCTTAACAGGCTTTGTCATAGTATGGATTAAGGATGAAGCAAGAAGACTCTTCTATATGCCAGTGCTAGCGCTTGTAGCACTTTCCCTTTTTAACACTGTTGCAAGAATATACATTAATTTTATAATAACTGTTTACTGTGTTAGTGCAATAACTTATTTTTATAAGAGGAAATGGGATTTGAAGATTATAAGAACAGGAACCATGATATTAGTGCTCTGCAGCCTTGCTTTCTCAGTTACCAACCAAGCCAACCTGCTTGTAGATGCTCAGCCAAGCCAAGAAGTAATTAATTCCCTGGATTTTCTCAAAAACCAGTTAAAAGGCAAGGTTTTAACAACCGAGAAACAGGGCTTCTTAGTGGAGTATTACTCTAACAAACCAGTTTTACTGGATTCTAACTCTTATCTGCACTCAAACTATTCAGAGATAAGGAATGATATTAATGCTTTGTTCAGCAGTGTTAGACTATTAGAAGCAGAGCCTCTTCTAAAAAAACATGAGTTAAAATATATATTAATAACACCTACTATGAAAGAAGAGCTATGGGAGAATCGTGAACAAGGACTCTGGTTTCTTATGAAGAATAGTGAGGGCTTTATTAATAAATACACACAGAACAACACAGAAATCTGGGAATACGTGGAGCCTAGAGAGAATGATTAATTCATCTCTTAATTCTTTTTCTTGAGCTCTTGCCTTTACCACTACTTTTACCCCTTATTTTACTACTGCTTTTATCACTTATTTTGCCTTCTTCTTTAAGAGTCTGTCTAATACCAACAATTAACAAAAAAGCACTCCAAATACCTAAGGCTAGGATGAGCTTGTTAGAAATCCAGCCAATTAATAAGATAGGACTAAGAGAATAGCACAGCACTGAAATAAGCCTGGTATACTTTATTCTACGAACAAAGATTCTGATTATAAGGCTTAGAAGGAAAAAAAGAAAGGTGCCTGCAAACAAGTAAAAAAAGAACAGGCTCCCAGAGATTCCTGCTGAGTAATTGATTAAACGCCAGTAATCAATATTGATACCTCTGAAAAGATTTAGATAAGTGGAATTGATTAAGATGAAAATAAAAGCAATAACAGCAGCTAATAAGCCAGAAGCTAGCAAGAGCTTGATATAATCCTCAAGAATCTTTTCCAAAGATCTCTTATTAATATTTTCAAATTCTCTTTCAGGATTAGCCAAAGTCCTGAAGCCCTGGATAATAGCTGATTTTAAGGTCATTGTTACTTGAGATTTGTGTTTTATATATAAATATTTTGAATGGGTTGGGTTAAGTTGTATAAAGTTTATAATTTTTATCCTATCCCTGAAAGATTCCAACAATAAATAGCAAAATATTAAAGTCTGTTTATCTTCCCTTTTTCCTGTATGGTGGGGGTTGATGTTTTTTATTATAAGCGTAAGCTCTATTTAGGAGGTGTTTTAAAATGAATAAGATAATCTTATATGTGCTAGTGTGTATGCTGATATTCAGTAGTGTTCTTGGTGCTTCAAA
>LSSJ01000044.1 GCA_001595785.1 Euryarchaeota archaeon SM23-78
GCTGCGCACTCATATCATAATCAAACATCAAAGAAAAAATTAACGGAGGACGGCGGTTCCTCTCGGCTAAACTCCGAGTATCCTCCGCCGTAAATGTAATGAAGTTGTTAAAACAACAAAAACAAGCAATACTAAAGAAATACATAGTAATTATTGTAATAGCAGCCCTCATTGTTCTAGCTATTATCAGCACGATTCTAACCACACCCAAAGAAAAAACACCTGTGCTCCATACAGAAGAAAAAACAGAGGAAGAAGTGCAGCAACCAGAAGAACCAGGTGAGCAAGAAGAAATAACAGAGCAACCAACAGAACAGCCAGAAGCAGAATTAGAGGAAAGTGAAAAGGAGCAAATAATAATGGAAATAGTGACTGGAGAAAGAGAGGAAGTGCCTGCTGAGTTGGGGATGACTAAGAGGACTATAATAAAAGAATATCTATATGAATGTTATATGACTGAAAACTTAAATGAAAAACTAGAGTGTTATGAACTTTATTATTTAAATGAGGATAAATCATTAAAAGAGCAAAAAAAGAGTTGTGAAGCACTTATTGAGGAAGAAAAAACAAAATGCTTAGATGAATATTACCTTAAGATGGGATTAGAAAAAAGAGACACTTTTTGTGATGCTATAACTGATAAAGAACTTAGGAGCGAATGTAAGAGTACGGCCATATGAAACAATATAACAAACTTTGGATTTTTGTAATCATATTGTTAATCTTACTGCTACCAGTTAATTCGCAAGTAACTGTTTTTGACGATAGTCTGAGCAGAATAAGTCTCTCTTTCCCCCAAGAGTATGAAACTCGTACTTATTTTCTTAGAGTGCCAAACGGAACAGTGAGCGAAGCAAGAATGAGACTAGAAGGCTTTGATATTCTAGGCCAGGCAATTCTACCAGCAGACATTATCTTAATAACAGATGTGTCTGGAAGCATGGATGATGACTGTCCTGGTGGAAATGCAAATCCTGGTGAAACACCATGTAAAATTAATGATGCTAAAACAGCTGATATAAGCTTTTTAAATAACACAAATCTGAATTATATTCATGTTGGTTTGGTTGATTACTCAAGCTGCCCTAGTGATCCATTAAACATATTTCCTTTAACTGATGACTATGACGCCTTAGTCCAGGAGATCAATTCATACTCAACACAGAGTAGGACAAACATAGGTGGGGGTATGGAACTAGCTATGCATGAATTATTAGGACCACGTGCTCAGCCAGGAGCTCCAAAATATATGCTTGTTATGACAGATGGATTGGCTAATAATTATTATAGTTCTGGAGGTTATTATGCTGGCGGTAGTTGTCAAAGTGGAACAACTTCGGCTCAAAATTATGTCAGAACCATAGCGCAGCAAGCTGAAGATAATGGCATTACTATATACGGGATTGCATTCGGAGCAGATGCTGATCAAAGTCTGGTTCAGGAAATTACAACTAATGGACAGCTGTACTTTGCGCCTGATGCCGACACACTCAAGGATATTTACGATGAGATTGCAAAAAACATAAGCGTGCAGGACTTCCCAACACCAACCATTAGTTCAACAAATCCAGTAAGCCTGAATGGATGGGAGTATCCTTCTCCTTACTCAGGAGATGTTTTTTGGGATGGTTCTAGCTGTGGCACTGGCGCTGCTACTTGCATGGATTACAGAGCCTTAATCCAACAAAACCTTGACCAGTGCTCATCTGACCCTTGTGATATTGATTTCTCTGTATATTCAACAACAGTTGGTCAGCTCAACCTCTCAGAGCTTTACATTGAGATTAATGAGCCTCCTGTTGGTAATTATCCTCCTCTTGGCACCTGCCGTTATGAGACTATAGTTTGCGGTGAAACAGAGTTTATAGTTGATATTGATGACGGCTCTATGGTTACTGACCCTAATGATGATTTAGATACTTTAACCTGGGTGTATAATTCATCAATAACTTCAGCAGGGGGTTCTTATTTCAGCTTCAACAATGATTATAACACTATTAGGGAATTAAACTTTTCAATTGACCAGAATTATTTAGATGTAAGCTATTGGGAAGTATTTTTCTTTAACATATCAGATCCTTGGGGAGAATCAACTATTGCATGTATTAATGTAAGCTACGAGGGTTGTGTTATTACAGTTGAGTGTGGAAATGGGATACTAGAACCAGGAGAAGAATGCGATAATGGTGTAAGTAATGGAGTGCCATGCATCCCTATGTATGGGTCCTTCTGTATTTATTGTAATCAGACATGTGCAAACATAACCCTTTATGGAGGTTTTTGCGGAAATGGCTACCCAGAGAGCCCTTATGAGGAGTGCGATGATGGAAACTTGGCACCAGGAGATGGATGCAACGAAACATGCCAACTAGAACCAGGAATAACACCAGGATGCGGAAACGGAATACTAGAACCGAATAGAAGAATGTGATGATAATAATAGTGTAAATGGAGATGGATGCAACGAAACATGCCAACTAGAACCAGGAATAACACCTCTGTGTGGAAATGAAATACCAGAAATAGGAGAGGAGTGCGATGATGGAAACACAAATAACAATGATGCTTGCCTAAACAACTGTGAAAATGCAGAATGTGGTGATGGGTATCCTTGGACAGGAGTAGAGGAGTGCGATGATGGAAACTTGGCACCAGGAGATGGATGCAACGAAACATGCCAACTAGAACCAGGAATAACACCAGGATGCGGAAACGGAATACTAGAACCCTAGAACCAGGAGAACAATGCGATGACAGATGCCTTAATGGAATTCCATACGTATGCGAACCAGTAGATAACGGAGATGGATGCGACCAATTTTGCATGCTAGAACCAGGAGTAATACCAAGATGCGGAAATGGAATATTAGAGCCACAACTTGGAGAAGAATGCGACGATGGGTGTCAGGCACCAGTAGCTGGTATCTGTGATGCAGCAGATGATGGAGACGGGTGTAACAGCACTTGCCAGCTAGAACCAACCCCTGTTCTAAACATAGAGGACAGAACAATTAGTTTTGATTATTCTGCATATCCCGGCTATGAATATAACCTTACAACCATGCTCTCACCTTATGCTATACTGCCATGTGATCCAAGTATTTTGGACTTTGAAATAGAGGCTTCAACTAACTTTGAGATTACATCCCCTATTGATCCTTTTGGAACTATCATAATAGTACCCTCAGCCCCTGACTGGACAACCCCTACCTCAGAGATATTGGAAGTGCTTGTCAGATGCCAGGCTGGCTCTGTATGGTATCAAGATACTGCCATGCTCTCGATAACATACACTGGAGGTTCTCCTTTTCAAGGAAGCATTACTTGTGAACCTATTACACCAAATTATATGTTACACGAAGGAGTAGATTTAAGCATTGATTTAGATGAAGTATTTGAGTTTCAAGGAGATTATGGAATTGTTAATGAGTTAGATGAGTCTTCTAGTTTTCGCATCATAATAACCCCTAATTTGCCAAGTAGCTTCAGTGCCAGGTCTAATGGATTGGTAGGAACAGAAACAGTACAGATTAAATTGAGAACAGATAGGGGTGTGTTCTCAGACTACTGCCCAGTAATCTTCTTTAGCTTTAATGCTAATTGTGATAAGGAAGAATGTGATGCTTGCTTTAACCTCCCAGCTCAGTCACCTCCTAATCATCCACAGTATGTGTGCTTAAGGGATAATGATTGCCTTGACAGCGAAATCCTGGTGCTAAATCCATACACTCCTGTCAGAGTACCTAACTTGGTGCCTAGTGGCACACCCAGTAACTACAGGATTGATTTATTTACTTCTTTACAAAACGATGATTTTAATGTAACCCCTGATTCAGGAGACAAAGACCAAGTCTTCAAGATTAATGGCAGCAAAGTAGCACATGGTGTTGAAAGTGCTGCAGTTATTGATTTATGGTTTTATGATTATGCAACAACAGGCAGAATATGCCCAAAGCTAACAAGACTAGACTTTGATATAGGTGAGCAAATATATGACCCTGTAACAGACTTATTAATAACAGGCACAAGAGCAATTACTGGTTATTATGAGATTGTAGGAGTCGTGATTAGCAAAGGTCCATACTTGTTCACAGCAAAGGTGTGGCTACGAGAATGAACAGAATAAAAAAGAATAAGAAAGGAGTATTTTTTTCACTTACAGTAATATTATTCCTAGTTCTCCTGCTAATCATTTTTAACACTAAGTCAGAACTCCAGAAAAAAGAGGATGAGTTTCATATTCAGAGAGTACAAATCATTGTCATGGACCACTTTGTAAGGGATTTTGATAGGTACTATGCAAAAACAATCTTGGAAACAGCAGCCAAGCCGGCTCTGGTTGCATTAACACCAAGCGCATCTGTGCCTTTTTCCAAGGCTGATGTGGTTAGTATGATGAAGAATGGCCTGCCAGTACAGCTTACAACAGATGATAATTTTCAGCAATCACTAGGAACCCTTACCTTTACCCTGGATGAAAAAGAGTTTGATTTCAGGCTTGAGAGTTTTGAGCAACCCAGATATGACACTATCCAGCTTAACTTCCTTGTTAATTACTCATTTAAAATGACAGAATCAAACTGGTCCAAGACTGATAAACAGGTAATTATTCCAATAACTGTTTATGGACTCTACCATCCTACTTACCTAGAAGTTATTGATGATAGCTGGCTAGAAGATACAGCAGATGAGTGCTATATAAATGAGATTTTCTCAAGTCCACCCTCTTGTTCAGGCATGAATATTATGCCTCAGCCACCTGCTCCTGCACCAATTCCGTAATTTGAGTGATAAAATAAAGGTACAAGAAAAAGCTTACAAGCCAAAAGTCTTTTCAAATTCTCTCATCTGGTTGAACTGCTGGATAAAAGAATAGCCTTTCTGGGTGATTATAAGCATTTTTCTTCCTGATGTTTCTTCTTCTTCAACCAGGCTTTTCTGCATTAATTCATCCAAGTAGAGTTTCATCTGTGTATGGGATAGATTAGCTTTATACATTAAATGGGTTGGTTTAATCCTGCCACCCTTATTACTAATAGTTTGAAGCATGTCATATATTATGTCTAGTCTACTTCTTTTTCTTTGCATTCCTAAGCACCATTACAAATGTGTAGAGTAAGAATAAGTAGCCGATTAACTGGATTATTTCTGCTAATACATATAAAGTGTGATTTGAGCTTGTAAAGATGAATACAAACTGGCTTAAGCCTATTACACAGAAGCTTACTCCTAGGAAAAAGGTGTTCTTATACTTGCTCTTCTTATAGGATAAGAAGTATCTCCTAGTAATTGTTACTAAGAATATCAATGCTGTGATATAGAAGAGGAAATAGTTGAACCTGGCAAAATAAGTGGATATCACTATGAAATAAGCGATCATAAGGTAATCTGTGCTTATTATCTTGTGCTCTGAGGTAAGGGTGTATAAGATATAGAACCCAAACAAGGTCATACCCGCATGGATTAGGAAGCCAAGTGCTGGTAGAAGAGAGTATTTGGGTATTATATTCGGGATTAACAGACCTGTAAGATACTTTGATATGCCTATTATGTGATGTGATAAGATATTGGTAAGGATTTTTACAATAAAAGAGCCTCCTAGGATTACAAAGGCTGCTGAAAATAATAAATGCCTGTAATTCTTTTTGTCAAGCAAGAAGTTTCTGAATGCAAATATACCTATTATTAAAACAACAATAGCACTTATTATGTCAATTACTATATCCTTGCCATAGAACCATGGAGGGCTGTAAACAAAATCCAACCAGTATACCATAAAGTAGTGAAAGAGCAAGTTTCATTTAAAAAGCTTGTGGAATTATAAACTGTAAAAATCCTTCACAGACTATTTATAAAGGCTTTACCATATAAGCTCTATAATGATGGCAAAGATGCGTGGTGGGATGAGAAAGCATTTTTGTCAGGAGGAGAAATTAGATTATGTTGACGATTTTATCTCAGAGCCTGAGACAAGGATTGAGGAGGCAGGGTTTTTTGCTGAAAACAACTCTCAACACCTCCGTGGTTTAAAAGCATGCGAGATTGAGTTCCTGTTAACCTCCAGGAACAAGAGAAAAGCCAATTCACTGTTGCGAAACAACCCTTCACCCTAAAAAAAGCTTGTTCTCTAACCCTAGCCCCTCATTATCAGGCTTGTAACAAACTTATAGATTAAGATTATTACAAATATATAAACAAGAAAGGTTCTGACTCCTAGCATTATAAGGATAAAATAAATCCCTGCTAATACATCAAGTATACTTAAAAAGCTTCCTCTCAACATAAGCCCTTTTCCTATCAGATAAGCAGCGCCTATGATTGCTATTCTCCACTCAGTTAATAAGCCAAGGTGTGTGACTAACATAAGAGTTCCAAACACAACATCAATAAACCCTAAAAGAAGGAATAATACCATTTTCATTCATACTTTAATATTCTATACCTTTTCTTGCACTTATTCCTCTGTTAAAAGGGTGATTCATCATTTTCATCTCTGTAACATAATCTCCAAGTCTAATAATCTCTTCTGGAAAGCCTCTGCCTGTCATTACTAGCTCTGTTTGTTTTGGTCTTGCACTTACAAGTTTGATTAATTCTTTTGCATCTAAAAGCTTAAACTTAAGAGCAGGCCCTACTTCATCAATCACAACTAAATCATAGCCTTCTTTGTTTAACCTGTTAAAAACATCTCTTACAAAAGCCCTGCATTTTTCTTCTTCAAGCTTAAGTTCTTCCTTAGAATATTTCTTAAAAAAAGGGTGTTTTGAGGCATACTGTAAGTATTTTATTTCAAGCTTATCCAAACTCTTTACCTCATTAGCCTCTTCTTTAAAAAGCTGAGCCACACATACATTTAAACCAGCGCCCTTAGCCCGAATTGCAAGCCCAAGAGCTGCTGTTGTCTTACCCTTACCATCACCTGTATAAATATGGATTAATCCTTCCATTTCCCTTACCCTAAGGGGTTCCGGCACTTTTTTGTGCTAGGAATGTTCAAATTTTAATTTGAACATTCAAAAAGCCTTTGGCTTTTTGTAACCGCTTGCCTTTTGTTAAGTTTCAACAAAAGCTTTGCTTTTGAGTTACAGAAAAACCTTATATTTTTTCTGTATTCAAAAATCAAAGATTTTTGTATGCCAAAAACAAAGTTTTTGAGCATCTCTTTAATTTCCTCAACAAGAAGGGTTTCTGTGTAGGTGCTTAGCTCACTCTGGGCTGGTGAAGGAGCCAGCTGAACTCCCATCTCTTGGATGTGCTTTTCAATTGCTTTTCCTATTGCATCAGAGCAGGAGAGCATTCTGTGAGGTCCAAACCCAAAAGGTCTGTGACAGCTAATTCCTTTAAGCTCTTTGGTTATCTCCTTAGGATGAACACCTGATCTTAATGCCAGAGAGGTGAGCCTGCCAATGGCTTCTGCTTGGGAGTCTGCGCATCCCCCTGCTTTTCCTATTTGATTAAAAACCTCAAATATATTCCCCTTCTCGTCTTGGTTAATAGTAACGTATAGATTCCCACAGCCGGTTACCATTTTCCTGGTTGCTCCAACTGTGACTTCAGGTCTTTTTTTCTTTATTGCAACTCCTTTTTTCTCTGCTTCTTTTTCTGCTTGTTTTTCTTTCATAATATTCAGGACCTGTTCTTCTCTGCTACCATCCCTGTAAACCGTGACTCCTTTGCATCCTAGTTCATATGCAAGCTCATATACCTTTCTTATATCTTCTTCTGTTGCATTGTTAGGAAAGTTTACTGTCTTGCTCACAGCATTGTCTGTATATTTCTGAAAGGCTGCTTGCATCTTGATATGGTATTCTGGGCTTATATCATGTGAGGTTACAAAGGTTTTTCTTACTTCTTTTGGAATTTTATCCATATCGTGTATGGTTCCTTTCTCACTCACCTCCTTCATTAGCTCTTTTGAGTAGAAACCCAGCTCTTTTGCTTTTTTCTCAAAAAAGGGATTAATCTCTATGAGTTCATCTCCTTTGTACAATATATTTGTTCTCTTAAAAACAACTGCAAACAAGGGCTCTATTCCACTGGAAGCGCCTGCTATTATGCTTATGGTGCCTGTTGGAGCAATGGTTGTCGTGCTTGCATTTCTTAAAAGTAGGTTTTTGCCTTTAAAGTTCTTTGAGTTCTTATCATAGATGCTGTCTTTAAAGTTAGGGAATACCCCTCTTGTTTTTGCTAGCTCAGCAGAGGCTTTTTTTGATTCATCATCAATAAATTTCATTATCTTTTCTCCTAGCTTGACTCCTTTCTCAGAGTTGTATGGTATGCCTAGTTGGATGAGCATGTCAGCAAACCCCATTACTCCTAAGCCTATTTTTCTGTTGGCTAAGGTCATGCTCTCTATTTGTTTTAAAGGATATTTGTTCATGTCAACCACATTGTCTAGGAAGTGCACTGTTGTATGCACTACTTGGCTTAGCCTATCATAATCTATCTCTCCTTTTTTTACAAAATTAGCAAGATTTATAGAGCCAAGATTGCATGATTCGTATGGAAGCAAGGGTTGTTCTCCGCAAGGATTAGTGCTCTCAATCTCTGCTAAGTCAGGGGTTGGATTAGTTTCATTTACCTTGTCAATAAAGACTATGCCTGGCTCTCCATTATGCCAAGCCATCTTCACAATTACATTAAATACCTTTCTGGCATTTAGTAGTACATCTCCGTCTCTTATCACCCCAATTTCATCGTCAGTATGTGTGTCTATTACTTTCTTATTATCAGAACTAATCCTTAGAGAGGGAGCATCCTTATGTATCTGATGCTGGATTGATGATAATTGTTCTAATGTATAATGCGTTTTGGTGTGTGGATTTATCAGGTTATAGTACTGATTCTTATGAACTGCCTGCATGAATTTATCAGTCACAGCTACTGAGAGATTAAAATTAGTTATTGCTTTGTTATCCTGTTTTGCATATATGAAATTAATAATATCAGGATGGTCAACTCTTAGGATTCCCATATTAGCTCCTCTTCTTGTGCCTCCTTGCTTTACCTCTTCTGTGGTATTATTATACATGCGTATAAAGGATAGTGGTCCTGGCGATGTGCCACTGGTGGTTCTTATTCTTGAACCATTAGGTCTTAGTCTTGAGAAGCTAAAGCCTGTGCCTCCACCTGATTTATGAACCATCACAGTGTCGTACAGAGTCTGCATTATGCTGCTCATATCATCATCTATTGGCAGCACAAAACAGGCTGATAATTGCTGTAGCTCACGACCAGCATTCATTAAAGTGGGAGAATTAGGCGTAAAGTCACAGTCTGACATTAAGTTATAGAATTTATTAGCTGTTTTTGCAATATCAGCTTTTTCATGGTATTTCTTATCAGCAAGGCTTATGTTGATTGCTACTCTGGCAAATAAGTCTTCTGGAGTCTCACATACCTTGCCTTTCTCATCTTTTATTAGGTATCTTCTTTCAAGAACAACCTTGGCATTGCCTGTAATCTTAGCTTTCTTTTTGACTAGTTCTTTTCTTATTTTTTCAAACTCATCCCCTTCTTTTTTGGTTCTCATCTTGCATTCCTCCTATTCTTCTTTGATGATTTTGAATCATGAGTTTTTAAGAGCCTAACTTCTTTCTCAAATTCTCCTATGTCTTGGAAAGCTCTGTAAACAGAGGCAAACCTTATATATGCCACAGAATCAAGTTTTTTAAGGTGTTTCATCACCAGGTCTCCTATCACGCTGCTCTTAACCTCTGGAGCGTGTTTGTTCCTAAGCACTCTTTCAATATCATCTACTACTCTGTCAATATCCTCATTGCTTACTGGTCTTTTCTCACAGGCTTTTAGGATGCCTCTTCTTAGTTTTTCTTTGTCAAAGAACTCTCTGGCACCATCTTTTTTAATAATTCTTAGGTTAAAGTTCTCAAGTTTTTCATAGGTGGTGAAGCGCTTTTTACAGCTCAGGCATTCTCTCCTTCTCCTAGTCACTTCTTCACCTGTTTCTCTGGTCTCAACAACCCTGGTATCTTTGTTTGAGCAAAAAGGACATCTCATGGATAAAACCCCATATATAGTGTTTTAGAGATAAAATAACCCTACATATTGAGTTAAGTCTCTCTTTATAAATATTTTTATAGTATAAAATATAATCCAGAAAACCTATTTTAGAAAATAAAGAATAAAAGTAGCAAAACCCTAAATAAGCTTCTTATTCTCCACTGTATCAGTAATATGAATACAATTAACAGGGCAGACCTGAGCAGCATCCATGCAACACCCCAAATCATCAATATCAGGCGTCTTAACCTTAGCCTTGGGCGTGCCTTTATCATCCTCAATCATGTCAAAACTGTCAGGACAACTAGCATTACACGCAGCACAACCAGTGCACTGCTCAACATCAAGCTCAACCTTGTACTTAGCCATGGTCACCTCACGATAAGAAAGAGCAATAAACTGTTTATAAATGTTTTGTATGTTTTTTACAAAACATTCTCAAAAAGCCTTGGTTTTTGTTGAAGGTTACTGTTTGCTGTACTAATTATTACTGGCCATTGACCACATAAACTCAAAATAATTCCTATACCCTTCTGCAATCTCTTTGTTTTTAATTAAAATAATAAATGGCTTCTGAGTTAGAATATGAATGGAAACATAATCACCGAATATGCTTGTAGTTACATCACTTTTTACAGCCAGGTATCGATATTTAAATTCTTTGAAAGCAAAAGCAGGCTTTTCCTTAAACTTGATGTTAGTTATAATTTTTACTTGAATTTGCTTTTTATCTATCTCTTTAACAATAGCCGGCATTTCATACAATGCCTCATAGGCCCTGCCTGTAGCTCCGAAAGAAAGAAAATATCTCTGCTTTAGAACAAGCTTGATAAAACTTCTTAGCCCTTCTTTTCCTTCAAAAACATTTATTTCATAAGGTGTTTCAGTTGTCTTCTTTATTTTCTTAAGCATAGGGATAAGGCCTTTAATGAAAACCTGTTTCTCAATAACAGGATTAAGCAAGTTATCCGGGTCTGCTGCTTGAAAATACTTCTTATTATCTTTAATCACATAACTTACTATTCCTTTTTCTATTAAATGATTTAGAACTGTATAAGACAATGTTCTGTCCATGCCTAGCTTTTTAGCTATTTGATTGGCAGAAAGCTCTCCAAGCTTTAATAATTCAAGATATACCTTAGACTCGTTTCCTGTTAGTCCTGCTCTTCTTAATTGTTCCTCAAAGCCTTGCATAGCTAATAAGAAGATTAATTTTTTTATAAATGTTGTTATTTTAAATAACAACTAAAATTTAAATATCATCACTTTTATAACTACTGTATGAAGGTAACAAATTTAGAAAAGTGTGTGGAAAGAATCTTGGAAGAACAAACCAAAGACGGACTTTTTCCAACATATAAAAGTAAAAATAAGAGTAATTTTTCTATTCCAATAGAACAGGAAACAGCAACCAAAACAGAGAATTTAGGCTTGCACTCATTTGTAATTGAGAAATTAATAAGGTTATTCAAGAATAATCCGAAAGCAATATCTTCGTTCAAGCACGGAATTAAAGTTATTCTGGATGATGCAATAAAATATGATGACAATTATTTATGGAGATGGTTAAAAAATCCTGACAGGGCGGATTATCTTTATCCTCCAGACCATGATGACACGGCAAGGGCTATTGCGATTATTGAAACAGCAAAAGAATATATGCCTGAAATAATAAATTATTTTGAAAAACATAATAAATACCCCTATGAATTAGTTAATCAAAACTATACTAAGATTCTGTTGAAAGATTTATTTTGGATTGGAAATGACTTCAAGCCGATGTTGGAAATATCACGAAAAGAAAAAGGAATTTTCACCTTTGCAAGAAATTATGGTTTTAAAGAGCATAATGAAATAGACCCTGTTGTAAACTCAACAGTACTTTATTCTTATCTTCTCTATTTAAAAAACAAAAGAAAAAAGAAAGATGAAATAGTAAAAGGAATACGAGCTTATTTAACTAAATTTGTTTTGTCAGAACAATTTAATCAGGATTTTGAAAATATTTCTAGATTTTATTTATCTCATTCACTATTCTCAAATATATTTACAGATATCAATAGATTAGATAGAAAACTCTTCTCAAAGAAAGTAAAAAATTGTATAATAGAAAAGATGAAGAACTATTCTGCAAGAAACGTGCTTGAAATCGCTCTTACTACAGGAGCATTGTTAAAAATAGGATATAATGGAAAAGAAGTTAAAAAAGGAATTGAAGAAATAATTGATACATCCAAAGATAGAATCTGGGAAGCATATCCTTTTTATCAGCATAAAAGGCTGAATCATGTTTTTGGCTCAAGAGCTGTAACATCAGTTTTTTGTCTAGAATCAATTAAACTATTGGAGGCTGAAAATGAACAATAACTTAGAAAGGATAATAGAAGAACTAAAAGAAAAAACAGTTTTAGCGATACCCTCTACTGTTAGTTATTTAAGCGGTTTAGGTCTTGGATTGCTCGGAAAACACATCAAAAAAGAGTGGATTCCTGTACTGCCTCCAGCTATAGATTTGTTTGGAGGAAGTGTAAATATTAATACTTTGTTTTACGGCGCTGGAGTGGCAACTGCTTATTTGCCTGAGATATATCAACTCCTTAAGAATATATAGAAAATAATAGTATATAGAAAAATTATTTTTTCGCCTCAGCCTCATTCATCTCTTTAACCATCTTATCAATGTCTTCATCTTTCATGCCGTGAACCTTGCAACCCACTTCAAGGCTCTCATAAGCAGTCATTGGACAGCCAATACAGTGAATGCCGTGTTTAAATAGAACCTCTACTGCTTCAGGATAATTAGAAACAACTTCTCCGATGAGCATGTCTTTGGTTATGCCTTTTCTCTTTTGTTTTTTTTCTGTTTTTTGTTCTTTTGCTTGCTTTTTTGCCATGAACATAAATTAACTGTGAATTATTTATAAATCTTTCACTTATATTTCATAAGCACCCTCTCAAATTCTTTAACAACATCATCTATACTCTTATTATCTGTGTCTATGATAGCTTTAGGTCCTTCACGTGCAAAGTAATGCTTTGCATATTCTTTTCTTCTAATATTTATTACTTCAGGATTCTTTAATAAATATGCGTGGTACTTGTTATCCCTGGTTTTTTCAAGTCTTCTTAGCCTCTCCTTTTGCTTTACATCAAAATATATTAACAAATCAGGTTTTAGGAGAAAGGGCTTCACTAGATAAGCTGTAAGTCTGTTATACCACTTATCTTCTCTGGGCACATAAGATTTCACTGAGACATCATATCTGTCCTGCAACACAACCTTGTCCTTTCTTAGGCTGGGCTTGACATATCTCTGGGTTGTATAAGCTAGATCTAGTAAAAACAAAAAAGCCTTTGGCTTTTTTGCACTTAATTTACCTATCCAAGTCTTTGATTTTAATCCTTTGCTATAAACATAGTCCTCTAGGTGTTCATCTTTCTTTGCTAGGAATCCATTTATTATTGTTGTCTTACCTGCTCCATCCAGGCCTTCACAAACTACAAAATAGCCTTTTTTTCTTCTTTTTATCATTTTAAATCCTCCACTAAAAATTTTTTATAAGGGCAAACAAACCTAAATTTGGAATTATTTAAAGAAAAACAAGAAGGCATACAACTATTGTGAGTTTTAAAGACCTTGTTTATTTCTTTCTTATACTTTCGTAAAAGAGATTTATCAGTTAGTATTTCAGAAAGGCAGATAGTATTAACATTTCCTAGTGGTTTATTATATATACTTAGAATCGGGCAAGAATAAACATCTCCATTGCTCATAATGTGCAAATGATTTAAATTAGAAACAAGACAGGAATGTTTACTTTTGAACTTGTTTTTCTCAATAGCCACAGCTCCAATAAAGAGTTTGGTTCTCAACATAAGATTTGCAAGCTGGTATCTCACCACATGAAGCCAGTCTACAGGATTAACAAACTCATTCTTTATAGATGAACCTCTTCCAAAAGGCGTGAAATAACATATTCTTAATTCATCCACTTCTAATTTATCACACAATCTAGCAAGGCTAACAATATCTTCTAAATTAGAGTTAAAAAGTACGGTGTTTATCTTTATGTAAAACCCAAGAGCAACACACTTTTTTATGTTAGAAATTACTTTGTCAAAAGCAGTCTTGTTTTTTCTTCTTATCTTATTATAGATTTTTGAGGTTGAGCCGTCAAGGCTTATTCCTATGGCATCCAAACCTGTCTCTTTTAATCTTTTTAACACATAGTTTGACAAAAGCAACCCGTTTGTAAGAAGCTTTATTTTAAAACCTAATCTTTTACTGAATTTTATTATTTCATAAGCATCCTTCCTTAAAAGAGGTTCTCCCCCGCTTATATCGAGTTTCTCAGCACCCCAAAGCCTTGCATCTTTTAAGATTTGTTTTATTTTTTGCAAAGACATCTCTTTTGTGTTTAAACTGCCAGAGCTAAAACTGCAATGAACACACCTATAATTACAATGATTGGTTATGCACAAGTCTAGGCTATTTATTTTAGGTTTCATTTTTTATTGGCACATAAGCTGTGCACAGGTATTTTTCATGAACATTCCATTTTGGATTTATCCAGCACAAAGGATCAGCCTGGTTAAAGCTACCGTGTTCTGCATAAGCTGCTCCTGCACACCCTCCTCCACACTTATCTTTGATAGGACAGTGTTCACACTTGGTTCCTCTGAAGTCTCTGTTTCTTATTGCTCTAAAGACTGGTGAGTTCATTATCTCTTCAATAGAATTCTTGAGAATATTGCCCCCGCTTAGTTTGAGATAGATGCAAGGGCTTACTTCACCATCAGGTTGTATTCTGAAACTAGTGGTTCCGCAGGGGCAAATACTGGTTTTTTTCTCAAGCAAGGCAAATAGAGGGTCTGGCATTACAAAGTCTTTTGCTAAGTTCGCAAGAAAGGAGTAGGCTTTTTTCAGGTCTTCAGGCTCTAGTCGGAGTTTGTCCTTGTGTCCTTTTCTTCCTATTGGTCTATATCTATTTAGTCTCCAGAAATCAACTTTTAGTTCTTTTGCAAGTTCATAGAGTTTTCTTAGTTCTTTTTCAGTGCAGTTGAGCTTGGTTATGCACGTGACGATTTCTGTGTTCACGCCTTTGCTTACAAAGAACTTAGTTGCTTCTATTGTTTTTTCAAAGGCCCCTTTGACTCCTCTGAAAAAATCATGTCTTTCAGCATCTGCAAAGTCTATTGATACACCAATGTCATGGAACAAATGGATGTAAGGTGCTACTTTTTTGTAAGTTAATCCATTGGTTGTTAGAGAGAGTTTGATGCCTGCTTCATGCAGGAGCCTGCATATTTCAAAGAAATCTTTTCTTAGAGGACACTCTCCTCCTCCAAAGTTAACAGCATCAACCTTGGAGTCAATTAGCTTTTTAGCTACAAATAAGGCTTGTTCATGTGTTAGCTCATTAGGATGAGGCTTACCAGAGGCATTATAACAGTGAATACATCTCAGGTTGCACTGACTTGTAAATGACCAGCCAACCACTAACATCTTAACCACCTCGTTCATACCTCCTTAATTTCTCCTTTACTTTCTTGATATTCTGTTTGACACCATAATCCAGTAATTTCTTAGCTGATTGAGTGTAATACTTGTGATTGTTAAGAAAGTCCAACTGCACCTTATACCAAGCTTTACCATTCTGTGTTCCCAACTCCTGTCGCACTTCTTCTCCTCTTTCAAAGAAGTCTTCTCTGCCTAGGTTCACAACATCTGCATCGCAGATTATTTTTTCCAGCTTGCTCTTGGGATGAGTTGGTATTTTAGTTGCCAGGATTATATCATATACTCTTTGATTTTGGTAAACTGAGTATCCAAGCTTGGGTAGGTGCTTCCTTGCATAATATGCACTTTTTTCCTCATTATCTTTTGCTCCTATCTCAAAGACTATGTCGTGCAATAAGGCTGCTGTTCCCAGTATAAGCCTTTCCTCGTAGCATACTCCTTCTAGCTTGGATAGCTTGTTTGCTGTGTAGAAAACATCTTTTGCATGCCTTAGGTTATGATAAGGGTTTTTTGGCATGTATTTCTTTGCAAGGCCATATACCCTGCGCATCTTTCTGAAATCATTTTCTTTTTCTTGGTTCATTCTCAACACCAAAAAGAGGATAGTATTCTAGATATAAGAAAGTTTTTAAGAAAAATTACTGTTTTTCCGAAAAATTTATATATAATATTAGGTTTATAATAATTTTATGAGGGTTTTAGAGCAGTTTGAAAAGGAGAAAAGAATAAAACTAGACTTAAAAGACAAGAAAATCTTATCTATCCTTGCAAAAAACGCCAGAACACCAGCAACAGTAATAGCAAAAGAGGTAGGGTTGTCAAGAGACGCAGTAAGTTACAGGATAAAGAACTATATGAAAAACAAGGTGTTACAAGGATACCGAGTATTAATTGACCCAGATAAACTAGGCTATCAGAGCTATCACTTGTTCATACAAGTAGACCCCCCAAGCAAAGAAAAAGAAAAAGAATTAATAGAAAAATTCAAGAGCTACCCATTCACAAAAGCTGTTCTAAAGTTCAGTGGCAAATATGATTATGAATTTGCCATAATTGCAAGAGATATATATGAATTAGATAAATATTTGAGAAGAATCACCTCTGATTGTGGAGAATACCTGCAAGACTATGAAGTAGTATTAATGATAACAGAGTTCTATATTGAGAAATCCTTTCCGAAAAGCTTTCTAAAAATAAAAGAAGAAGATGAGATGCCTGTGAAAAAGGAAAAAGAGAAAATAAATCTGGATAAAAAGGACTTAGCAATCCTAAGAGTAATGGCAAACAACGCAGAACTCCCTCTTTATGCTGTGGCTAACAGAATAAGACTATCAGCAGATGCAGTCAAGTATAGACTAAAGAAAATGATGAATAATGGTGTAATAAAGAAATTTATTCCAGTAGTAAACTTTGCAACTCTAGGCTATAGTGTTTATGCTGTTCTAATAAACATAAGAGGATTAACAGAGAAGAAAGAGGCAAAACTAAGACAGGTGTTGAACATGGATAAAAATATATTATGGGCAGTAAAAACCATTGGAAGATTTAATGTGTTGACTTATGTATGCGTTTCAAACACAGACGAACTCCACCAAACCCTGCTCAACATCAGAAGCCAGTTCCCAGGAGAAGTGAATGACTATGAGACATTAATAGCGTATCAATCATACAAATACACCTACTTGCCTGAGGGGATAGAAATATAAAAAACAGAGAAGATGAAGCTCTTGACAAAATTAAAAACTATCATACCCGCTTTGTTCTTATCTACCCTTCTAAGCTATTCACCTTTACATGTAAATCCTGTACCGCAGCATGCAAATATAGAGCAACAAGTAGAGCTGATTGAGAAAAAAGAAAACAAAAAACTTGAACTTAGTGAAATAAGAGGAATCTATCTGCATTCCTGGAAATCCAGAAATCAAGAACAACTGGATGAAATCATTCAGAACATGAAAAAAACAGGCTTAAATGCTGTTGTTGTTGACATTAAGAGCAATGCAGGGGAGATACTTTATAAAACCCTGATTCCCTTGGCAAAGGAAATAGAATCGCAGTATCCTGCTCTGGGCAACTTGGAGTATTTTATCAAGAAATTCCATGACCAAGATATATACTTCATTGCTCGCCAGGTAGTTTTTAATGATCCCATACTTGTAAAGAGCAGGCCTGGTCTTGCCATAAGAGATCAGAGCGGTAAGGTGTGGAAAGGTGAGATGTCTAATTACTTTGTGCCTTGGGTAGATCCACACTCTGAAGATGTTAATAACTATAATCTTAGCATACTCGAGGAGGTTTGCAAAGCAGGCATTGATGAAATCCAGTTTGATTATATTAGGTTTCCTGCATGCAAGAATCTCATTTATCCGCATCAGAACGAGCTTTCTAAATTAGATGTTTTAAAAAATTTTCTTGATCAAGCCTGGCTCATAGCCAGGGATTATGATGTTAAAGTAGGTATTGATATCTTTGGGTTTTCAATCCTTAATAAAGGGGATTTAGGCATTGGGCATTCTTTTTCAGAATTATTAGATAATATTGATGTTATTTCTCCCATGCTTTACCCTTCTCATTACTCTCCTGGAAACTTTGGCTTTGAAATGCCTCAAAATCATCCATTTCACATCATCTCAGAAAGCACAAAACTGGCAAATGAAATGGCAAAAGAAAAAGGGGTTGTTGTCAGGCCCTGGATTCAAGCCTTTCCATGGAATACCCCTAACTACTGTGAAGATTACATCGCAGAAGAGATACTGGGAGTGTGGGAAGGAGGAAGCACCAGTTATTTAGTTTGGAATGCAAATAATAATTACAAGAAACTCTTTGATGCCATACAAAACAATGGTATTAATGATGTGCAGCGCTCTTTAAAAATTCAAGAATCCCTTCGCTGATTCTAAGAGCATACTGGTCCTGGACTTGCTCATGCGCAATAGTCAATCCTTGTTTACCATATTTTTGGGATATGTAACCGCATTCTACCAGCACCGAAAGCACTTGAGGATGATACATATCATTACCAAGCATTAAGAAATCATTTATTACAAAGCCAGGAACATACTCTCTTACTTTTCCTTTTTTAATCAGTGCAGATTCTCCCTTATTATTGCTGGGCTCAAAGACAACATCCAAAGAATCATAAATACTTTGCGCAAGCGCCTGGTTCTGCTTAAAACTAGGATGCTTGTCACTTATTATCACTGCAAAGCCAAAGGTTTTCCTACGATACTTTTTAATAACATCATTGATATGAAGGTTCAGAATTATATCAACATCATTTATATCAGCCCATTTTAGGATTGAGAGCTGGATTAGTGCTTCATTAACAGGCATCTTATGATTCTTATTGCCTTTCTGCTCTCTATAGTCTTTCACTTTTCTTAAAAGAGCTTGTTTGTTCAGATTTTTATAATCCTCTATTTTAGGGATATATTTATTTTCATCCCTGGTTACTATTGCTTCTAAGCCAGCGCTTTCTAAGATTTTCTGAGTTTTTCTTGCAATCTGGGTGTTGAGCACATACTCATAGCCAATCCCTTCTATAAAACACCCATAACCTTGCTTATAAACATCCTTGTTATGGCCTGGATTTAAAAGAATGGTCTTTTTTCTTTTAGATACTTCATCTAAACTCAAATTAGGTAGAGTTAAGTCAGGCAAGACTATTTTTGGATTGGTCAGGATAAAAGAAAGGTAATAAAAAAAATCTCTTCTCTTCATGTTCCTAAAATTCAATCATTATCAACTCTTGGCGCAAGAACAAAGGCTAGCTGAACCTTATTCTTCTCAACATAATCTAGTTTTAATGGGTAGTCCTTGGCAAACTCTATCTTTACCTTGCTGCTAAGCTTACTACCTTGTATCATCTTCTTAAGATATTCGATTGAGTACTTGGATTTTACCTTGCTTGTAGCTGTTATCTTGGTACTTTCTCCAGCGTCTATATCAATGTTAGCCTTATTCAAGTCTCCTGTTGCACTCACCAAGAATCGCTTGGAATCTGCTATAAAGCTCACAGACTCACCCACAATATCAGCGTCTTCTATTGCCTCGTTAAGAATCTCAGAGTCTGTTGTTATTGTAGCTGCAAATTTTAAATCAGGCACTTTCTGCTCTTTCTCCTCAACATCAATTAAGGGCAGGTGAAAGGTTCTTGTGCTTGTGCCTTTAAGAGTAATCTTAAGCTTGTTCTCCTCTACTTCTAAGGTTACGCTGTCATTAGTCTTGGCTCTTTTCAGCACTTGCTTCAGGTTATTAAGGTTTATGCCTAAGAACTCTGGCTTCTTAACATCATACTCTGTAAAGGTGCTTCCCATGAGCTTGAAAACCACCATTGCCACATTAGCAGGGTCCATGGCTATTAATTCAATATTATCAGGCGTAATCTTAAAAGTCCCCTCTGTCACTAATTCAGAAATAATAGATACACCTTCCTTCAAATATTTGGGATCTGAAAGTGTGAGTTTCATCATAATACCCCCTTAACCTTTTATTACAAAAAACTCACGTTAGTGAGTTTTTTGAATGTCTTGTTGTGGCTTTCACCTCAACTACGACATAAGAAGAGAGACAGAGCACTAATATATAAGTTTTGTGGTAGAGTAAGCTGTAAATTCAAAGGTGCCACCGCACGAAATGTTTTTATACTTGGTTAACTTACCATCTTCAATAAAGGTGGGAAAATGAAAAGCTTAACAAAAATCTTAAAAGATGCTCCTAAAAATTTACGAGATGGTTTTTTAGTAATGGGAGATTGTTTCCCATGGACTATAGAAGTTATACAAAGGTATAAAGCAAAAAAAGAGGAGATACATCCAAAAGATACAAGTGAATTAATAACAATAGGTGAAAAAGCTTTTTCTAGATTCGTTAACAGATGGAAAGAAGTATATGAAAAAGAAAGTCCATATGAAAAAGTCGTGTATGCTATACCTTATTGTATTGGTTGTGGAGGAGGAGCCATTACCTTTCCTATCTCCTGGCCTGTTTGTGCTACTATAGATGGTTTTAATTATAGAAAGCATAAAAAAATTTGAATATTCAAAAACTAACCTGCACCCCGTTCTTTAGTATCTTGACCTGCTCTGGCTTGTATCCCATCTCCACTGCTAGCTCTTTCATTGCTCTCAATTTCTTCTTGTTGCCATGGGTTGGGATTATGTTCTTTGGTCTTAAGAGACGGATAAGGTCTCGTAAATCTTCTCTAAAGGCATGGCCTGAGACATGAACATCTACAAACAATCTTACTTTTTCTTTTTTCAATGCTTTGTCTAGTTTCTCCCTGTGCCTTATGTTAGCTTCTACAGGTATTACACTACATGAAAATATAACATGGTCTTCTTTTTTGAAATCATAAAGGTGCTGGTACACCATTCTTGGAAGTACTGCTCCTGGCTCTCCTTGGTGACCTGTGACTACAAACATGTATTTCTCTGGGTGTTTTATTTTTTTAAAGAACTTTCTTACTTTATTACCATACCTCACAAACTCTCCTTTCTTTGAAAAATCAATTATGCCTGCTTCTTGAGCAGCTCTTGTATATTTATTAAGAGACCTACCTATGAATACTATCTTTCTCTTAAGCTTTTTTCCTAGCTCTACTATGCTCCTCAACCTTGCTATATGGCTTGAAAAAGTAGTTATAATTATAGCTTTGCCTCTTGAATTAACACCAAGCAAAACATCTTTAAGCATCTCCTTGGCAATATTCTCACTAGGAGTCTTCATAGAGGTGTCTGCATAAAGAGAATCAACAATCAACACCTTAACACCTTTTTGTGCAAGGCGCTTAAGAGCTTTAAAATTAGGTTTTTCACCAAGAGTAGGAGCATTGTCTAGCTTGAAATCATTAGCATAAACAAGGATGCCATAAGGTGTATGCACTGCTATGATTACTGTCTGAGGAATAGAATGAGTCACATTAATGAATTCAATAGTTATTTTCTTAGAAACCTTGAACTTTGAATTAGTGGGGTGAGGAATAATCCCATTTCTAAGGCTTATCTTCTCATCTCTTAGAATAGCACTCAGAACCTCTGCAGTATATCTGGTACAATGAATATTGGCATTGAACTTGTTACTAAGAAAAGGAACAGCACCTACATGGTCAAGATGAGCATGAGTAAGACAGATAGCCTTTACCTTTAGCCATAAATCCTCTATTTGATGTATATTCGGAACAGCATTAACCTTTATCAAGCTCTCAGCAGACATGTCTGTTTCAACATGAAGCTCCTCTCTCTCTTCTGTGTAAGCAATATAGTTATCCATATGTAAGCCCATGTCAAGGATTACTGCTTCATCATCCACTCTTACAAGGGTGCAGTTCCTGCCAATCTCTGAGTAACCACCAACGGTTATTATTTGTAATCCCATGTTAGAATATTAAACCAAGATTAGAGTATATAAAGGTTTGGGTTAGGATAGAACTGTTCGCATTGTTGTTATTATTGGCCTAAGGTCGAAACTTCTTCTAGAAAAGAAACAGAGTGCGTTGCCGGGGGACGCCCCATCCGGGGCAACAAAAATACTTTGTATTTTTGAGTTGGCTAATCAGAGATTAGTCAAAGGCAGCACCTTAAGTAAGGGGTTCCGGTCCTTTTTTGGACTAGGA
>LSSJ01000045.1 GCA_001595785.1 Euryarchaeota archaeon SM23-78
TAGTATAAATATTAAAATAAATATTAGAATTATTTTCTTTATTATCTCTAAGAAGAACTTAAGGCTTGGCATCAAAATATCTGGCTTTAAAAAAGCAATAACTACATAAATTATAATAACAGCTAATAAAAAGTACCAGTTCTTGTTATTTTGCTTTTTCTTCTCTGTCTTATTCATATTAACCCAACTATTACAACTGTTATAATCGCGACTATTGTTGAGAACACAAAAGCTGTTATGTTCCTTGTAATAGCGAATTTCTTACCTAAAAGCATTATCTCAGCAGGTAACTGCACTATCCCAACAGTAACCCAGGCAACTATAAAGGCTGTTACAGCTACTAGGCTTATGCCTTGGTTAAGAAACTCTCCTCCTAATATATAACTGGTTATTGGGTTGCCTGCTAGGATGCTTCCTAGGGCGCTGCCTATGATTGAATCTAAAAAGATGTTTTTACTAAACAAAGAAGAGTAAATGGATTTTGGTATTAGAGTATTTGCTAGACTTATCAATAGTATAACTCCTAGCAAAATTGGCAAGGCCTTATACATAGCCTTGGCTGACTTTTTTATTGCATGCTTTAGTTTTTTATCCATTTACTCAACTCATTCAAGTTCTTTAAGCCTTTTTTCTATCTCTTGTTTCTCGGCTTCGAGGATTTTCTTTTCTTCTTCTTTGCTTAGCTCTACTGGTTCTGTTGGGTAGTCCCATGCAAATCTGGCTCTCCATCCAAGGCCTCTACCTAATCCAAGGCCTCTACCAAAGCCTCTGCCGAATCCTCTTCCTCTAGCAAGTCCTCTTCCGCAGGGTCCTAGACCTCTGCCTGTAAGAGGGCCTTCCCCTAACGGACCTGATCCATCTCTTCCTGGCATCTTATTCACCTCCATTCACTTTTAAATCTTTCTTTTTTGAATATAAATTCAAAACCAATAATGAATATGTATTCATAACTAGTATATAAAGTTTTCGATTTTTGCTCATAATACATAAATCTTCAATTTATGAATTCAAAAATCAAAGATTTTTGTAAACCTCAAAAATTTAGTTTTCAGAAAAACAAAGTTTTTCTGGAACCGTAATCGTAGATTTGCTTGTTTTGTTGGTTTTTGGAATAAAAGAAATAGGAGAGGCTTCTTCTAAATATGCCAAAGTACCAAAATCCAAAGGTTTTATTAATCTATAAAATGCATTTGGCTCAACATCTCGTATATAATCAGTGGTTGGAGTTCCTAATGAAATTCTGGAATCAACAACCACCTCTAAATTAGTGTTAAAAGTGCTGTTAAGTTTTAACACATGATTAGCTTTAGCTTGAACGCAGCCTCTAACTTCTACTAGTTGATTACCCTTACTATCAATGACTTCAGAAAAATCCCGCTGGTACACATGAGCTCCACCAAAGAGAATAGCCCCTTCTTTGATATTCTTCATAACCTCGTAAACTTCTGTTTCATCCTGTATTGGATCATACTTCTCAATTATTTCTTTTATAATGCCATGGTCTTTTGCGAACTCAGGGTTGGTTAGTCCTATAGGTATGCCTGCTTCAAAAGCATTCTGCAATGTATCTAACACGTCAGTTTTTTTCTCACTATAGCCTGGGAGACGTGAATAATCAAAAAACATAGAATAAATCAACCACACCATTACAGCTTCTAACGATTTTGCCATATTTTCCATTTTAATCCCCTAATTTAAAATATTGCTGTTTAAAACACTGAAATCATTAATAAAACAGTTAAGACCCCTAAAATCATAGCAACTGCAATTGGATAAGGCTTTCCTTCTTTTCTCGCAGACGGGATTAACTCCTCAACCGAAAGATAAGTCATGAAACCAGCAGCGACTGTCAGAGAAAACCCAAGGATAAAAGAGGAAGTTGATTTAAAAATATAATATCCTAATAAAAACCCAACTAATTCGAATAAGATTGTGCTAATCAAAATCAGTACGGACTTTAATCTCTTTTTAATCAAACCATACACTGAAATCACAGTTGCAATATTCTCTGGGATGTCCTGAGTTGTAATTCCTATAGCAATCAAAATCCCAAGCCTAGGGTCCAAGGCAAAACCAACACCTATTGCTAATCCCTCAGGCAAATTGTGCAAGGCTATTCCAACCACAAGCAGGGTTACACTTCTTTTCATATTAGGTTTTTCCTTTTTACATAACTCCGGGTTTATGTGAGGAAGCAACCTATCAACACCCAGCATTATTAAAGCTCCAACCAAAAAACCTATTAAAACCCAATTATATGAGATGATTTCCAGGGCTTCTGGAATGAGTTCAAGAAAAGAAATTCCAATCATCATTGCTCCTGCAAATGCAAGAAAGCAGCATATCATGTACCTTGAGGGTCTTTTAATTATGCCAATCAAAGACCCCAGGGTCTGACCACCAAAAACCAAAAGAATGATTAATAAGAGTTCATTCATTTAAATCATCTACGAAAACATACTTTACTTCTTTTCATTTGACCATAATATAAAAAAACTATTTTTCAGGCTCTTCCTTAATTTTCTTATCCAGTTTTGAATGCGTCTCTTATCCTTTCATACGTCTTTTTTGGGCCGTTTTTTATTACATAGTATGCATCACAAATTATTATAGGAGGGCAAAGAAAATGAAATGCAACAACTCCAGATACGCCCATCCCATACGCCATACCCGTACCCAAGATATTATACAATTTAGAATTACTATTCTGAGTTACTGATTCTTCAAGATTCCTTCTATGTGCTTTTATTTCTTTCATTTTCTTTTGTATAAAAAAGTAAAAAATTCATTCTTTAGACTCTTCCCTAATTTTCTTGTAATCACTCATTATTTCTTTTGAGGACTTCAATATTTCTTTAGCTGAATTCATTACTTCACCAAGCGCTTTAACTACCTTTTCTAAAGTTGAACCTTCCCTCACATCCAATTCCTGGTTCACATCATATAACTGGTTCATACTAGATCCATATCCGCGGCCTCTGCCTCCGCCAAAGGCTCTGCCTCTTCCACCACCCCGCGGAGGGAATCCTCTTCCTGCTCCACGAGGGATAAAAGGTATATTACCACGTTCGCTTCCAGGCCCACAATAACCTCTACCACCTCCTGTCATTGGCCCTTCTCCTCCTGGTCCCATCCTATCATATCCTGGCATATAATCACCTCCATTTCTTCATAAATTGCTTTAATTTTTTCAGAGTAGTATTGCTTAGGCTATGCTCTATCTCGCACGCATCTTTCATAGCAGTTGCCTTGTCAACTCCCAGTATATTATGCAGGAATTCAAACAATACTTCATGTTTCTTATAGACTCCCTTTGCAAAAACTTTTCCCTGCTCTGTTAGCTTTATCAGGCCATATCTCTCAAATTCAACCAGTTGAGCCTTTGACATTTTCCTGACAGCCTCAGTCACACTTGGCAGCTTTACATCAAGGCTCTTTGCAACATCCTTTACCCTAACAGCGCCTTTTTCCTGCTCCAGAAGATATATTGCCTCAAGGTAATCCTCAAAGCTCTTTGTTAGGCTAGCCATACAATGTTAAGTAAGCCTAACTTATATTTAAATGTTGTGATTTCAACAGGGTTTTAGCTGCACTGACAAATTTTATATAATACTAAACAACTACTTAAATGAATGAACAGAATCAAAAAAATATATCAAATTATCTACAAAGCTTATGGTCCTCAAGGCTGGTGGCCCTTAACCGAAAGATATAGATTTATTCCTGTGCACAAAGGAAAAAAGCCAAGTACAAAGCAAATAAAGTTTGAGATAATAATTGGTGCAATTCTCACCCAGAACACTGCTTGGAAGAATGTTGAGAAAGCACTAATTGAGTTGAATAAAAGAAGATTATTAGACATAAAAAAGCTTAAATCATTGCCAGCAAACAAGCTGGGAGCAATAATAAAACCAAGTGGCTACTACAATCAAAAGGCTAAGAAAATCAAAGCAATGATAGAATTCTTAGAGTTAGGTAAAGATGTTAATCGTGAAAACTTACTTAGTATCTGGGGCATTGGTCCTGAAACAGCAGACTCAATCTTGTTATATGCTTATGAGCAACCATTCTTTGTGATAGATGCTTATACCAAAAGAATCTTTTCAAGGCTAGGCCTGGCGCATAAAAATGCTTCTTACAAAGAACTACAGAAGATGTTTCACAAAGCCTTGCCAAAAGATGTTGAAATGTTCAAAGAGTACCATGCATTACTCGTAGAGCATGGGAAAAGGTATTGTAGGATAAAACCATTATGTGAAGAGTGTGTTTTAAGAAGAGAATGTAACTATGCAAAATAATTGCAAAACTTTATAAAAATAAAACAAAAATAACATTGTAAAGAGGTGAAAACACTTGGAAATTATGACCATCCTTCTGATACTCTTAGCAGTGTTAATAATCCACTTTGTCACCAAGTTCCTAGGCAAAGGCTTTAAGATAGTAACCAGGATTATGCTCTTAATAATAGTACTCCTAGTAATACTAACCTTGCTAGTGTACAAGGATATGAATGACCTAAGAAAAGGTTTTGAAAAGAATAACAACACATTTTATCTATATGAGAATAACCAGCTCTACACAGCAGTAACTCTTAAGCCAATCACCAACACCAACCTAACAGTTGACAGTTTTAACTATTTTGAAAAAGAAGAGCTAGACAGAGTAGAACAAGAGCTTAATAATAAAAACTACAAAGAGCTGCTTAAAAACAACTACAAATTAATAATAATATCACCGAGCATTATCAACAAGCCCTACAGCCTAAATCTAGGAGTTGAGTTAAACCAATATGACTTGCTCAGCATTATCAAGAGCAAAGACCCTTTCCAAGTATTAGCAGAAAAAACCCAGGCAGCCCATGGTATGAGCGTAGAAGACTTGAAAAGAGGCTTAGGATACATCTATGGAAGTGAGGAAAGCTTAAAAGGCTACTTATTCGCAGGCTTACTAGCCAACTATTTTCAACTCCAAAAGCCAGGAGAACTTGTGAGTAATGTTAAAGAAAAAAAACTAATGATATATCCTGAGAGTATAAGCTTTAAGGTAATAAAGTACATGCCCTGGGTTTGAAGCAAAGTATTAAGAGTAAAGTTTTTATACTAAAACAATGAATAATAATAAAAAAGAGGTGACTAATGGGTCTTTTAGGCAAGTTCTTAGGAAAAAAGAAGGATGATCTTGGCTTAGATGATATGGGAGGAGATCTAGGACCTGGTATGAATGAGCCTCTAGGAAGCCCTGATGCTGGTTATGGAGCTTATCCTAGCGCTCCTAGCACACCTACTCCTGGCAGCGTCTCACCAGAAGCCCTTGGTTTCGAAAGAGTAAGTGAAAAAGAAGCTTATCCAGGCTATGAGCATAAACTTGGAGAAATAAATATTGGCAAAGACCTTGAGCTCATAAGTGCAAAGCTGGATGCAATAAAAGCAGAGCTTGACTCAATGAACCAGAGACTAAAGAGAATGGAGAGAATAGCAGAAGGAGAGCATAGTTTTCCAAAGGATAAGTGGAGCTACTAGAAACATTTTTATTCTATAACCAATCATAAATGATTATTATGAAATATTTTGTAAGAAACACTATTGTAATGGTTGGCTTAATTATAATAGATCAGCTCTTAAAGTTTTGGTTTGAGACCAAAAGATTATTTGTTGACATAGGCATAGTTAGTTTTCATTTTGTAACTAACACAGGCGCTAGCTTTGGAATCCTAAAAGGTTACAACGTACTTCTAGCCTGGATAAGTGTTATTATACTAGGCTTAATAATGCTTAGCATTGATAAGATAAAAAAAGAGCACACTCTCCCAATAATCTTGTTAGTGGCTGGTTTGCTAGGCAACCTTATAGACAGAGTATTAAGAGGGTTTGTAGTTGATTTTATTGATTTAAAGTTCTGGCCAGTGTTTAACCTAGCAGATTCATTGGTAGTGATAGGAGTGATATGGTTAGGTATTGTTATACTGAGAAAGGATTTAAAAAAGCCCCGCCGGCGTTTGAGGCGCAAATAATTGTTTAAAATTTTAAAATAAAAAGTTAAAAATATTAAATTAAGAAAATAAAATTAAATCAAAATTAAGAATTCAAAATTAAAATTAATTTAAAATTTTAAAATATTTATTTGCTCGCTCACTTCGTTCGCGAGAGAAAAAAACCTAAAACTCATCCAATTCTTCTAACTTATCTAAATGACCGTTCTTCTTCAACCAATCAACTTGAATTGGCCTGTACTTGTAAAGAATGTCTCCTTTTGCGTCTCCGCCATACTCCCAGGGCTCAACAAGCACAATATCTCCTTCTCTTACCCAAAGCCTTCTTTTTAATCTCCCAGGAATCCTGCAAATCCTGGTTTTACCATCAAGGCATCTAACCTCACACCTACTGCCCCCTAGTCTTCTATCAAGTATGCCAAGCACTTCTCCTCCTCTTGGAAGTCTGACTCTGACAACCTCTTCTCCTTCAGGTGCTTTCCTAAATTTAGCCATGAACACTAAAGAACAAATAATGAATTTATATATATTGTTATTATTTACGGGTTTTTCAAGAAAAAATTTAAATAATAATAAATCAATTAGAAGTAAATATTTGTGTTTTAAAGGCTTAATTTTTTATTTTCATGGCACTCACTTCAGTAAAAGAGGAGGGAAAGGTTTCTGAAAATAATAGTGATAAAAAGAGTTCTAACTGTATTATCTGTGGTAAAAAAGCAGAGTACTGCATGCGTGGGCTTCCTAAGAATACTTATTGCAGGAAGTGCGCAGAAGCTTATTTCAAGTTCTTGAATTATTTGGATAGGTTGTGAGTTAGAGGCCCGGTCGGCGCATTTGAACTTCATATTACCGGCACATCTTCTTCTGATTTTATGCCGTACACAAATAAGTAGTTCCATAGTAAGCCGTGTTTTTTCTCTATTTTTACTGAAAAGCCTGCTTCTCTGAATATCTGTTTCAGTTTTTTAATATCTGATATCCATTCAGCATCTGGGAGGAATCTGAAGAAATTAACGTATTCTACAAACATAATTCTTCCTCCTTCTGGTAATAAGCGATGCATTTCTTTAAGGATTTTCTTTACATCCTGCATATAACTCATCATACCTATACTAAAAATCATGTCCACGTTTCCAACTGATGGGTGCACTCTGTTCACTTGGTGCTCATCATGGATTACTGTGACATGACTCATGCCTTTTTTAAGCAATCTTTTACTTAAAAGATTAACATTTCTTTTGCTTAGATCAGTGGCATACACCTTTCCTTTAGGTCCTACTGCTTCTGCTAGGTGCAGGGTCAGGGTTCCTACTCCTGCTCCATATTCAAGCACTATTCTTGAATCCATATTCTTGAATAGGCTTATTATGCGTTTTCTCACATGCTTAGGTAATAGCAGATTCTCCATCCATAGGCTTAGATGAGCAAAGTAGTTTGAAAAGCCTACAATAGCATCTGGATTGTAAAAGAATATTAAGAGTAGGTAGATGGGTATGCCAAAGAACACTAAAGACATGATTACTGTGAAAAGACTTAGTGCTCCTGGCTGAAGCTTCAGCCACGCAACTATTATACTTACATAAACCAAGGCTATAATTACAGGACCTATTCTTCCAAACGGAACTTTAAACACCCTTTTAACATGTTTTAGCTTGAATCGCAGGATGGTTACTGAGAACAGGATAGCAGAGTACATTATAAGTGCTAAGGGTACGAACATGCTTAGCAAAGTCTCATACTGTGCAAAACCTATAATAATGATTATTATTGATACGATTGTCTGGAAAATAATTGCTTTGTAAGGTGTCCTTGTTTTCTCATGAATAGCTGCTAGTTGGGCTATGAAGAGCTTGTCCCTTGCCATTGCTAGTAATAATCTGGGTGTTGAGATTACCATGCCTGCTGCTGAGCCTATTAGAGTAATTACTATGCCTATGCCTATGATATTAGGGCCTGGAGGAGCAAACAAGATCCCTGTAAGGTATGTAATAGGGGTTTCCATGTTAATAAGGGTTTTCCAGGGAATTATGCCTAGGGTAACAATTGCTGTGCCCAGACCTAGTAGTCCTGCTAAAAGGGTTGAAACTATTAAGGCTTTAGGAATGGTTTTTTCAGGATTCTTAGTCTCTTCTGCTAGAAAAGATGCTTCTTCCCATCCCATTAGTCCTTCTACCATGAAGAACAAGGATAAAAATACAAAGAGGTAAGGGTGAGAGAAGAAGGGCTTGAAATTAGCAAGATTAAGCTGAAGAGTCCCTGGAATAATGATTGCTAGAAACAGAATAACTGATACTAAGGCAAACAGTGTCAGAGCAGCTGCACTAGTATCCACGCCTATGTATGTTATAAAGTTCAGAATTAGGATTATTGCTATGGCTATGAGTATCTTTGAATGCATTGCATAGCTTACTGGTAATAGGTATTCAAGAGCAGCCACTATTAGCACTGTGACTCCTATGTTTGCCATCATCCAAGTAATCCAGCCTATGATAAATGAGAAGAAGTTACCATAAGCATGTTTTGAGAACTCATACACTCCTCCTGCTCTTGGGAATAAAGCTGTGAGTTCTCCAAAGCAAGCAGCCACATAAATGCTGAGTAGCACCAGGATTGCCCAAGCAATCAATACAGCGTTTCCTGAATATCTGGCTCCTATGGCTGTGCCAAAGAACATGCCTGTGCCAACCATTGCTGTTAATGTTAATCCTACGATGGTGATAAAGCCCAGGCTTCTCTTTAGTTCTGCCATGTACATTAAAAATAAGGGTTTTGATATATAAATAATTCGGAATAATTTGTGAGTGATTAATTCTGGTGCATTAGAAGTGTTGATTTGCATTATTTGCGAAGCAAGGGTGGGTGAGGCCGGTTCGCGAGGGCAACATCTACTTTATAATCAAAGCGAAACAGGGGGACATGCCCCCTACAGGGAGGTGTAGCTCTCGGTTTAGTAAGCGTGCCCGAGCTGGCCCCACCCTTGCGAAGCACGAATTATGACAAACCAAAAGATTTAAATATGATATATATTAATTATAATGTAAATATAACTTATTTTTATTATACAAATACTAAATTATCGAAAGATTTATATATAATAATCATAAGTTATATAACTTAGAAGGGTTATAAGAATGCTTACCCAGAAAGAAATAAAAGTTCTAGAGCTTAGAGCAAAGAATCTAACCCAAATAGAAGTAAGCAAAAGACTTGGCATAAGCCAAGCAGCTGTTTCTCACTTTGAAACCAATGCTCTAAGAAAGATAAGAGACTCAAAAGAAACCCTTCAAATAGCTAAAAAGCTAGGAATAAAATGAGGAAAACAGCAAAAAACAGGACAGAGAAACTCCTCATCTTCCTAGTGCTAGCCTTACTACCCATGGTACTAGCACAAAATGACCCAGGACACGATACTTTATACATAGAAGAAGAAGGGGATAGTGTGCTAAACGGGAGCCTAAACATAACCACAAACCTAAGTGTTGATGGAGGCAGAATAAGACAACCAGGAGCACTCACACTTTATGGAGATGGCAGTCTGCCAGCAACAGGCACATACATCACAGGAACAGGAGCCTCAGCTTATGATTTATACATAGAAAGCCAAGGAAGCATCTACTTCAAATGGCTAACCTCAGGAGTAGTGTACATAGGCTCAGCACCAGGAACAGTAACAGACCTCAATGTTTCAGGAGCCTTGTATGTGCAAGGAAGCACAGCACTAGTGAATGGCACAGCAATATGCCTAGCAGATGGAACCAACTGCCTAGGAGGCAATAACACAGGCAATGTTTCAAGTGTAACAGCAGCAGCAGGCACACCTCTCACAGCAAGCCCAACCACAGGGAACGTAATAATCAATATAACAATACCGACTTGTAGCGGAACAAACAAATTAACGTATAATGGAACTCATTTTAAGTGCGAAACAGACCAGGACAGTGGAGGAACAGGAGACATAACAGCAGTAAACACATCAGGACCATATCTTTATGGAGGAACCACAAGCGGAGACGCAAACCTCTACCTAAATGAAACCAAGCTAAACCAAACAATAGACGCAAGAAGTAATGCCAGCGGAGGAGGATGGACCGACCTAGGCACACAGGTGAATCTAACAGCACCGAGTGATAATGTTAGTGCTAAAAGTTTGTTTATTGATAATACAAACTTAAGGGTGGGTATTGGCACTAAAAACCCCTTGTATGATCTTCATGTTAAAGCTCAACCTGCAGATATTACAGATTTATACTTAGAAGGAGCTGATGCTGACAATACAAGCAGGATTATGGTTAAGCGTAATGGAGCTGCATTTGATATTATAACCTGGACTGATACCGGGGATTCCATAATACTAAGGCATGGAGATGGAGGGATCATATTTAAAGATGCAAGCAGTGTTGAGTTAATGCGTATATACGGTGGTGGAGCATCAGCAACTGTGGGAATCAATGACACAGACCCAGATGCAAAGCTAGAGATAGTAAACACATCCTCAACTATCGAGCCATTAATGGTATCAAGCAATTCAGGTGCTGATGGAGATTTATTCATAATTGATAGTCAAGGCTTGGTTGGCATAGGTACTAACAATCCTTCTTCAAGGCTTCATGTTGCTGGTAATACTAACCTGTCTACTTACAATATATCCACTGTTAATTGTATTGTTTTTGATAGCGGAGGCAAGATTTGCACTGGAGGCTGATTATCATGGTCATAATTTCATTCAATCATTCACAAATTCATGTTCACGTTTTTGTAACTTAATTCACAAAGACAGTTGAGAGTTGGCGAGCTATGAAAATAGGAAAATTATTTCCAAGGGTTAGAAGACTATTAGGTACAGAGAAGTCTAGACAAAGCCTTGGAAGCTATTTCTCTAGCTCAAGAAATAAACTATTCAATCCTAAAAAAAAGATTTTGATTGGATTGGCACTGATGTTGTTTTTTATACCTAGCTTGGTCTCTGCAACTGACTGGTATGTAAGACCAGCAGGAGGAAACTATGGAGTAGAAGATGGTAGTAGTTATGATAATGCTTGGGATAGCCTGCTTAATGTTGTGTGGGGTTCTGGAGGAGTTCAAGCAGGCGATACTCTGTATGTCTGTGGTTTCCACACCCGAACATATAGTGGTGGTAAACATGCAGTTTTTTGTGACGAATCCTTAATTGAGCCAATATCAGGTACTAGTGATTCTAACAGAATCATAATACGTGGTGATTGTCCTGGTGATCCAGCTGAGATTTGGACTCCATATAAATTAGCACATCAACCTTGGGTTAACGAGGGGAACAACACATATAGCATCACTCTACCAGATGCAAATCACCAGAATGATTTATATTTTGAGGATGTTTCTGCCAGCGGTTCGTATACCCTCCTTGACCCAGCATCCAGCTTAAATGAATGTAAAAATACTCCTGGTACTCATTACAGTGATACTTATGCAAGAAATACCATACTATATGTGCATACCTCTGATAATGGTGATCCTACAGGAAGGATTTATGCTCCTGGTTGGGGTTGGAATTTTTTGGTAAATGGAAAAGAATACATTACTTTTGATAGCATTACATTCTATGCCAATACAAGATTCATTGGAACCGGGTACAATGCAAAACACACAACTTGGAAAAATTGTACTTTCACGTATGGTACAGTAAGTAAAATCCAGAATGGTTGTAATTATCTTACAGTAGAAGATTGTGAGATTTCATGGGTGGATAACGGCCCTTATTCTTTATCAGGTGATAATAATGCAGCTCACCATCTTACTTTTAGAAATAATATAATTCATGATATTGGAGTAAGGCCATCACAACAAAACTCAGATTCACATGGCATAGGTATTCAAGGCGGGCATCATAACATCATTGAAGGAAATACCTTCTATAACTGCGGAACAACAATAGCTCTTTATGCTTTTACTAATCAGGAGCTTAAAGATACGATTATAAGATATAATTTAATAAAAGATGGTCATACCTATGGAGGTACTGCTCAGGTAGCAATAAATCTGAACTGTAATAGAGATTCTTTAAGTACAAAAACAGGTAATCAGGTTTATGGCAACATAATAACTAATCATCTGGTAGGATTAAAGGATAAATACTTACAAGATGAAGTGGTGTTCTATAATAATGTTGTGTATAACTGTACTTATGGATTCAGAGGGTATGGTGAGTGGAATAATCTAGGCCCTAATACAGTGTTAAAGAATAATATTTTCCTTGATAACACCTATCACCTTGCTTGGACATCAAATGCTCTTAACAAGACTCTCGTATCAGACTATAATATTTTTTATCCTGACAACGGGAAAAGATTCATATATAGAAACAGTGACCAGAGCTTTTCTGAGTGGCAGTCAAATTCATGGAGTGGTTCTGTTTTTGATACAAACTCATTAGTTGCTAATCCCTTACTTGTCGATGTTCCTACCCAAGACTTTCATTTACAGAGCACTAGTCCTGCTATTGATGCTGGTATAGATGTTGGTCTTACCATGGATTATGATGGCAACCCCATCCCACAAGGCAGTGCACCTGATATTGGTGCTTATGAATTTGAGAGTAGTGTTGTTAATTGTAGTATTGAAGGTGATCTTAACAATGATTGTGATGTAAACATTAATGACCTTGTGATTATAGCATCAGACTTCGGCTTAACCACAGGCTTTGATCCTAGAGCAGATACTGATAATGATGGAGAAGTAGATATATTTGATGTAGTGTTTGTTGCAAGCAGATTCACATGAGGTGAAAGAAAATGAAAAAGATTTTTATTAGCTTGATTATATCGGTGCTTGTACTATCAATTACTGTATCTGCCACTGATTATTACGTTGATATAAATTCAATTGGCGGAACCTGCTCTGATTCATCAAACCCAGGAACCCTAACTGAACCCTGGTGCACAATTGGTAAAGCAAATGCTGAAATCCAACCAGGGGATACAGCATACATAAGAGCAGGAACATATACAAGCAATTCAAACACTATAAGGCCGGATGCAACAGGAACGCCTAGCAACTACATAACCTATACGAACTACAATGGTGAAGAAGTTACTTTGGAAGACATGGTTAACGGCATTGTTCTGATAGACAAACACTATCTCATTATTGACGGTTTGAATATCCGTAATACAGGTTCCTATTGGGTATATTGTAGAAGCACTCATTGTTCTTATAACATAATAAGGAATTGTGATTTCTTTAATATAACAAGAGAAGAGTTCAATGGAATGTATTTTGGATTGGGCAATGCGCATCACAACCAGATAATTAACAATACTTTAAGGTCGGATTGTTGGCCAAATGACTTATTAAAGATGTGGCAGGGAGCAAATTACAATCTGGTTGAAGGCAACACACTCTTAGGAGGAGCCCATGGAGGTATAGTTTTAATTGGAAGAGGCACTGAAAATTCGCATAACATAATAAGGAATAATTACATTCGAAACCACTTACATACAGGTTTAAATGTTTACGCCAATGCAGATGAAAACCTGATAGAAAGAAATATAATTGTAGATTCTGGTGAGGTATGCGATGACTCGGGTTGTAGTGCGAATACGTGCGGTAGCAGTGGGGACAGAAGTTTAGCAAGGCCGTGGCATCCGGGGATACAGCTTGGAACCTCAAATTCTATAATAAGAAACAATGTTCTCATCAACAATGGTCCTTCGATTGATTTACACACCAGTGCAGAGTCCCTTTCTTCTAATAATCGTATCTACCACAATACAATAAACCAGAATTATTATGGATTATATTCAAATACTCAAGGTGATATGTATGATAACGTCTTCAAAAATAATGTTGCTTACAACAACATCGTATTAGAAATCCGTAGAGCTATAGCTGGCAATCTAAGTGATGATTATTATATTAATAACAATATTTTTGGAGCTTCATCTGATATTTATCCTCCAGGCACATCAAGTATTGATATTATGGAGCAAAATTACCCGAGTCTGTGGTATGGTAATCTACAAGTTAATCCTTTATTTATTGATGAAGCAAACAGAAACCTAACCCTTCAAAACACCTCCCCTATGATTGATGCAGGAGCCTTCCTAACATTAACAACCAATTCTGGTGGAGGCACAGATATTCCTGTTGAAGATGCTCGCTACTTCATGGATGGCTGGGGATTAATTGAAGGAGACTTGATTCAGTTGGAAGGCCAGTCCATTACTGCTCATGTTGTAAGTGTTGATTATGATAATAACATATTAACAGTTAATACCCCATTAACTTGGGTTTCTAACCAAGGAATAAGCTTGTCTTATACTGGCAGTGCACCTGATATTGGTGCTTATGAATATGTGAGCGGTAAGCCACCCAAAATCTGTTCTGATAACACTCCTTATGGCCAGTGTTCAGCAACCCAGCCCTTGTACTGTGACAATGGAAACCTCATAAACAGATGTTCAACATGCGAATGCCCAGTTAGCTATATTTGCCAGGTTAATGAGAGCTGCAGAGCATCAATACTTGGAGATCTAAACAATGACGGAGTAGTTGATATTTCAGATTTAATTATAGTTGCAAATGATTTTGGAAAAATCCAGGATTTTGACTCAAGAGCTGATACTGATAATAACAATGTTATTGACATTTTTGATATTGTATTCGTGGCAAGCAGGTTTACGTGATGATTAAAGCTTGATTTCAGTTAATTCATGTTCACATTTTGTGAATTGCGCAGAAGCGACGGCTTGTATGCATAAAAAAATAGGTTGAGAGTTGGCGAGCTATGAGAAAAAGAACATTAAGTTTAGGAAGTAGAAGTACTTTAGTTAGCTTGCCAGCTGATAATACTCTTTC
>LSSJ01000046.1 GCA_001595785.1 Euryarchaeota archaeon SM23-78
GGACGGTCATAGCAGCGTGGTTACACCTGTTCCCATTTCGAACACAGAAGTTAAGCATGCTCACGTTCCGGGGTGTACTGCACTTTGTGTGGGAAACCCGGAAAGCTGTCCTCTTTTAAAATTAAAATTTCTTTTATTTTTTCCGAGAATTTCTTATATGACGGTTATCTCTATTTTATTCTTAGCTCTATCTGCTCTGATGTTTAATTTTGTATCCTTTGAATCAAGATTAAATACCCTAACAAGGTCCCTTGGAAATATCATTCCATAACTGTGGCCTATCTTAATTGGATGCTTTGCATATTTCTCTTTTAATAGCTTCTGCTGGTATTGTTTCCCAAAGGCCAGGGCTTGGTCTTCTGTGAAAATCGTTGTTTTGCACTTTGGACAGCGATAGGCTTCTGAAACAATTCCTTCATAGGGTTCAACTATTAACTTCATTGGTTTTCCACACTTATGACATTTTTTCATTTTTATTCCCTTCCCTTTCTTAGGATTACAGTCTTTACAACGACACGATTAGTGAATTTCTTGCAAATAACAAAAAAGGAAATATTGTCAGCAAAATATTTATAATAAATAACATTCTGCTTTGAGCGTTTTGTTCTTGATAATCTGCCTTTATAAATCGTTTCTTTTACACGTTTCAGAGCATCATCGAAGTTAAGGCCAAGATCGCAACTACGCATTATTAATCTTTTTGAGGCGTGTCTCTTATAATCAATTATCAATCCTAACACCCCTATTAAGTTAAACTTATTTATAAAACTTTCGGTTAAACTAATAGTTTAACATTTGAAGAAAAAATAATAAAAAAATTTAAGCAATATTCTTAGCCAGCTCTGCGCCGTCCTCAAACATGAGCTCATCTTCTCCTAACGGCTCATCTGTTACCTTGACAGTATTGGCAAGTATTGCATTATAGTACTCTATTGGCTTGACATTGGTAATCACTGTCTGCTGAATGATGTACCTACCGTTCCTGCTCGCCTTTATCCTGCTCTGGATAATAGGCATTCTTCTAAGCTGTTGTTCTTTCTTATAAGTTAATCCCATATCTATCCCTCCAAATAGTTGTTAGAAGCACACTTTAAGAAGTAGTTTAAATAATGCAGGGGTAGAATTATCGGAGAAATAAAATGTTTTTTAGAATTCTTTCATTTTACCCAAACATTTAAGAATAATTCCATATTCCATTTTGGTATGAATAAGAAAAAACTTGAACACGAGCTTAAATGTGATGGATACTCAGTAAATGAAAAAGGTTCTGAGATAGAAATGGCTGTAACAGGCGCAAATGTTAGTCTTTCCCGATTACTTACTCTAATAAGGAATTACAATGAAAAAAAACAGAAAGATGTTAATATTACTGATTTTTATGAGGATACTAAAACTATTTTTGGAAGAAACCAAGAGCTTCCTTCTAATCTATTAGGAATCTATTTCTTTGGAGAAATAAAAAAAGAGAATGTTGTTTTTAGATTTTACAAGGACAACCAGACCTTAGACTATCTTAAAGGATTTGTTCAAATAAAGGACACAGTTCAACACCCTGAGATACAGCAAAGTTAAAATGATCAAGGCAGGCATCATTGGAGGGAGCGGGCTTGATAATCCTGATATTCTAAAGAATGTTAAGGATGTAAAAGTAAATACTCCTTATGGCAAGCCTAGCAGTGCTTTAAAGGTTGGCAAGATTAAAGGAGTTGATATTGTTCTTATTGCAAGGCATGGTAGAAAGCATGAGATTACACCTAGCAAGGTGAATTACAGAGCAAATATATTTGCTTTAAAAGAACAGGGATGCACTCATATAATAGCAACCAGTGCTTGTGGTTCTCTAAGAGAAGAGATTGGCAGAGGAGACTTTGTTATTGTTGACCAGTTCATTGATTTTACCAGGCACAGAGAAATAACTTTTTTTGACCATTTCAAGGAAGGAGCAAAGCACACCACTATGCCAGAGCCTTTTTCCAAAGAACTAAGAAAAGCCCTTATTGAGAGCTGCAAAGAACTAAAGCTAAAGCATCATGAAAAAGGAACTGTAATCACAATTGAAGGTCCGAGGTTCAGCACAAAGGCAGAGAGCAAGATGTTCAGAAGCTGGGGGGCTGATGTGATTAACATGTCTGTTGCTCCTGAATGCATATTGGCTAATGAATTAGAAGTCCCTTATGCTGCTGTTGCTATGAACACTGATTATGACTGCTGGAAAGAAGATGAAGAACCTGTAACTTGGGAAGAGATAGTAAGGGTTTTCAAAAAAAATGTTGACAAAGTTACAAAGTTGTTAATTACAGCAATTCCGAAGATAAAATAATCATATATCCAGAATTATCAATCCTTTTTTCTCATCAATACTTTTAATTAATTTATTACTTTTGTACTTCTTTTTTAAATCATCCCAACTCATCTTTTTTCTATCAGCATTTATGTTTTCCAATAAATCTTTCACCTCATTATAATGCTCATAAATAAGCTCTCCTTTTCTTTGATTATCTGTAATACTCTTTTCCAAATCCTTCACTCTTTCCTCTTGCTTTTTAACAATCAAACTTACCTTGTCTTCCTTGCTCTGCTTCTCTTTAACAACCTTTGCTTCTACTTCTTTAACAACCTTTTCTGTGAGAACATCATCCAAGGCCTGGTTAAAACTATCATAACTATCTTGCTTGTTTTGCCCAAAGATTTTTAATTTAAATGGTAAAACTTCATTATTGATTTTGTATGCTTTTATTTCCTCACTGAACAAGCCTTTTAGCTCTTTGAACAATTTTTTCAACTCATCATCATTAAGTTTTTTCTTATCCTTATCAATCCCTGCTCTCATACATAATTCCTCTGCATAAAGACCTCCTAATCCTAAGTCAATAGCTAAGGTTTTAACAACAGAATCCTTTTTTGAATTAATAATAATATCTTTTATTTGCTCCTCGCTAACACTCGGAGTGTCTGGCTGTGTTGGAGGATACTCATACTTGATTCCTCCTCTAATAGTTCTTGCCTGCCAGTTCTGAGGCTTTAAAAGACCTCTAATTTTGTATTCCTCATCAACCAAAACCATGTTACCCTTGCTGAAAAGCTCACAAATCAGAATTCTAATGCCAGCTTTGGTGTCAAAAACAAGTTCAAGGATTCTTTCAAAGCCTTTCTGCCTGACCTCCTTGATTCTGGCGCTAGCCAAGTGCTTCCTCAGGAATACACAAAAGCCAGGCGGAGTGTCAGGAAAAACCTGCTTGTACTCTGTCAGGTAAACAATTCCTGGCAGATTAAACCTGAGCATGAGCTTGCCAACACCAGATTTATGAAAGATGAATAGAAATTCATTCTTGTCAGTATCCTGCTCATAAACCTTGTCAATCCTAGCGCCGACCAAGGCCTGGAACTCCCTGACTAAGTAATATAAATCTAATGAGGTTAATTCTGACTTCATTTCAACAACTCCTCTGGGAAATAACTTATTTTGTGCTCTTTGAATACAAAGATTGATTCGTAAATCTTTATCACATCAGAGAACTTATCTCTCAGCACCTGAATCATGTTTCTGAATTCATCTGATGTTTTTACATGTATGTCAAGCATCAAATTATACAGCCCAATTGTCTGGGTGATATAATAGATGTTTTTATGGTTTTCGCAGAAATATATGAATTCCTTTTTTCTTTGCTCTGAAATGTTCTGAAACTTTAATAATAGCAGATGCCATTGATAGCCGAGTTTTGCAACATCAAGCTTTGGTTTATAACCAAGAATTATTTCTTGTTTTTCAAGTGATTTTATCCTGTAAGCAGAGGTGTGTATGGGTATCTTTGCCTTTTTTTGTATTTCTGTCAAACTAATCCTTGCATTTGGAGCAATCTGTTTTAATATTGCAATGTCAGTTTTGTCAAGGATTATTTTTTCCTTTCTCTCCTCCTGCCTTACTTTTGAATAATCTTTTGGAGTCACAAACTTATAGCTAATATGTTCACTGCTAACAAGAATAGTAAAGTTATAATCATATAGGTTATCTCCACATAAATTTGTTATCTGGCTCAGCTGTGAATCAAATCTTTGCATTGTGTCTGCAAATAATAATACACACACATCCCATCTGCCAACCCCTGTTATTAACCAGCCTACAAAATCCAGGGTTTCTAATTGTTTGATTAGTTCTTCTTCTTTTTGCTTGTCTATTTTTTCTAGCTGCAAAAACACATAATAAGAATTAAAGCCCAGCTTTGCTATGTCAAGGGTTGTGTAAAAATCTGTTATAATCTTCTTCTTTAGCAGATTGTTTATCCTGTAATTAACTACTTGCTTGCTCAAGCCTATTTTTTTTGCTATCTGGGAGTCTGTCTGTCTTGAATTTTTATCTAACTCTGATAGTATACGCTCATCCTTTCTAGTAAGTTTATCCTTCATAAATATAAACATATACACATTATTTTATATACTTTTCTAAAAATGACAAAATTTTCTCTAAAAAGTTTTTAATATTTTAAAAGTAATACTATATGCAAAAATAGCAACGGTGATAAAAAATGGAAACAAAAAAAGATGAAAAAAGATCAAAGCTACAAAACTTTTTGAAAGTCAGCACAATAAGTGCGATGAGCCTTGGCATAGGAATTTTTTTGGGAGGAGAACTAGGGCACTTACATCATACAAAGAACCTTGATTCTGCTTATATTAATCCTAACAAGGTTTGGATGGAGGTAAAAGATATTGATAGTGACGGTTACAAAGAGAATGTGCTTCACTATAAGGGCAAATCATACTTGTTCATGATTGGAAAAGACGGAAAGCCAGAATGCAAGGATTACTGTGTGAAACCAAGCAAGATTATTGTGAAGTAATAATGGTAAGCATAATTAAAAAAAGCGTGTGGTTTGGGCTTGAAAAACTAGTTGATATGTACAACCAAGCCTATAACAAATATGAAGCACCAACAAGATTCCTGTCTACTCTGGCAGGAACAATGGGAGGAGACTTCATAGCAAAAAGCTCGCAAGGAATGAAGTACACCTGGAGAGACGCAGCCTTCACCAGCTTTGCAGCAGTGTACCAGTCATGGCTATACCCAAAATTTATAGACCTGACTAACCACATTGTAGACAAACCTAAAGTTGAAAAAGCCTTTAAAAAAATAGGGATATCAAAGCCATGGGCAAAAGCAATAACAATAGGAGGCTTGTTCTTCATACCAAACATGTTCTACTGGGGGTTGCTATCTGTTAAGAACAGGGATCCAATTAACCTGGTAAGAGCTAAGAACGCTGCAAAGGCAATTGCAATAGGAACAGTTCCTTACTTAGGAGTTGACTACATAGTAACCAACAAGGTTCACAAAAAATACTGCCTGCCAATATGGTCAGCAGCAGAAATAGCCTACAACACATTCCTAGCAGCAGTGGCATACCTTACATAGAAATAGTTTCACCAAACCAAAACCTTTATATACTAGTTAGTATCTATTTGTTATTAATTAATAACTTTTTGTTATGGATTTGTAACAATGGTTAAAAAAACTAAATCATCAAAGCAATTCCAAAAACTTGCTCACTCTCCTACTCTGAACACTATTTTAATGGTTGAAAAGACTTTGCAGAGAGCTGCAGATCGCATTATAACAGTTGTTGAGCTAAAGAAAATGCTTCCAAAGCAAGTGAATCATAACACATTAATGAATATTATTGATTATCTAGACAAAAGCAATAAGATAGCTTTTAATGCAAAGGGTATGATGTGGATTCATAATCCCAATCCAAAATTCAGAGAAGCTATTCGAAAAGCTCACGATTATGATGAAATTCTTGCGAAAAATCATAGATAGGTTATATAAATAAATTCTAGAAAAGCCTGAGTTTATGAAGAAAAAAGTAGCGATAAAATTCTCTGATGAGGCAAAAGCAATTTATGATCAGTTAGGAGAAAGAGCGCAATCCTCAAAAGTTGACAGAATGTTATTAAACGCGATTGATAAAAAACTTGATCTAATCAGAGCTAACTGCTTTTATGGTGATATTATCCCTAAAAAACTTATTCCTGAGGAATACAAGAAGAAATATGCTATAACTAACTTATTGCGAGTAGAACTGCCTTGTTTCTGGAGAATGCTCTATGCGCTTGGAGATGATGAAAACCAAATAGTAATCATAGCTTTTATCACGGATATTTTAGACCATAAAAAATACAATAAGAAATTTGGTTACAAGAAACATTAATAATCAAAAAATATTATTATAAAAACAAAAAAAGCTTACTCTTCAACCACAAACACCTTATCATGCTCTCTGACATGCTCCTTGACTTTCAAGCCAATACTCTCTCCTTTCTTAGCCTCTTTTACATTTTTATGTTCTATCTGCATTGAGTCAACCTTTTGTGTAAAGTCTGATGTTGCTCCTTTAATATGTATTTTATCCCCTACTTTCAAGGTGTCTGTTAGTTCAATCACAGCCACGCCTATGTTGGTATAGTAGTGCGTTACAGTTCCTACTTCTCTTTCTTCAGCCAAGATACCACCTCCAATAAAGGTTAGAAAACAACGTCTTCTTAAAAAGTTAACGATAAATAGGTTAGCATCGGCTCGGGTTAGCGCCAGGCTCGCATTGTTGTTATTATTGCCCTAAGGTCGAAACTTCTTCTAGAAAAGAAACAGAGTGCGTTGTCGGGGGACGCCCCATCCGGGGAGGTAGCACCTTCAGCTTAATAATTAAAAGTTTCGAAGGCAATAACAACAATGTTCGTATATCATAAACAACCGCAAAATATATATACTCTTATGTTAAAAATAAAGGTAAGATATGATTAAAAAAAGAGGAGAGGGTTTATCATGTTCTTAACAAAAATAGATGGATTGTTCGACATCGTTGAAAATAAGAAAAAAGCCTATGTTCTTGATTTAGCCAAGAGCCTAGAGATACCCATGTCTAGTGTCACAAAGATTGCAAGATATTTAGAACAGCTAGGGTTTGTTGCGATTGACTACAAGAATGTTAAGGGTCCAATGATCAGGTATGTTAGTAGTCCTGAGCCACAGTTCAAGCATGTAGAAGAGACAGAGCTTATTAACAAGCTTAAGTTCTATAAGAGCTTTCAGAACATCAAAGCTGCCAATAAGCTTATCTATGACTTGTACAGGTATGCTGGGCATAGGGATGATAGTGATATAAAAAAAATCTACCTCAATGTCCGTAAATACTATGTTGAGAATTTTATGAAGAGCGTGGATAAAACAATAAAAGACCCTATAAGCAAGATTGCTAGTTATAATATTGATGTTGAGAGCATGGCTGTTGAAGTAGAGATAGTAAAGCAGGAGTTAGAGCCTGTGCCTTTTTATATAGTCTCGTTATTAAAGATTAGTGATGTTACAAGGATGGTGATTGAGAAGATAAAAGAAGAGGTTATAAGCAAAGTCACCTTTAATGTTGTGTTCAAAAGCCATGAAGAAGAAGCCATGGTAAGGCAGGAGTATAAGAAAAAGATTCTCTGTATTATGCGAGAGGTATTCCCTGACCTTTCAGAGGACAGAATTCATGTTTTCAGTGATTACATTGTAATGACAAGCCTAGGTATGGGAGAAGTGGAATTCTTGCTCAAAGACAAGCACCTTGAAGAAGTGGTTATAAACAATGCCTTTGAACCAATATGGGTCTACCACAAAAAGTACGGCTGGCTAGAAACCAATATTATTATTGATGATGAAGCAGAGATAGTGCACTACTCAACCCTTGCAGGTAGGAATGTGGATAAGATGATAACAACCCTAACGCCTTTAATGGATGCTCATCTAAAGAGCGGAGACAGGGTTAACGCAACTCTAAAGCCTATATCAACAAAGGGAAACACTCTCACAATTAGAAAATTTGCAGAATCACCCTGGTCAATCACTGATTTCATCCTTAACAGCACCATTGATTACTACACAACTGCAATGGTTTGGACAGCCATTCAATACGAGCTCTCAATCCTTATTGTTGGAGGAACAGGTTCTGGGAAGACATCAACTCTAAATGTGTTCAGCATCTTTATCCCACCAAACCAAAGGATTGTAAGCATAGAGGATACACGTGAGATAAGACTACCCAGAACTCTGCACTGGGTGCCTATGGAAACCAGGCTTCCCAACCCCGAGGGCAAAGGAGAAATCTCAATGCTCGACCTTATTGTGAACTCCTTGAGAATGAGGCCTGACAGAATAATCGTAGGGGAGATAAGAAGAAAAAAAGAGGCAGAGGTTTTGTTTGAGGCTATGCACACAGGACACTCTGTGTACGCAACCCTGCACGCGAACACAGCCAGTGAGGCAGTAATAAGGTTAACAACCGAGCCTATTGGCATAGCAAAATCCTTGCTCGGAGCTGTTGACCTTATCTTTGTGCAGAACAGGAATAGAAGGACCAATACCAGAAGGACCTTTCAGATAGCTGAGGTATTGGAGAATGGAGATTATAGTTTATTGTATAGCTATAATTTTAAGCAGGACAAACTACTAAAAGTCAAGGAACCTGTTATGTTCTACAAGACCTTAGAGCTCTTTTCAGGATTAAGCAAAGCAGAGGTTGACAGGGAGATTAATGACAAGATTAGAATTCTGAAGTATTTAACCGAACATAAAATAACCAATAATGAAGAGATTGCACTTATGATAAGCTACTACTACATTAACAAAAAGTATCTTATGAAAAAGTTATTCGGTGGTAAAAATAATTGAAGGGAATGCAGGGTTCATAAATAAGCTATTTCCGAACTTAAAGGAAAATATGAAATTAGCGCAGATGGATATTAATATATCCTCATTTGTTACTAAGAGCATAATAGTCTCAGTTATATTTGCACTGAACTTTTCCTTAATCTTCTTTTTCATCCTGCTCAAACAAGGGCTTGCTCTTATGACAATACCCATCCTAATTATTTTTTTCATACTGCTTTTTTTAGTATGCATGAACATACCCAAGTTCAACATAGTAAAGATTAAGAAGGATATTGAAGGTGACATTTTTATTCCAAGCAGAATGCTTCTAACCCTTCTTGAAGCTGGTAACTCATTAATCACAGGTCTGGAAAGCGTGTCCTACACCAAGGCCAAGTCTAGCAAGTATTTTGGAAAGATTGCATCTGAGATATACTTAGGAAAGAATGTTGACCAGGCAATTGAGGACGCAATAAAGTACACTCCTAGTGAGAGTTTTCGCATGGTACTAGAGCCTATTAAGAAGTCTCTAAAAACAGGAACAGATATAAGAAAAAACCTGTTAACCACATTGCAGGATTTGCAACAAGAGAAAATCGTGGAAATTGAGCAATATGAGAAAAGGCTTAATCCCTTGTCAATGTTCTATATGATTTTTGGCACCATAATCCCTGCCATAGGTGTGATTGGGTTAGTCCTGATTATGTCAGTCATAGGACTTAAAATTGAGTTTTTCCCAGCCCTGTTCATTTTGCTGGTTATAATCCTGATTATACAAGTGTTTTTTGTTAAAATATTCAAAAATACCAGGCCACTGGTGAAACTATGACTAAAAAAGCTGCAAAAACAACCCCTGAGTCTAAGAACAAGTTCAGGTTGTTTACTGAGACTCTGGGAGACAGTATAATCCCTGGGAAGTACAGAAAAAATATTTTGAACTATCTTGATAGAGCCAGCATAGAAGAGGTCCCTTATTTCTCTTACGGACTTGCAGTATACGTTACCTTTGTTTTATCAGTTATTCTTGACATCCTTTTTCTAAGAACAAGACTTTTTGCTAACACAAACATTATTATTATGATCATCCTTTCTATAATAATAATCCCTCTCATCTTCATCATTCTATCTCTGATTTCTATACTTGCTTACAGGATATGTCTGGATGCAATGATATATCATAAAACTAGAAAGATGGAAGAAGTGTTTCCTGAGTTCTTGGCAGAACTCTCTATTAACCTTAAAGCAGGTCAGAGCCTTGAGGAAGCACTTGAGAATTCCACAGAAAAAGAATTTGGTTATCTCAAAGATGAGATTGCAAAGGTATGCAAAAAAGTAAGGTTAGGAACAGACGTAGAGGTTGCTCTGAGAGAGTTTATTGAAAATTATGATTCAGAGGTTATCGAGGAAACCTTTGACCTTATTATTACCAGCTGGAAAAAAGGTGCAAGAACCTCGCAGCTGGTTGAAAGGATTTTTGACAACTTAGACATGATGAGATATCTGAGGAGAAAAGTGATTGCTAGTGTTACTAGTTACAGAATATTCTTGTCCATAGTCACTGTAATTATTGCTCCTGCCATGTTTGCCCTGGCATTTTATCTTGTTAACCTTATCAAATCAATTATCAACAAAATCACACTCACAACAACCAGCGTTACCTTTCCAATAGCTATAAACGCAGTGAGAGTAAATGACTTGCATTTTACTTGGTTCTCAATCTTGGCCTTAGCATTAATAGCTATAAGTACTGCTATGATAATCTCAATAATAAAAACAGGCAGTATAAAGGAAGGGTACAAACAAGTAGTATTCTATGCTGGGGGGACGATTTTAAGCTACTATATATTTATGCTTATATTCAGGTACTTCTTTGCATTATTTAATGTATGAATCCTTAAACCTTGATTAGGCATCAGTATTTCAAAGTTAAAACAAAAAATATTTATACTCCGCTGATGGATTAATGTTCATGCCTATTTCAGACCTTATTGGAATCAGGGGAACAGGAGCTTATTTTCCTAGAAAAAAGGTAGATGTCAAAGACCTTGCAAAGAAGTATCATCTTAATTATCATAAACTCCTAGAAGAGCATGGCATAAAAAGAATACATGTTGCTGGTTCTTCAGAAGACGAGCTTTTCATGGCAACCAAGGCTGTACAGCAGGCTCTACACGACGCAAAGATAGGAGCAAAAGACATTGACATTGTAATCTTTTGTAAGGGCATTACTAGACGGACAACTAGCAGAACCTACTCCTCAGAGATTATTAAAATCATTGATGGCAATGAGGTGTACGGCTTTGATATTGAGGGCGGGCTCATAGGTGGCTTGATTGGAATTCAGTTGGCAAATGATATTATCAAGAATAACTTCCATATCAACAACGCAGTCGTGGTGGCTTCTCAGGAATTTGATGAACTCTACCTATTTGGAGGAGGTGCCTCAAGGATTAAGAACATGATATTTGGAGATGGAGCAGCAGCTTTAGTACTTAGTAATGACGCAACCAATAATCACATATTAGCTTCCAATTTCCTAACTGACCATTACACAGGCTTTCTTGAAGATCTACTGATTCAGAGTTTTAAAAGTGATTCAAAATTAAAGCAGTTCCTTGGTAAATTTAAGGTCTCGGCTGTGGTAAAAAAGATTAATAAGAAGAAGGTTATTTCAAAAATGGTCGAAAGGTCAGTTGCTAATTCATATAAGGTGATTGAATTTTGCATGAAAAAGATTAATCTTGATGTCACTGACATAAATCATTTTATAAAAACACAGTTATCCTTAAAAGAGACTGAGTTGCTGTGTAAAAGACTGGGTATAAGTACTGATAAGATTTATAATGCTTCTGCTGAAAAAGGGCATCTGGGACATGCAGACATCCTTTGCAATCTGCATCTAACCTTAAAGAACCCTAATATAAAGAATCTGGACATAATTGCAGTTGCCACTGCCAACCTTGATTGCTCATCAGGTGCTATTATCCTGAGAAGATAAGGCTTTTTCTTACTCTCGCAACTTGATAAATAAATTACCGAAACTTTTAAATATGCCTAATATCAGTGATAGATATACCTATATAGTTAAAAAAATAGAAGAGGTGTGTAAAAAATGAGCACAAAAGGCCAACTATCTATTGAGACCATGATAATATACGGTCTGGTTATCTTGGTAACTCTTTCTGTGATCGGCGGATTGCTCTACTTTAATATACTGGACTTAGGAAGTTATCTGCCTGACAAATGCGATTTGGGCGGTACAGGAGATGTTAAGTGTGAGGAAATGAAGTTTGTCGGAGATGCAAACAGCGGCACCCTTGAATTAGGTGTAAGAAACATAGGGCAGAAGCCAATTGAGACCTTGTCAGTATCAGTTACAGACGGTTCTGGCATACATTTTTCTGGGGAACAGACAGGCACCGGTGAATTACCCGACGGCACCGCTATAGGCACAGGGGTTGGTGAAGTTTCATTGCCTCCTGGAGAAATTGCAAAAATAACAATTGATACAGGAAAGGCGTTGCCCGGCAAACTGCTGAGAGGAACTCTGAAAACAACATACAAGTTTGCTGAAGGAGCCATAACCCAGGAATCAACCGGTTCTATTAGGATAAAGGCTTCGTAAAATTTTTCATATCTTTTTATTGATTTTATTTTTATTATTTCCCTTAAAAGAGGGTGGAGCTTATAGATATATTAATTAAAAGAGGTGTTTATGATTATACTAAATAAAAAAGCACAAATATCAATAGAATATCTTATCCTGACAGGCTTTATTCTCCTAGTAGTTATTGTGCCTGCTATTATTTTTCTAACCTCCCTAGCTAACAAGAGTGTTTATGGGTCTGTTAATACTCAGAGAGCAAATAGCCTGGGTGAAGGGCTTGTAAATAATGCCAAACAGATGTACTACTTAGGGTTGTACTCAAAAAAGATAGTTGAGTATGATATGCCTCAGAACGTAAAGAGCATGTTTATGGTAAAGCTAGATGATGGTGTTGAGGTTTATTACTATATAAGCATTATTATTGATGATGGAAAAGAAACCCAGAAACATTTCTTTGCCTCAGATGTTCCTCTAATGTCTGATCCTTCATCAGACTATGTTAGCTCAAGCTTTGGCACTTCCTCGCCTTATATTCCTGAGTGTAGTACAGCTGTATGTGATTTTTATTACTTCACAGACAGTGCTATACGTCCAGGAAAAAAGAAGTTTAAGATAGAAACTATACTTGATACTAGTGCTAATCCTAGTGAAGTAAAGGCCTCTATTATACCAATCCTTGATTAGAATGAAAAAAGCCCAGGTTTCCTTTGAATTTATTGTACTATTTGCTATTGTTCTGTTTGTTTTTGTGGTACTTGTCAGCTTTTTCCCAAAATGGATTGATAGGACAGCTTCAACTCAGAGCATAGCTGAGAACCTGGCAAAGGATATTAAGGTAAGAGCCATAACGGCTTCTCTTTCAGAGGCTAATTTTGAATCAAACATAACCCTGCCTAAGAGGATAAACAATGTTAACATTGAGGTTGAAATACATGGTGCTCCTGATAATCTGTTAAACATTAAGGACAAGGATACTGGTAAACTACTGGCCAGGGCTTTTCTGCCAAAGATTAATGAGTTCATAGAAACAAATCCAAACGGAGACTATCTTTTAGTTAAGAGAGAAGGAGAGGACTTGATAATAGAAAGGTTAGGATAAATGAAGCAAAAAATTAGTAAAAAAGCACAGATAATAACCTTTGACCTAAGCAGCAGCATTATTATTTTTCTCATATTCATAGCCATCTTCATTGGCCTTATCTTTCTTGCTCAGAGCATTGAGGAAGAGCATGACTTTGAGTTAGAGTATGTTTTTGCGAATCTTGAGAATAATCTACAGTATGATGATCCTGCTCAGAACAGGGATTTTATTAGAGATTACAGGGTGAATAAGGAAAAGCTGAACAAATTTGTATTAACAGTGAGTGATAGTGAAATCGATGAGTATGTAATTGGAAATGAAACTGCCCTTGGACATGGAATAGGATTGGACAAAAAAGGATATGACGCCTGTCTATATTTCACAGATAATGATGGTAATCTGCTTAATCTTCCTTACCCCACAGGCAGCAAACAAGCCCTTGGTTGGTTAACCAAGCCCCAAGTAAGCTGTCATGAAGAAATTAATGCAGGAAAGAATCCTTGTGAGCGCTACAAACAAGCCTTATCCCTGCTTAAACCAGTGCTTTTTGTTGAAGGGGGTCCGGATGAGAATAGAATACTCCAGATGAATCTGGTGATATGTAAAAAATGAATAAAAAAGGAATGAATAAGAAAGGGTATATGTTCACCCTGGATGTGACGATTTCAATAATCATATTAGTGATAGGAGTTGCCCTTATATTCTATAATTTCAGAACTATTAGAACTGTTTACTTCACAGAACAATTATCAGAGGATATAATCGGAGTCATGGCTTATACCACCATTAATGACCTCTGCATTGATCCTGCTAATCAAGCAGGCATATGTGACTGCCCTAACTATATCAACTTAACAAAGATAGTGTGCAGTGGAAAACTACAAGATGTTAATGCAAGCCTGCTCTCAATGATAAGCGAGATAATAGAGACGCATGCATTTGGAGGAGATGAGGTAAAAGATCTTATAAGAGAAACCTTTGTTAAAAAAAACATCATAGATGAGAAAAGATATGGATTTGCAATATTATATACAGACTTAGTTACTTCAATTCCCCTTGAATTATACAATACTGAAACTTATGTACCATAGGAGAGAATTAAAATGAACCTCCTCGCCTTAAGGCGAGGTATCATTTGAAATAAAAACAAAATATTTTTTATGCAACGAAAGTTGAAAGCTTTCGTTGTTGATAGTAGGAAGG
>LSSJ01000047.1 GCA_001595785.1 Euryarchaeota archaeon SM23-78
AGAGGTTGAGTTTAATCTTAAGAGAATAAAAAAGATGCTAATGAATTTAAGAAACATTATTGAAATGGAGAATGCTTATTTTGAGGATAACTTAATCAAAGATATAACCTCAGAAAACGCCCAAGGCAAAGAGAGGATTATAGGGCTGCTAAAACAAGAGCTTCTTATTTTTAGAGATATTAACCAGCACTATATTATCATATCCAGGAAAATCAAGGATTATTTGAAAAATCTTTTGGAAAAGAAGCCTCTTATCTCGGTTATTATCCCTGCTTTTAACGAGGAAAGACTAGTAAGACGTTGCTTGAACTCTGTGCTAAGGCAGACTTATCCTAACAAGGAAGTGATAGTGGTTGATAATAAGAGCACAGATGAAACTCATAAACAAATTGCTCCTTATACTTATTATTATTCTTATATTAACATAAAAGGACTCCCTGTTGCCAAGAATGTAGGAGCCAAGCTGGCTCACGGAGATATAGTTGTATTTTTAGATGCTGACTCCATGGCTTATAAAGATTTACTTCAAGGCATATATCTTTGTTTTCTAGAAGGATATAACTGTGGTAAAGTGATTGATTTAAGAGGAGATAAGGCAGGAATAAAACCCAAATTATTAAGGCTTTGGTGGTATATTCCAGGAAAGATACAACAATTTACAGGCCTGCCTGTTAGTGGAGCAGGGGCTTGTATGTTCTGTAATAAAAAACTGTTCTTTAAAGTAGGTGGTTTTAATGAAGCAATGAAAACTTCTTCAGACACTGATTTAACCGCTAAGTTGGTTAAACAAGGAAAATTTAAGTTTTTCTCAAAAGGACACATAATCACATCTATGAGGAGATTTGAAAAAGAAGGATATTTCTATGCAAATTTAGCAGATATCCTAAGAGGAATATTTCCTACTAAAATTGATAGAGAATGGGTTAGACAAGAATAATAAGAAAAATAGATTCTTAAGGCTTCCATCTCAGCATTGTTCTTGGGAAAGGAATAGCGTCCTTTATATTATCAATATGGCATATCCAGGCAATAACTCTTTCCAGCCCCACACCATAGCCTGAGTGAGGCACGCCTCCGTACTTTCTGAGGTCAAAGTACCACTCATAATTAGACGGATCTTCTCCCATCTTCTTCAGGTCCTCTGTCATCTGCTCTACATCCATGCTTCTCTGGCTGCCGCCGATTAACTCTCCATAGCCTTCTGGCGCGAGCATGTCAAAGCACAGGGCTTCATCAGGATGCTCAGGGTCTCTGGGCTTGTAAAAAGCCATGATTGCCTTTGGATAATGAGTGACCACAATTGGCGTGTCAAAGTATTTCATAACCTCGTCTTCTTCTCCTGTTCTCAGGTCTTTTCCAAAAGGAACATCCATGTTGCTTTTTTCCTTAAGAATCCTTAACACTTCCCTGTACTTAAGGGTTGGCCAGGGCTTTTCAGCAATCTTTTTCAGCTTTTTCACGTCTTGTCCCAAGAACTTTAAGTCTTCCTCGTGGTGCTTGAGAACCTCTTTTAAGCAGTACCTGATTTCTTCCTTTGCAAACTCTGTTATATCTTTCAGATCCATCCATGCAGCCTCTGCCTCTACCATCCAGAACTCTGATAAATGCCTTGAAGTCTTCATCTTTTCAGCCCTGAAAGTAGGCGCAGTATCATATACTCTTTCCAGGCTGTGCACAGCTGCTTCTGCATACAGCTGCCAGGACTGGGAGAGATAGGTTTTGTCCTTGTAATACTTAACCTCGAACAAGGTGCTTCCTCCCTCGCACTGGCTGGGCTGCAGAATAGGAGGGTCGAACTTGTAAAAATTCTTTTTCTTAAAAAACTCCTCCCTTGCATTCACATAGGTGCTCCTAATTCTAAGAATGGTGTTCATCTTTCTGCTTCTAAGCCAGAGATGCCTCTTATCCAGTAAGAACTCTGCGCTCTGGTCCTTGGATATAGGATAATTATCACACCATCCAACCACTTCAAACTCATCAACATCAATCTCAAACCCAGTAGGAGCTCTTTTATCAGCCTTAATAGTGCCTAACAGCTTCATAGAGCACTCCACTCTTATACGGTCAGCTTCCTCAAACTTCTTGTCATCAAACTTCTCCTTCTTAATAACGCACTGGATGATTTCTTCTGCATCCCTGATAACCAGGAACTTTACTTTCTTGCTGCCGCGCTCCCTGTAAACCCAGCCTCTAATAGCTACTTTTCCAGAGCCCTTCTTCATGGCTTCCTTGATTGATATATATTTCATAATAATCCTCCCTCTTGCCTTATTTAGTGGGAAATGCTATATAAAATTAACTGATTATTTATTGTTTTTACTACAAACCATTTTTTGAATATATACTTGAATACGAATTATTTAAATATAATTTAAATTTATCTTTTTTGATGAGTAAAATAAATCTTAATTTGGGATGTGGGATTGTTTATAAACCCAATTATATCAATATAGACAAATTTGACAATAGGGTGGCAGATGAGATTTGTGATGTAGGTGATTTATCTTTTGAGCCATGTTCTGTTGATTTAATCGAAGCCTCTCAATTAGTAGAGCATTTTGATTATATTCATTGCAAATACATTCTGAGCGAGTGGTTTAGAGTGCTAAAACCGTTCGGGAAACTGGTTTTAGAAACCCCTGATTTGGAAATGGCTTTCAAAAAGTTTGTTTCTAGTGATTGGGCAATCAAAAGAACAACATTACAGTGGATTTATGGAATTGACAGCCCGGGAATGCAGCACAAGACAGGGTTTACTTTTAATTTACTAAAGAACCTATTGCAAGAAATTGGTTTTGAGAAAATTTCTAGTCATGAATCTATGACTCACAGGTATGAGCCTGGAATAAGGGTGGTATGCCAAAAACCTAAAAATTATCTAAAAAAACAGGTTTTCTCATGTTTTAGGAAAAGAATCTTAGATGGATTGGAAATACAGGATTCTTTTATATTGATTCCCTTAGAAAAATGGATTGATATATTTTTAGACTTATTTGAGAAACTTGAAGAAAATAATGAAGCATTTATTGACAAGATAATCTCTAAAACTGTCTTGTGCAATCCTATGCTTCCAATAGTATTTATTGATGAATGCGTAAAGCATGGTTTATTGAAAAAGTCAGATATTAAAGAAGAGTTGTGCCTCCTAGATTTTCTGAATAAAGAGGAATTTCACAAGAAAGTATATTCTTTGTGGGTTAAGAGAAAAAAAGAGCTTGCAAAGCCTGAAGCCAAATCCAATTTTATATTAGAGCTTGAGAAATTAATATTGGGTATTCTACATAATAGACTAGATTATAAAGAAAGCCTAGGGTATATAATCAATTTGAAGCCAACAGAAACATTGATTTTTGATTTTAGTTTGGTTTTCTTGGAGGCAAAGAAATTATTTAATCTAGGCGTAAAACAGTTCCACAAAAGAGATTTTTCCAGGGCAATGCTCATCTTTACAAAGTCTTCCAGGCTGAACCCAGACAACCCGCTTGTTTACTGGAACATGGCAAGGCTTGACCTTATCCTGAAATCAGGAGATCATGCAGTAATAAGGAATTATGAGCAAGCATTAAGCTTGATAAAGAACAAGGCAAACAAGTTAAACCTGAAAAAAGAGTTAAAACAGGTTAATAAGGGCAGACAAAAACTCATTCCTGAGGAGCCGGTTCCAGAATTCCAGAAGGCTGTAAAATAGTCTGAAACTTTAGTAATATTTAAATATTAATTATAGCATTAATACATACTATGAACCAAAAACTTGAAGAAGTCGGCAGCCAGCTGGATGTTTCAAAAGAGGATATTTCAGGAATCCAGAAGCAGAGGATTAAAGGAAAATTTTTGTATCCTATCATAGGGCTTATTATTGCTGGCTGCGCTACTGCGGTGGGTTTTTTTATGGGCAAGGCACATCCTGTTTGCATTAATTGTGATGGTTATCCATATTTTGCTACTGCAGGTTTAATAGCATCTAAAGTTGCATCAAAAAAGAAAAAATTCTTCTTTGTAACAATTATCATTACTATAACATTGTCTGTTGTAGGCTTTGTGGCAGCATATAAGACAGCCCAAAACATGTTTGGAGTTGCCATACTATACAATGTCTACAAAGAGAAGAATAAAAATGGTTAATAAAAAACTTCAAGAGATGGGAAACGATTTAAATGTTTCAAAAGAGGATATACAGAATATTCAAAAAACTTCGTTTAAAGAAAAATTGATAAGTTTCTTTGTACATCCAGCTTTAAGGGCAGTCCTAGCTATCCTTACGTTTATCTTAGGAATATCATTAGGTGGGGGTTGCATTAATTGTGATGGTTATCCGTTTGCTGCTGCAGTGGGAACAAACATTATAAAGAGTAGAAAGAAATCAATTATTTATTCTATACTAATACCTGTTATAACCTTTATTGCAGGTTACTTAGTAGGCATGATTTTTTTCGGTTATGCAATAAAGTATAATGTTTATAAAAGGTAGAATTTTACTTTCTTATTATGGCTTATCAATTAAGATGTGCAGTGTGGGAATTTACTTTGAAGTGTAATTTAAGATGCTCTCATTGTGGTTCATCAGCCGGGGTTCCTAGGCCAAATGAATTGACAACAGAGGAATGTTTTAGATTATGTGAGGAGCTTGCTGATTTGGGATGTGAAGATGTCTCCTTAATGGGTGGAGAACCATTTCTAAGAGAAGATTGGTATAAAGTTGCTCAGTGTATTAATAATTTAGGAATGAATCTTAACTTTGTTTCTAATGGCGTAATTCTTGACAGGCTCATAGACAAGATTGTTCAATTAAAACCAAAAGTTGTTGGTATAAGCTTGGATGGTATGAGGCAGACTCATGATTCAATAAGAGGCAAAGGAACCTTTGACAAAGCAACAAGGACTATTGACTTACTTAGGGGGAAGGGTATACAAACAACAGTAATAACAACCGTAAGCAAGCTTAATTTTAAGGATTTGCTAAAAATGAAGGACTTGCTTTTCATGAAGAATGCCAATTGGCAAATACAGGTTGCTATGCCCTTTGGGAATTTTAAGAAAGAGCAGATGTTGTCTAAGGAAGAGTTTTATTCTACTGCCCTTTTTATTGCTAAGGAAAGAATTAGAAACCAATTTAAAGACCTACCAGTAATTGGCGCTCATTGCTATGGGTATTACTCAAAAATCCTGCCTGGCTGCAAATGGGATGGCTGTTCAGCAGGAATAAGTGCAATCGGGATAACAAGTGATGGAAACATTGTTGGTTGTTTGTCAATGGGTAATGATAGGTTTATTGAGGGTAATGTAAGAGATAGGAGCCTTAAAGAAATCTGGGAAGACCCAAATAATTTTTCTTATAACAGAAAGTTTGACAAGACCAAGCTTGGACCGAACTGTAGAGATTGTAAATACGGTGTTAAATGTAAAGGTGGTTGTAACGCAATGTCTTATACAATTACAAATCAATTTCATAACAACCAATATTGTTTTTATAATATTGAGAAAAATATACTTAGAGTTTAATATTTATGAAATAACATTTTATGAAATAAAACTCACAAACAAAGCATTAAATGAGATGTTAAATATCAAGCAGAAAACTCCTCAACCCTGGGCTTTAGTAGCCGCAAATAATCCTGTGTCTTTATCTTCAATGATTTGGTTCTTTCACCAGCATTAAAAGCCATGAACTCATTCTGGGTAATGCTCTTATCGACTAGCAGGTCAAGACCAAAAACATTAGCAAAGGGAGGAACCCCTCCGGGCTCGCAACCAGTTTTCTCCATTACTTCATCTGGCGTTGCAAATCTCAAGCTCTTTACATTAAGAATTTCTTTTACTCTTTTAGAATCAATCCTCTTGGCAGCGCTAAGCACAAGCATAACAAACTTGTTATCAGCCTTGAGAATCATGGCCTTGGCACCGATTTTTATGTCATCACCGCGAACAGCTGCTGCCTCTTCACTGGTCCTGACAGGCTCGTGCTTTTTGAATTCATAAGAAACATTGTTCTCATCAAGAAAAGCTTTGATTTTGTCAAAGGCAGTCATTTTAATTACTTTAACTTCAATCCCAGATCATCCAACTGCTCCTGAGTTACTTTTGAAGGAGCATCCATCACTGGGTCTCTCGCAGTCTTATCCTTTGGAAAAGCAATTACTTCTCTTATTGAATCCTCGCCCATTATCACCATTAGAAGTCTGTCTATTCCAGGGGCAATTCCTCCGTGAGGAGGCACTCCATACTTAAATGCTTCAAGGAAATGGGAGAACTCTTTTTTTTGCTCATCTGTAAAGCCGATAAGGCTAAATACTTTTTTCTGAACTTCAGGGTCGTGTATTCTTATACTTCCTCCGCCTACTTCAAAGCCATTGAGCACAAGGTCATGCTGATATGACTTTACTTCTCCAGGCTCCTTGTCAAGTAAATGAATATGTTCTTCTTTTGGTGCTGTGAACATGTGATGAGAAGGCGCCCATTCCTTTCCTGCTCCATGAAAGAAATCCTCTTCTGTCTGCTTTGTAAATAATGGGAAGTCCACTATCCAGCAGAAAGCCAGCTCATTCTTGTCTTTCTTATTCTTTCTGAGATCAGGCTTATCTGTCTTGTATTTTTTCATTGTTTCTTCATGACTCAGTCTTGGAAAGGGAATTTGGGTTATTCTTTTTTCTGGAAACACATTTTGAACCATTTTTATAAACAAATCTTCAGTAATATTTAGGATGTCATCCTGCTCTACAAAGCTCATCTCAAGGTCTAGTTGGTAGAACTCACCAGGACACCGATCAGCTCTTGCATCCTCATCCCTAAAACAAGGAGGTATCTGGAAATATTTGTCCACACCCGCAATCATTAATATCTGTTTGTATTGCTGTGGTGACTGTGGCAAGGCATAGAATTTTCCTTTATGTACTCTTGAGGGCACTAAATAATCTCTTGCTCCTTCAGGAGTAGACTTAGTTAGGATAGGTGTGGTTATCTCTAAGAATCCTTTTTTGTCAAGGTAGTCTCTAATGAACTGAACTGCTTTATGCCTTAACTCCATGTTTTTAGTCATCTTTGGTCTTCTTAAATCCAAATATCGATACTTTAACCTTACCTCTTCTGTTGATGCAACACTCTCATCAAGCTCTAAAGGCAGAGGAGCGGCTCTGCTCATGATATTTATTTCATTAGCAGAAACTTCTATCTCACCTGTTTCAAGTTCTTTTTTCACCTGATTAGATGGTCTTTTCTTAACCTCTCCTTTTACTTGAATAACACTCTCTCTTCTAAGCTCCCCAAGCTTCTTTGTGAGCTCAGGATTAACAAAAATCTGGGTTTTTCCATACCTATCCCTAAGCATGATAAAGCTTAATTTGCCTTGTATTCTATGCGTTGAAACCCAACCACAAAGAGTAACCTTTTTACCAGCATGCTCTTTTCTTAGTTCTCCACATGTATGTGTTCGTAACATAGTATCATCACACCTCACAACAAAATCTTTACCTCACAAGCAGCACTCTTCTTAAAATTCTCTGCATCTACTGTGCTCCCAACAATAGAGCCATAATGCATGGGTATGGCTATCTTGCACTTCTTAAGAGTCTTGGTTGCAACTGCTGCTTCTTCTGCATTCATAGTATAAGTTCCTCCCACAGGAAGAAGGGCAATGTCTGTTTCTATCTCACTCATCTCTGATATCAGGTCAGTGTCTCCTGCATGATACACTTTTACACCCTTCATCTCAATAATAAAACCAACCCAGCCATTCTCTTTTGGATGAAAATCTGCACTAATATTATAAGCAGGCACAGCTGTTATTTTCTCATCATTAACCTTTATAGTCTTGCCAGCTTCAATAAGAGCTATGCCTTTAACCTTTAAGTGATTAAGCTTGCTCTGAGCATCAGGCACAGTTATTATCAAAGTGTTCTCAGTGATTATCTTCTTTATATCTTCTGGACTACAGTGATCATAGTGCGGATGAGTTACCAACACAATATCTGCTTTATCATAACTTGCGTCGTCTGACAAGTCATAAGGGTCAATGTATATAACCTTCTTGTTCTTAATCATAACACTTGCATGCTCGAATAAATATATGTCCAAGCCAAGGATTTCCATAATACCACCCTTTTTATCTTCTTGAAACCAGTATTATTATTTAAAGTTAATGTTCTATGAGAAAATATTTATAATATTAATTCTAAGATTAAGGTTATGAAGAAGATTTTGAGCCTAATTTCAAATTATAAAACAATAATGGTTAAAATTCTTGTTCCTTTGGTTTTGGTATCATTACTTTCAATTAATTTTACCATAGCTGCTGGTGCTAGTACCCTATTCCTTGACCAAGTACAGAATCCCACTGGAGCTTATAGTTTGAGTAGGCTATCTTCTTCTTATAATGATTTTGCTGTGCGTGTTAGGCGCTCATCTGATAATACTGAGCAAGACATTGGCTTTTATGGGGATGATTTTGACTTGGCTTCTTTTAACTCTTTTGTTGGCGGAGATAGTGCATATGCTACGATTATTTATGACCAGAGTGGTAATGGATTCAATCTAATTCAATCAGACCCTTCCCGACAACCAGAAATTGTTGATGGCCCAAACGGAAAGAAAATCTTTTCTTTTTCTGGGAGTCAGGGTATGGGTGTTCCAGAACTATATTCTGTTTTTAATTCAGGAGATGGTTTTACTGTTTTTGTTGTCTTTAAATGGGATGGCACTCCCAGCAGCAATGCTCAGCACATATTTGCATCCAGCAGATATGCTCCTGCAGCAGGAGGCTTATTTGGAATTTTCCTGGATAGTGCTAATCGGCCAGAAACCCAGTTCAATTTAAATATTGGTTCTAGGATTGATTTATTTGGTAATAAATTATTGCCTGGTGAATGGCACCTTGCCCGTGCAGTATTTGATAGAGATGGAGATGCTCATTTCTGGATAGACGGCGTGCTTGTTGATTATGACAGAGTTGGAGATTCTACTCTTATAAATTTAAATATGTATGGTGATGGTGTTTGCTGGGGGATTAACTGCGGCCTTGACAGGGGCTGGCATGGAGAACTAACCCCTCCTGTTGTCTATAACAGTGCTTTGTATTTTGAAGATGCAGAAGCAGTTGAGAAGAGCATAAGTGATTATTATGGTTTTGCTTATCCAGAATCAACAGAAACAGACGGGAATAACCCTTTAGACATGTACGAGTTAAACCCCACTGGTAATCCTATAGGCGGTGGTGCTGGTTACAGTAATATTATTGATTATTCAAATGCTGATTATTTTGTTTCAACCAAGACAGAATTGCTTAATGTCTTGGGCAATGCTTCTTCTAATCAAATTATTTATGTGGATGATGATGCTGAAATTGATTTATCTGATGAAACAGGCATTATGATTCCTGGCAGTGTTACTCTTGCCAGTGGTCGTGGTCAAAGTGGTTCTAGAGGGGCTTTGTTATTTACTAACTCCAATTATCCAGTAAGCCAGTATGCTGCTTTGTTCAAAACCAGTGGTCCTAATGTCCGTGTTACAGGTTTGAGGCTCGGTGGACCTAATCCTGAGGGTGAAGACCATACTTATTCTGCTGGAATGGGCTATATGTATGGTATTGAAAATGATCATCCTGGTCTAGAAGTTGATAATTGTGAGGTTTTTGGATGGAGTGGGCAGGCTATACGAGTTGATGCTGCACAGGGTTCATATATCCATCATAATTATATTCATCATAACAGGCTTGCTGGCTATGGTTATGGTATCTGGGTTGCTCGTGGTGGTATGGCTTTGCTGGAGGCTAACTTATTTGACTTCAATCGTCATCATATTGCTTCCTCTTCTAACCCTAGTGCTAGTTGGGAAGGCCGCTATAACATTGTTCTTGAGCATGGTACTAGTCACAAGTTTGACAGGCATTCCAGTGGTGGTATGGCAGGGAATCATACCTGGGTGCATCACAATTTTTTCATTAGCGGAGGTCAGGATTTAGCTATTCGTGGCGAGCCTCATGGTGAGGCTCGTTATTATGAAAACTGGATTACTAATAGCTTGATTAACCAGTCTTTAAGGCCTGATTGGCTGGCAGGGCAGAATTGGTGGAATCAACCCAATCCGTATAAGCTTGATTTTTATAATAATAAACTAGGCGGTATTTCCTCAGATTACCTTCCAGTCGCTATTGTAATGGCATCTACCTCTAGTGGTACTGCACCTTTAACTGTGTCTTTTGATGGAACCAGCAGCTATGATAATCAAGGAGGTTCTATTTTAGATTATCAGTGGCTTTTTGGTGATGGTAGTAATGCAATTGGTGCAGAGGATTGGGGCTCTACTGTACAGTACACTTTTAATGATCCTGGAATATACAATGTTGAGTTATCTGTGTTTAATGATTATGGGGTTCCTTCAAGCACGCTGTTTCCTGTCACTGTTAATCCTGCTGCAGGGGACTATATTTTAAGTGCCTGGCTAAAGGATAGTTATGATGGCTCACTGAGCAATTATTATAGAAAGCAAGTTTTGGTTGATGATGTTGTTGTTTGGGAAGATGATGTTGCAGCACATGAAGGTTGGCAGCATGTTATTGTTGATGTTTCTAATATTGTTTTAGGCAAGGAAAATGTTATTGTTGCATTTAGGCTGGTCGTTAATAAAGATGTTACTGACCCGCAAAATCAGTTCACTGAGCTCTTCTTTTCTATAGATGATGTCCATTTATTCGGTGGGGGACTATTGAACGGTGATTTTGAGGACTCTTCAGATGGCTGGATTTTCCAGAGTCCAACCTATCCTAATTTTCATTGGGGAAGGGCTGTTGGGGATACGCGAAGCGGAAGTTATAGTTATAGTATTTCTACTCGTTATCTTAATCCTCCTTCTGCTGGAGAGTATGCTGAGGTTTCCCAGAACGTGATAATAACAGAATCTCCAAGTCTTACTAACTATAGCAGGGCAGATCTTAACTTGGATAGAGTTGTTGATATTCTTGATTTAGGCATTGTTGCTTCTAATTTTGGCAGAACAAGTGGTTTTGACATTAGGGCTGATACTGACAGCAATAATATTATTGATATTTTTGATGTTGTTTTTGTTGCTAGTAGATTTTCTTAATTATTATAAGAAAATATTTATACTATTAATTCTAAGATTAAGGTTATGAAAAAAATTTTGATTCCTTTAGTCCTAGTATTTGTTTTCTTACCTGTATTTATAAGTGCTCAGGTCGCATCAACGCCAAGCATAGGATCTTACTCAGACTATGGCGATGATTTTCTTTATCTTGTAAAAGGTGGCTATGCAGAGTTAACAGATGCTGATGTGAATGATATTGATTACTCTACTACTAGCTTTAGTGTTGAAGCAATTGCTGATGCAAGAGTAGCAGAGAGTAGAACTGATTGGAATGGTATTTTGCTTAAAGGACACAGATATGTTTTATGGGATGCTTCAATACCTGGTTGGGGTCTTGGTTTTTATAGGAGTAATAGTAAAACTGTTAGTTATTCTCTTTATGCTAAGGTTGGAGATGGAACTCAACAAATTAGTCTTAGTAATTATTTTGTTGGAATGGCTCATGTTGCTATGACTTGGGATCATACATCAAAAACCCTTGAGTTATTTGTTAATGGTGTTTCTGTTAAGAATAATTCAAACCCAAGTATTGTGTTATCTAACATTGATACTTCTGATAGCTTATTATTAGGGCGTGCTCTTGGTGATTCTAAGCGCAATATATTAATGGCACGTTGGTGGAACAGGAAATTATCAAACTCTGATATTACTAATCTTTACAGCAACTGGGCTAATAATGGTGATGATAGGGTTCCTAGCAGTGTAAGTAGAACTGGTTTGCACTCAGAGTGGTTAATGAATGAGGAGTCTGATGCTAATGGTAATCCAGGAGCTGGTTATCTCAAGGATAATGCTGGCAACAATCATCTTCAGTTAATGGGTAATGCAAGGCTAGAGCTTTCAAATAGTGAATCCCTTACTTTGATTTATCCTGTAGGCGGTGCTAGTGGTGTTGACAAATCTGTTACTCTTAAAGCTAGTGGAGGTGATGCAGACATTCCAGGAGGAGCAACTCATCCTTTGCTCTACTTTTTCCAAGTAGATACTTCAAGCAGTTTTAACTCAGCTAATCTCAAGGAGTCTGGTTGGATTTCTCATTACAGTGAGCACAGACCCTTTCTTGCTCCTAGCACCAGATATTATTGGAGAGTTAAAGTAAGAGATGTTGATGGTGATGAATCATCATATACCCCCACATGGTCATTCACAACACAAGGAGCATCAACTTGGTATGTAAGGCCTGAAGGAGGTAGCTATGGAAATGAGGATGGGACTAGTTATGCTAATGCTTGGGATGGACTTCAAAACATAGTTTTCAATGAAACAGGAGTGGAGCCTGGTGATGAACTTTATGTGTGTGGCTTGCATTATCACACAGTTACCAATGGTGGTTCAATAGGACAGCAAGGAGATATAATATTAAGGTCTGGAGGCACTGAAAAAAGTCCGTACAGAATTACACTTAGAGGAGATTGTCATGGTAATCAAGGCATTGTGTGGGAAGGTTATAAAATAGGATACCCAGGATGGGTTAACGAAGGCAGAGGTGTTTACAGTATTGGTCTTCATGGAACTGAGTACCCTGGTAATTATTTTCAAGATGTAGGGGTTCCTAATGATGATTCCTATATCTTGTTGAACAGATCAAATAGCTTTAATGAATGTCAAAACAATCCAGGTTCCTTTTTCATGAATGATTCAAGAAAAGTATATATCCATACTACTTACTCCGGTGACCCTACAGGAAGGGTTTGGGGTAATAGGTGGGGTTATGAGTTTAACATACCAAACAATAATCATTACATCACTTTCAAAAATCTGAAATTCTATTCTTCAAGATATGGTTTTCGCCCAAAACCTAATATAACCCATTTACGCTGGGAGAACTGTACTTTGTGGTATGGAGAAAGTACTATTTTAGAATTCGGAGATGGAAACCACCACATGGAAATTCTGGACTGTGATATAGGTTATTCTGGCACTCCAATTTATTTGATAAGCGGAACCTCGAAAAGCCCTAGCAACTATGTTTTTGCCAGGAACACAGTACATGATTGCGGAACTTTGAACTATCATAGGGTTGGTGATAATCATGCAATTGGCATTCAAGGAGGAGACGGAGGTCTAATAGAGGATAATCATATATATCATTGCCGTGATGGAATTGTTTATTATATATATCCAGGAATGCACTGTAGTAATAATATTATCAGAAGAAACTATATACATGATATATATGATTATGGATACATGCCAAACGGAATATCCTTTGGTGCTAATTATGAGGGTGAGGTAGGAGATACTTCTGGAAACATGGTTTATGATAATATCATAGTTAATGTTACCAGGGCTTTTTATTATAAGTGGCCAGGGAAGATGAAGGTGTATAACAATGTTATCTATAATGTTGACTGGGCTTTTAATTTTGGAGGTACTAATAAAGGCCAAACATGTGCAAGAGCAGAGCTAAGAAATAATATTGCTATGAATGTTTCAGAATATTTTATTCGTTTTGCTTGTTACGGAGCTCCTGGTAGTTATGAGATTGATTCTGATTATAATATATTTTATCCTATCTTAGGTGCAAAGTTCTATTTTAGGGAAATGAATATCATAACTGATAACATGACTTTTGAGGAGTGGAAAGCTCTTTCAAAACCTGATTGCGTCTTTGACCCTCATACATTAACTGCAAACCCCTTATTTATTAATCCTTTATTATATAACTTTCATCTTCATCCTGGCAGTCCTGCTATTGACATGGGAATAGATGTTGGTCTTACTAGTGATTTTGAGGACACCCCTATTCCTCAGGGCACAAGGCCAGATATTGGTGCTTTTGAATATATAATTGGTACTGGTTGTGGTGTTGCTGATCTTAACTGTGATGGAAGTGTGGATATCTTTGATTTAATCATTGTTGCTTCTAATTTTGG